>JAQCEJ010000002.1 GCA_027618475.1 Planctomycetota bacterium | reverse complement strand
GAAAGGGGCGCGAGAGGCTCGTGAGACGAAATTTCGATCGCATTTATGCCCCTTTTTGCAATCTGAAACAACGATGCACGAGAGCGCAACGGCGAGGGGTAAAGGACTGAATTTTCTCGGTTTTTCGGGGCCTAGCGCAACTGCATCAGGGAGGGTGCAGGGGGGATGAACGGCGAAGCCTGTCAACCAGCAAAACGAAGATTCCCAACAGCAGGAGAGACCTGATGCGATAACGACTTGCTACCGTGGAACACTGAAATCGAAGTCCGGCTTTATGTTAATTCTCGTTTAAGGCTCTTCTGTTCAAGCAGTCGGCGATTGTAAAAGCCTATTGTTTCCTTGCGGCGCAACATGCCAAGCAGCCGTCGCGATTTACCGTCATCCAGTACGGGTAACTCATCAATATTGAGTTGCGTAAAACGCTCTAACGCCGTGTTGAGGTCATCCTGTGGCGTGACATACAGATAATTGGAAACCATGATGTCGCGGGCGATCGCTAACTTCCAGATCGCATCGTCATACAGGTATTTTCGTACGTCATCGGCCGAAAAAATACCAATCATTCTTCCCTCCGAATTCTCGACCGGGTAGTAGTGTTGATGAGTTTCGGCTACGCGATGCACGATCATCTCCAGAGGAAGTCCTTCCGGAATATGGATCAGCGTCAAGTCACGGCGATACACCTCCTTGACCTTGATTCCCTCCAGTAGGTCCACAATAAAATCGCCGCGGTGGGCCGGAGATTGCAAACGGCTCGGTACCTGCTTCTGATACAATTTCCATCGTCGGCAAAGGACAAAGCAGATCGTCGAGCAATATGTTGTGGGTAACAGCAGCGAGTAGTCGCCCGTCATCTCCGAGACCATAATGATCGTTGAAATGGGGGCATTGGCCGCACCGGCAAAGAATCCCGCCATTCCTACCAGTGCAAATGGTTCTGGTCGAGTGACCACATCGGGCCATACGTCGTGAAAGGCAAGCCCAACGGCGGCACCAAGGGATCCTCCGATGACCATCGACGGGCCGAAGACACCTCCCGAACCACCGGAACCGATCGTGAACGATGTGGTGAGAATTTTGAGTGCTGCAATCGCCAACAAGAGTGGCATCCCGATATCAGCGGCATCGAGCAGCGTCTCCTGCAGCGTGCCGTACCCTGTCGCCATGACGGCCAGAGCGTGTGGATTTTTCCCGAACAATAGCCACAAACCGAGTCCCGTCAATGCCGTCAGAAACGCCCCTAATGCCGGTCGCACATGCGGCGGTCCGGGAAGCTTTTTGAAGATTCGATGCATGCCATAGAACGTTTTGATGTAAATGGCAGCCGCAATCACCAAAACAATGGCCATCACGCCATAAGGTAACAGTTCCAAGGGCGACGTCAGTCGGTAATGCAACTCGTTGCCGAACAGAGGCCGATAACGAATATCCGCCGGTAACGACAGACAATAGACCATGTATGCCACAATCGATGCCATGGCTGCCGGGACGATCACGTCGGCTTCGAATTCGGCTTCGCTGTAGAGAATTTCTGCTGCGAACAGTGCTCCCGCGAGCGGAGCCCGGAAAATGGCTCCGACACCTGCTCCCATCCCCGCGGCGAGCATGATACGCCGGTCACGTGTGCTCAACTTCAGACGTGATGCCAGATACGAACCGAATCCAGACCCGATCTGAGCGATTGGACCTTCGCGTCCTCCCGAGCCACCCGTTCCAATAGTAATTGCCGACGCGATCGTTTTTACAAAGGGAACTCGAGATCGAACGGCTCCCCCTTTATTGTGAAATGCGTCGATGGCCGCATCGGTTCCGTGTCCTTCCGCTTCCGGGGCCAGTGAATAGACAATGGCACCGGAAGCCAACCCACCTACGATACAGACAACAACAAGCAAAATCGGCGACAAATCCTTGTCACCGTGCTCCAGAAAGGCGTGCTCTCCATGTGGTTCTAAAATAGGGAACCCGGCCACATTCGATAAGGCATAATGAGCGACGACTTGTGTCAACACTTGAAAAGCGATCGCGCCCAATCCGGCGACAATTCCGATAGCCGTAGCAAGCACGAACCATTTGCCGTGAGCCTTCACATCGAAGACATAAAGCAGTTCACCAAACCGTTGTAACAGCCGGATCGATTTTCCATCATCGTTCTCAGGAGAAGTCATGATGTCAGCCGATTCCTTCTGTACAAAAACCAAACATTGTGCCGGCTATTCGCTCCAGTCGCCAGGGTCGAGTGAACTCGTTCGACGAGGTCTGTGTGTGAAAACCTGAATTCATCAGGCGTCTTCCTTCGCACCACACGTTATCCACGTGAATTTGCCGAAAGGTTCGGTCGACGACGATGCCCATTTGCCTTCCGACGGGTTTCTTCGGACTCATAATAGCAGCACCGTCCCGTGGATGAAACGCGATGGTTATGTATAGAGCACATTGAAGGGAGAATAGCCGCCGATTACGAATGGAAATCAGGATCTGCGATCAGCGTCAGGGCTCGGAAACAGCGGCTTCCACCACGGCGCTATCATCACTGGCCTGCATTTCTTGAAGGAAGCGAGAAGGGGGGGAAGGGCGGCGTTTCCCCCACTTCATCCGCGACGCCGCTCGTGTGAGCGTCAAGTGGTCCTGTGCCCGTGTAATTCCGACGTACGCCAACCGGCGCTCCTCGGCAATTTCAGATTCGGTCATAGTGATGGAGCGGCGATGCGGCAGGAGTCCCTCTTCCATGCCCACGAGATAGACGCGCGGAAATTCCAGACCTTTTGCGCTATGAAGCGTCATCAGTTTAATCGCATCCTGATTGAGCCATTCTTCGTCCTTGTCGTTCGACTCAAAAGTCGACAACGTAATTTCTTCAAGAAAACTGTGCGCCGTTGGTTTGGATGTCCGCTCGGCGTACTGCTTGAGCGTCTCAAAGAACTGTTCGAGCGATTCCGTTCGCGCCAATTGCATTTCGGACGTTTTGTATTGTTTGTGAATTTCCGCCTCATAATTCACGTCCTGGACAAGTTGTTCCAGCAACTGCGGAAACTGAGCGGGATGTGCTTGCAACGCCGTTTGATACTCTTGAATTATTGCCGAAAATACCTTCAAGGCTGAATGCGTCTTCGGAGAAATCTCCTTGGCGGCGAGGGCGGGATCAATCGCGTTCCAGAATGGAACTCCCGTTTTGACAGCGAGGTTCATGATCTTTTCTACAGCAGCATCGCCAATGCCGCGGGATGGCGTATTGATGATGCGCAGCAGCGCCATTTCATCCTGAGGATACGTAATCGTCTTGAGATAACTGACGATGTCCTTGATTTCCTTCTTATCGAAAAACGATTGGCTGCCGACGAGCAGATAACGCAACCGATTTCGGCGCAATTCCGCCTCAAAGAGACGAGGTTGTTCGTTGGTGCGGAACAGAATCGCGAAATCGCGAAGCGGAATATCCTTATACTTGTGCCAGCGTCCAATCTCGCGAACGACCTCTTCCGCTTCGCTTTGCTCGTCGGGAAATTCGAGAAACCGCACCGGTGCCGAGAACGTCTTTTTGGCGATGAGAGTTTTTTTGTGGCGTCCCCGATTGTGTCCCACCAGACGATTGGCGAGATCGAGAATTTCTCCGGTACACCGGTAATTGTCCTCGAGTCGGACAACTTTCACTTCCGGATAAATGTGATGGAATTCGAGAATATGCTTGATCTCGGCACCGCGCCATCCGTAAATCGACTGGTCGTCGTCACCTACGACGCACAAATTATGATGGCTGCGTACCAGTGCCTCGGCAAGTTGAAATTGCGTTTCATTCGTGTCTTGAAATTCATCGATCTGTAAATGTGAATATAGCCGCTGATATTTTTCGAGCACCTCTGGATGTTCTCCAAGAAGTTTTTGGGTGAGCAGCAGCAAATCATCGAAGTCCACGGCGGCCATCGCCTTAAGTCGTTTCTGGTATTTTCGATATGCCGCGGCTGCGACGAAGTCGAGATCGTCGTTCACAAAATGGTCGGCTGATTCGGGTGCCACACCCGCATTTTTCCAGCGACCGATGCGTGAGAGGAGATCACCGGGTTTGAGCATTTTATCGGTGACGCGAATGTCGCGAAGGGCAGTTCGAGCGATCGATTCCTGATCGCCGCGATCCTGTATTGAAAAATTTCGCGGGTAACCGAGGTGTTCGATATCCTGCCGCAAAATTCTGACGCACAGCGAATGAAACGTGCAAATCACCGGTTTCTTCTGCAATCGGCGTCCCAACAGATTTTGAGTCCGTTCAAGCATTTCCTTCGCGGCTTTATTGGTAAATGTCACCGATAGAATCTTATCGGGTGAGACGCCCCGATCGATAAGATGGGCGATTCGATACGTGATAACTCGCGTTTTTCCTGTACCCGCACCGGCCAGTACCAACAACGGACCATGTACCACCGAAGCAGCTTCGCGTTGAGCGGCATTGAGCTGAGACAACCGATCCATCGTTTCTCGTTCATTTCCTGGTTATCAAAAGCCTGCATGGTAAGCACGCCGTGAGGACAATTCAAGAACGAGACAGCCATCTTCTGAAGAAACGGCTCACTGAACTGGAAAGAGACGTGCCGACGACGTCAGATCACTTCATATTCAATTTCGTCGTGCACCTCTCGGAGTGCCTGAACCATTCCGCTCATGGTCGACCATCGCTTGCTAGGATCCGATTCGACGCCACGCATAATAATTTCCGCCAGACGCGGATCAATATCAGGCACAAATGTGGTAATCGGTTCTGGTGGTGTATTCATTCGCTGCTTCATCATTTCCAGCGTATCAACACTATCCCACGGCATCCGTTTCGTAAACATTTTGTAGCACGTGATGGCAAACGAAAAAATGTCGATTCGCTGGTCGGTTTTTTGACGTTTCATCAATTCCGGAGCCATGTATGTCGCGGTACCTGTCCGGTTTCCAGGTTTGCGAAATTCAGCCGTATTGGGTACAACCAGACCGAAATCAATTAACTTAATGGAATAGTCGCGATCGAGAAGCACATTGTGCGGACACAGATCGCGGTGAATCAGATTTTGTTTATGGAAGTAGGCGATAGCCTCACCCAGTTCGATAGCAAATCGCAGGCGATTTTTTTTCATTGCATCGTTCTGAGCATCGATCAGATAGCTCAAACTGACGCCGTCAATATATTCCATAACGAGAAACTGCTCGTCGTTCGTCGTGATGCCGCATTCATACGTCTTGACGATATGCGGGTGATCGAGCTTGATCGCAATCTCTCCTTCAGTCGGTTTGTTGAGTCCTACAAACCGAGCTTCGAGCTTTTTGGTTTTTACGCGATCCAGAATCTTGATGGCGACGATTTTCCCCGCAGGATCGCGGGCTTTCCAGACTTTGGACATGCTCCCCTGACCGATTCGGTTCATCAATTCAAAACGCTTTGCAACGTCGATTTTTTCGACTTTGGGCGTTCGACGAAACAGGTTCTTGAAGAACCCCATGTGCGGTCATCCTCGTTGCGGGAAAACAAATATCTCGTACGCAAACATGTGCACGAATTCGGGTTCAGAGGACTGGTGATCGGATCTCTAATTTCATCCGATGTCTGAATGCTTCGATGATTTTAGCGATAGTCGCGTTGTTTTCGCATCCGCAGAAATCATCATGTCAAGGAAGAAAACGAAATTTCCCGATCGGCGACATATTGTTATCGATGGCATGGTTCGACGGAACCACGATGTTCGAACGCCATGAATAACTCGCGACGACCGGAGCCCTATCCGCAGTAGTCGATGATGCGCGCGATCTCACTGCGTAAATCAGCGCGGGCGACGATCCTGTCGATGAATCCATGCTCGAGCAGGAATTCACTTGTCTGGAATCCTTTGGGAAGCTCAATCTTGCAGGTCGCCTGTACGACGCGCGGTCCCGCAAAACCGATCAGCGCCTTTGGCTCAGCCAGGATCACATCACCTAACGACGCAAAACTTGCGGCAACCCCTCCCATCGTCGGATTCGTCAATACTGAGATGTACAACCCCTTTTTCTCATGGAACCGCCCCAGCGCCGCGCAGACTTTGCCCATCTGCATCAGAGAATAAATCCCTTCGTGCATACGGGCTCCCCCTCCGGAACCACTTACGATCAGCAGCGGCAACTGTAATCGCGTGGCGGCTTCGATTGCTCGCGTCAATTTTTCGCCAACGACCGACCCCATGCTCCCCATGATAAACGATGAATCGGTTACCCCGAGCACGACAGGACGTCCTCGAAGGTAACCGCGTCCGACGAGACACGCTTCGCTCAATCCCGACTTTTGCTGTTCATCCCGCAAGCGATCGCGGTATGGTTTTTTATCGTGAAATGACAGAGGATCGAGAGGCAAAATCTCGGCAAACCATTCTTCAAAACTTCCTTCGTCCAACAGTTGCTGAATACGGCTTTTGGCAGGCACATAAAAATGGTGGCCACAACCCGCTTGTGGACAGACGCCAAGATTTTTCTCCACCATTTTGCGAAACACGGTGTCATGACATCCGTCGCATCGAATCCATAGCCCCTCAGGAACGCCGCGCTTACGCGGAAGATCCTGTGAAGCGGAGACTTCTGATTGCTGAGGTGACGTACTCATGAATGGGATGCTCCTGGAAGAGCGGTGAAGGTCAGGGGGGGAGGCTGAAGCGTGTGGTCGGAAAGTGTATTTTCATCTGACGGAGCAGGAGATACGACATCAATCGGCAACAAGTCTTCCCAACCGGCTCCACGAGGTCCATTACAAATCGGACATATTTCGGCTTCGTCATCATTCGAAATAATCTGGCGAATCAGACTCGCCGCCGGTTCAGGAGCCACGATCGCGATCGATTTGTATTTTAAGAGAGGTTTTTGCAAGCCTTTTTTGATCCGAGATTTTGCTTCAGAAATCGTTTCACCATCGGGAGGCCGAATTGTCTCGGGTGATTCTTCCCATTGTTTGAAGACGCGAGGGAATTTTCGGCGGATTTCATCGATCTGCAGTCCTTGCCATAAACCCTGATTCAGATTTCTGAGATCATCGGATGGTGTAACACGAATCCCCAGAGAAGTCCCAACGAGATCGGCTGTCTCGCGGGCAGCACCTTCCGGGGCCGAATAAATCGCTTCCAACGATAACGGCCCCAGATCAGAAACCATTTCCTGAACCTGCCTGATACCGTTTTGATTCAACGGGAGTTCAAGCGTGCCCTGTATGCGAGCCTGTTCGTCGAAATCGGTTGACCCGGGAGAGATAAGAATAACGCGTGACATAAAAATTTTCTTACAATGCTGCAGCCTGACGACACGAATGTGCTTCGATGCGTAATTGTTGCATCGAAGCACGATAATCTGAGGAATCAAAGATTGCCGATCCCACTACACAGATATCGACACCAGCGGCAGCAGCCGAGCCGACCGTTGTCAGATCAATACCACCATCGATGGAAAATGTTGCCTGGGCGTTGCTCAACTCGCGGAGGCGAGTCAGTTTATTTAAGGCGGATGGGATAAATTTCTGCCCGCCGAAACCCGGTTCGACACTCATGACCAAAATCAAATCGCACAACGACAGAAAAGGCTCGACAGCCTCCACTGGTGTTTCAGGATTGATGGCGAGACCGGCAACGACGTCCTGCTGACGAATGGCATGCAACAGTTCAGTCGGATCGGGGACGGCTTCAATGTGAATTGTCACACTATCGCAGCCCGCATCGACAAAATCGTCGAGATACCTGCCAGGGTCGGAAATCATCAGGTGAGCATCCAATATCCGATCGGTCAACTCGCGAATACGTTTAACGACCATTGCACCATAGGAGAGATTCGGGACGAAGTGTCCATCCATGACATCCAGATGGAGCGATTCGGCACCCGCGGCTTCCAGCAACGACACCTCACGGTGCAAGTTGCCGTAGTCACACTTCAGCATCGAGGGTGCAATTATGGGAGATTTCCTCCGGAATGAATCCAGAGTCGCCATTCGGCCCATATCAGGTATTCGTTTACGAGTGGTGAAAAGAACCGAATGTTAACGATGTAAATGATTCATTAGAAATCGGCCCACACACGCAACATATCGGTATCGGTTAACTTAGGCTTTGATGATATTGAAATGATCGATCACCAAGTTCAACATTGTACGTAATCTTGAAGCTGAGTAAAGCCGAAGAGGAAACCGCACTGCTATTGCGTATACACTTGACAGCGGCGAACTCAAGAGGCATTTCCCGTGGAAAGTACGCAAACCGCTGCCAGCAGTGAGCATACCCACAACACCAACAGCCTGTAAGTCATTTCAAGTGAATATGTTATGCATTGCCAGCCCGCTCCTTCGCCTTAGGGTCAAAGAGTGGGATGTTGACGAGTCCACCAATGGATCGTCTTCAGTTCTAGATTCGAGTCGCACCGATTCAACTTTTTATACGTCGCTTGAGAACTAAAGTTTTGCGATTCGTGCAATCAAATCGGCGGTACGGCTCGAATATCCGTATTCGTTATCGTACCAGCCCATGACTTTAACCATCCGTGAGCCAATCGACGTCGTCCACGTCGAATCGAAGATGCAACTATGGGTATTGCCCACGATGTCGGATGAAACGATTGGATCGGTATTGTATTGTAGAATCCCCTTGAGACGCCCTTCCGCAGCAGCTTTCATGGCGGCATTCACGGCATCGGCGGTGGCATCTTTTTTCAGGTTGACTGTCAGGTCTGTAATACTGCCGGCGGCTACCGGAACTCGCAAACTCAATCCGGTCAACTTCCCATTGAGCTCAGGAAGGACTTCCCCCACGGCCTTTGCGGCTCCCGTCGAAGTCGGAATGATATTTAAAGCGGCTGCGCGGGCACGTAGTGGATCGGAATGCAATTGATCTGACACGCGCTGGTCGTTCGTGTAAGCGTGCACGGTCGTCATCAAACCTGTTTCGATGCCGAATGTTTCGTGCAAGATTTTGGCCATCGGCGCTAAACAGTTCGTTGTGCAACTGGCATTCGATATGCAGTGATGCCCTGATGTCAGCAGCTCGTCATTGACCCCTTGAACGACCGTCAAATCGGGCTTATCCTTTGCCGGTGCGGAAATCACGACTTTGCGGGCTCCGGCACTAATGTGGCTGTCATAACCAGGCTTATCTTCTTTTGCTCTATTTGTAAAAAACCCGGTCGATTCAAGGGCCACTTCAACTCCCAATTCCTTCCAGGGCAGTTTGCGAGGATCGCGTTCGGCACAGACCCGAATACGTTTACCGTTAACGATAAGCGTGCTGCCTTCGACTTCGACGGTCCCTGGAAATCGTCCCTGCACGCTATCGTATTTGAGCAGCAGGCCGAGGTGCTGCGGATCGCCTAAGTCATTGATCGCCTGTACGTCGAATTCGTCGGGGCGGGACATCATCACGCGTAATGTAATTCGACCGATCCGTCCAAATCCGTTAATCCCCACTTTAACCGCTGCCATCAAACTTCTCCTTAAGATGCCTGTTTCTATTTCAATCCTACCGGTCAAATCTGTCTACGGTTTACGTATTTTCCAAGTTGGAATCGACCATCAGTATCTGTTTCACCATTTCGCGCAACACACCGAATGTTCAGGTCGACTTTGCGCACGCGCGATTATTGTAGTAAGCCGTTTCTTGGGAAACAACTACTCGCCAATCCACAAGTCATAAAACAATCTTCATGTTAACCCGGACCGAAGACCGCTCGCACTTTGGTATGACGCAACCACAATCGAAACGATCGGAGTTCCTGCTGCTCTCAGTAGGACTGACAGTGGTCGTAGAAACGTCAAAATCGGCGCGGCGTTCAGTGCGCATTATCGTGTTACAAAGAGGTAGCTGTAAATATATTACGACTGTCTTGTCGATAGAACACGTCGTGTCGCCGAGCGGACGAAAGCGATTCCTATAAAGCGATCGCTCAGTTTGACAGCTCCGGCTTCTCTAAAATTGCTGAAGTCAGTCTCACCAACACAATGGCAATTCATCAAGGAACCACCGCTATCTATTGACGTTGAGGAGGTCCCCCCCTCCGTTGATCGCACCGTATGTGTTGTCCTCACTCGGCGTTGCAATAGCCTCGACAAAGATCGTCGGTCCCACAAAGGGTTGTATCGTATGGATGACGATATTCTGGAGGAATTTCTCGCCGAATGCTGGGAAAACCTGGCTGGAATCGACAACCAGATTGTCACGTTGGAAATGGAGCCCAATAACGTCGATTTGCTGGCCAGTATTTTTCGAACGATTCATACGATCAAGGGAACGTGCGGTTTTATCGGCCTGGCAGGATTGGGACATCTCGCTCATGCGACAGAAAACGTCATCGGTCAGATGCGAGAGCATTTGCTTTCCGTGACGCCATGCTCCATATCGATTGTACACGAAGCGGTCGATGAAATCAGATCGTTTCTTCGGACGCTGGAAGCAACAGGCCAAGAACCACGACGCGACACTGCTGATCTGATCGAGAGACTAAGCAACCTCGCTCTGCGTGGTAATCCGGCCTCGTCAGACGTGAGCCCAGCAGGTGAAGCAGATGTTGATGACGATCCACGCATCATTAATACAATAGCCGTGTCAGCATTGAATACTCCGAACACATCGTCCGGGATATCGGACATCACGGATACGAAATGCCTGAGTGCTACACAAAACGGCGTCTTTATTGCTAATGAGACAGACTTGGTTTTCACGCCCGAGTGTGACCTGCCACAAATCACCGGAAAACAAGTCCATCTGGTCAAGTCATGTGACGATTCGAAATTCGACCACAGGACTTACAATAAAGATCTCACACGCGTGATCGAGAATCCACCGGCACCATCTCTGGCAGACAGCTCTCCTCTCTTGAATTCAAAGCACTTGCAACAGTCTTTCGAACTGTTCGCACCGCAGTCCGACCGTTTGGCAAAACGCTTTTTCGAGAAGCTAATCAAGGACTATCCTGCATACAAAGCGTTTTTTGTCCATACAAATTTTCCTGATCTAAGACAACAATTCATCCAATTATTGGCGATCGTCGTCAAATCGGCGAATCGCCCTGTCGTGCTTACAAGATTATTGCACGACCTGTGTTTGCGTCACATCGAGTATGGAATTTCCCGCAGTGATTACGCCTCCTTCCGTACAACCCTGCTTGCTGTACTTGAGGAATTTGCCGGATCGCAATGGACGGACGAACTACAGTCCGCATGGGAGGATACCATCGCGTTTATCGCAGAACAGATGCAATCCGCTGGACTTCGATGTCCTGGGACGCGTGAAAACGACTTGAGTTCTGAATCCCGTGTGGGTGTCACACTGAATTCAAACCCCTTTAGGGAAACAACATGATATGAAAACAATTCTGGTGGTCGATGACTCGAGAGCCGTTCGATTGGTATCGAGACGAGTATTAGGTTCTCTCGGGTTAGATGTTCTCGAAGCAGAAAACGGTGAGGATGCCCTTCGCATTGTCCGAAATTATTCACCGATTGACGCAGTGCTGCTTGACTGGAATATGCCCATCATGGATGGAATGCAGTTTTTGCAGGCTTTGCGTGCTGAACCTTTGCCGACACAACCCGTTGTCGTGATGTGTACAATCGAAAATGGGATGCCACGGATCGTTCAGGCCATGCAGTCGGGGGCCAACGAGTATGTCATGAAGCCGTTTACCGAAGAAATTATTCGCAACAAATTGCAGGAAACAGGTGTGCTTTGATCACGCGCAAGATCAACGAGATAACCGTTGACGACTCCCGCGTTGTGCGGGTCAATTCGAATCCGACGCTCGCAAGATCTTGACACACACGGACACTTCCTGGATGGGATCGCTCCGCATCTCAATCGCATCAGAAGTACGGGAACAGTCGCATTATGAACCGCATCGATTATGAATTTCTCACCCATTATCTTGAATCATGTTCTGGCCTTGCGCTAGGCGCGGGAAAAGAATACCTGCTCGAAACACGATTGATTCCTCTCGCACAAAGTTGGGGGATCGCCGACGTAACGGAGTTGATTCATATACTTAGGACGAAGCAGGATGACATGATCGGCAATGCCGTTGTCGAAGCCATGACGACGAGCGAGACCTCTTTTTTCCGTGATAGACACCCGTTTGAAGAAATGCAGAAGACCCTGCTGCCCGCGGTGATCAATGCCCGGCGGCTCGATCGCCATATTCGTATCTGGAGTGCTGCCTGTTCCACCGGGCAAGAGGTTTATTCACTGGCGATGCTGTTGCACGAGCAATTTCCCGAGATTGCTAGAACCTGGCATATCGAAATTTTAGGAACTGATATTTCTCATAATGCTCTCACGCTGGCGAAAGAGGGGGTCTATTCACAATTTGAAGTTCAGCGCGGGCTACCGATTCAATATCTGATGAAATATTTTGTTCAGTTTGAGCGAAGTTGGCAGATTAAGAACGAGATTCGCGATATGGTGACCTTTAAACCGCTCAACCTGCTCGATGATCTTCGCTTTCCGGGAGAATTCGACATCATTTTTTGCCGCAATGTGTTGATTTATTTCAATGCAGAAAATAAGAAGCGGATTCTCGACGGCATTGCCAAATCCCTGTGTCCCGACGGCTATCTTGTACTTGGCACGGCTGAAACGGTTCTGGGCATTACCAACACTCTGCGGAGAGATGCGGCATCTCGCTCTGTTGTATATGTTCCAAACATGATGACATCAGTTAAGACGTGAACTTTTCGATATCGCATTGACAGTGAGTTTGCACTGACAAACGGAATGATATCCTCCTATGCCTTCCGAGGGATGGTGTACGCAGAGTCGGGAAAAATGCTCTGTTCGCGTTTGTCCCCCTGTTGTATAGTGTCGCCCCGCTTGGAGTTCTGATGCGGGAATCCGATTCTGACCATGTCATTGCCTATATCGTATTTTACGAGATCGTATAACATCAGAACACTCGAAGGATCTGTTGGTGTCGTGTGGTTCTCTATTGTCCGTCCTATCAAGTGCCGGATAAACAGACATGTTTCGAGTAGGCTTTTTCGAGGACGATAAATCGCATCAGCTCGCTCCGCTCTCTTTGTTGAGACCGGTGTTTGAGCTCGTGTGCGGTTCGAGTTCGTTGCGAGAGCGATTGATTCGCCAACTTGGTATCGACGAATGGTCGGTTTTCGTACGCGAACATCTCGTCGATACGTATCACGAAGAATATCCGGATGTGCCGATCAACGATTTTTTAGGTGATCGGCGTACTCCATTGCTTCTGCTGAATGGTCGCTGGCTGCCGACAGCTTCTGACATACATCATTTGCGAAATCTCGATGTGGAAGAAGCTGGAGTTATTGACGATACGCTCGTGTATTTGACGCTCGACCCCCAGGATGCACAGATCCTGATTCAGGACGGGAATGAGGACTTGCTGTGGAGCGTTGTCCGCTCACGGAAGGCCCGCCGAGCCCTCGGGCGAATTATCGAGTATCCGTGGGATCTCATCGATGCGAATCCAGCCCAATTACTGATTGACTTCCGCATCCGACAGGCAATGCCGAAGCAAATCGAAATTCCTCAACATGTCACCGTTCTCGGTTCGCCTGATCAGGTATGGATTTCACCGACGGCGGACATCGAACCGTTCGTGGTTATCGACGCCCGACATGGTCCGGTTTCGATTGATGATGAAGCCATCGTGCAGTCGTTTACTAGAATCGAAGGGCCATCTCACATCGGTCGTGCCGCCAGAATCTTCCGAGCGAATATTCGCAGTGGGACAACAATTGGGCCATATTGCCGTGTCGGCGGTGAAGTTGAAGCGACCATTCTGCACGCCTACGTCAATAAATATCACGACGGATTCCTCGGCCACAGCTACGTCTGCCCCTGGGTTAACCTCGGAGCGCTCAGCACGAACAGCGATTTGAAAACTGACTACTCGACGGTAAAAGTTCCTCTCCAGGGGGAACTGATCGAAACAGGACTGAAAAAGGTGGGGTGCTATATCGGCGACCACACCAAGACCGGTCTCGGAAGCTTGTTCAATACCGGTTCTTCCATCGGCGTAATGTGTATGATTCTCCCCAACGGTGGATTGCTCCCCAAGCACATTCCATCGTTCGGCCGTATCTGGAGAGGTGAACTCGACGACAGCCTGAATTTTCCAGCGGCACTTCACGCTGCAGCAACGGCCATGCTGCGCCGAGACCAGATTCTAACGGACGCACAGCGACGCTTGCTCCATTACGTCTATCAACAATCGCAGTCCGAACGTCATCTGGCACTCAATCGACAACAGTCGAAACAATCGTCGTTACCGATCGAGAATCGATCGAAGCGGTAAATTCATAGAACGCCGAATGTTTCATAGGCCACAGTTGCCTTCATGCCGTCACGGATCGCGTCACGTGTTCGATTTTCAGCGTGAACTTTGTCCCACGCTTTTTGAATCGCTTCGGCTTCGACGGCCTGAGGCACGACCACCACGCCGTCATCGTCGGCAACGACGAGATCTCCTGGGCAGAATCGCACACCATCTATTTCGACAGGAACATCAACGTCAATGACGCGTTGACGATGGAGACTGTCATAAACACAGGTACTGCGGGCATAGACCGAAAACCCCATCTCCCGCATTTTGCTGACATCGCGTACTGCACCGTCACAAATCACGCCGACACAGCCGCTGTTCTTCGCCGCTGTAGAGAGAAGTTCCCCCCAAATTCCCGAATACTGCGAACCTGACGCAGCAGCGATCATCACATCATCGGGGCGGCAATCGTCAACGGCTTTGAGTTCGAGTTCATATGGCCGTGGATCGTCGTGGGCCATATTTGCCCATAACGTCGTCTTGCAACGTCCAATCAAGACCCCTGGCACCGTCATCGGTCGAAATTCGACTCGTGGCGACTGATGACGATATCCCATGCTGTCGAGAGCATCTGAAACAACTGCTGAATACAACGTGGTGCGTAATTGTTCGAGCGTAAATGGCAAAGAACTGGCGGACATTATCGATTCCTTCGTCAGGTTGGGGTGTGTTTCGATGTTGTCATTTCTATACAAGCAGTTTCATAACTCTCTGGACGGCGGATAATTCCGGATAATGTGGACGATTATCCCGTCGCCAACCGAGTTATGAAACCAGATCTAGTCATGATATCAGGGTCGCTCGGGTTTCGGAATCCGGCGACCGGATGAACCGCCTGACCCGCGACGCCCCTTGCGGCCGCGACGGCGGTCGAGTTTTTTTGTTCCTGCTCGCGATGATTCCTCAGGAATTGGTTTTCCAGTCTGTTGTTTGAGTTGCGCGATGCGATCGCGCAACTCAGCCGCCCGTTCAAAGTTCAAGTCTTCGGCGGCGACCAGCATTTCGTGTTCGAGTTCGGCGATAAAATCTGCCGAGACGGCCTGGTTCAGATCGGTGAAACCACCTGCTTCTTGCACGAGTTGTCGTGCGCGAATTTCTTCTTCGATTCCTTTACGGATCGCCTTCTGAATTGTCTCGGGAGTTACACCGTGTCTGTGGTTGTAATCCATCTGCAACTGGCGGCGACGATTCGTCTCATCGATCGCACGCTGCATGCTTTCTGTAACTCTGTCGGCGTAGAGGATCACTTTGGCATTCACGTTGCGGGCCGATCGCCCGATCGTTTGAATCAAACTCGTTTCGCTGCGAAGGAAACCCTCCTTGTCGGCATCAAGGATGACGACAAGTGAGACTTCCGGCAAATCGAGACCTTCACGGAGCAGGTTGACACCGATCAGCGCATCGAACTGGTGTTCACGCAGTTCTCGTAAAATTTCAACTCTCTCAAACGCATCAAGTTCGGAGTGAAGCCAGCGGCAGCGAACGCCTTCTTCCAGCAGATAATTCGTCAAATCTTCTGACAGTCGTTTCGTTAACGTCGTAACAAGCACTCGTTCCTGTTTTTCGGCCCGTTCTCGAATCTGTTCGATGAGGTGGGGTACCTGACCGCGTGCCGAGACAACGTGAATCTCGGGATCGATCAATCCCGTCGGACGAATAACCTGCTCGACGATTTCCCCACCCGACTGATCGAGTTCCCAATCGGCAGGAGTTGCCGAGACAAAAATCGTCTGTTTGCGTCGGGCATTCCATTCGTCAAATTTCAGCGGACGGTTGTCGATCGCCATCGGCAACCGAAAACCATGTTCGACGAGCGTCTTCTTTCGCGAATGATCCCCGGCATGCATCGCCCGTATTTGTGGAATTGTGGCATGCGATTCGTCGACGAACAGCAAGAAATCATCTGGAAAAAAGTCGAGTAGAGTGTGCGGTGGTTCTCCGGGCTTACGCGCTGCCAGCGCTCGGCTGTAATTCTCGATGCCGGGACAGAAACCGGTTTCCCGCATCAATTCCATGTCGTATCGAGTTCGTGCGCTCAATCGTTGCGCTTCCAGTAGTTTCCCCTCGCGGCGAAAGACTTCGAGTTGCCGTTCAAGTTCAGCTTGAATTTCCTCCAGTGAAGATTCAATCCGTTCCGCCGGGAGCACGAAATGCTTCGCGGGATAAATGTATGCTTCGGTCACCGGTTTGATCATCTCACCGCTGACCGGATTGATCATCGAAAGTTTTTCAACTTCGTCGCCCCACATCTCGATGCGATAGGCAAATTCTTCATATGCCGGCCAGCATTCGATGACGTCACCGCGTACACGAAAACGGGCACGGGCCAATTCGACATCGTTGCGCTCGTATTGTATGTCGATCAGTTTGAGCAACAGTTCGTTACGATCGATCTCGGTGCCGATGAACAGCGGCACCATCATTTCCAGATAATCTTTCGGGGAACCCAGTCCATAGATACAGCTGACACTCGCTACAACTACGACATCGCGACGGCTGACCAAGGCACTGGTTGCCATCAGTCGTAAGCGATCGATTTCATCGTTGATTGACGCATCTTTCTCGATGTAAATGTCACGCTGCGGAATGTACGCTTCAGGCTGGTAATAATCATAATAACTCACGAAGTAAGAAACGGCATTGTGTGGGAAAAATTCGCGAAATTCGCCGTACAATTGCGCGGCCAGCGTCTTGTTATGCGAGAGAACGAGTGTCGGCCGATTCATCTGTGCGATGATGTTCGCCATCGTAAACGTCTTGCCCGAACCCGTGACACCAAGCAGCACCTGATCGCGACGATCGGCCTTAAGCCCATTGACCAGAGAAGCAATTGCCTGTGGCTGATCTCCCGCCGGTGCATATTCGCTGACCAGTTGGAAATTAGGCATGATACATTCCCAATGCGAAGTCAAACCATTTTCAACCGTCTAGAAGAGTTTCATAACCCTGATGTCGACGGAATAAACGCCTCGACGCCCCTGAGGTACCGAGCGCCCAGAAAGGATAAACGGTGTATAAGGGAACGATGGCCTACGACGCAAAAACCTGTGTCCCATGTTATACGCTGAAACGGACAACGATTTCGTCGCCGTCCTGCATGATATATTCTTTTCCCTCGACGTGATGCAAGCCGGCGGCTTTGACTTCGCGCTCCGATCTCAACCGCAACAAGTCGGCAACCGACATAATTTCTGCTCGAATAAAACCACGAGCCAGATCGGTATGAATTGAACCGGCAGCTTCCAACGCCGTCGAACCTCGTGTGAGTAGCCACGCATGAACTTCTTTTTCGTCGCACGTGAAAAAGGTGATGAGATCGGTAATTTCGAAAATCGACTTGAGTAATACCGCCTTACTTGAATCGGTCAACCCCATCGCAGAGGCGAATTCTTCACGATCGACTTCCGGAAGAGAAGCGACTTCGAGTTCGAGACCGACGGGGCCTGCAACGACGCGATCGCCTATCGCAGTAACCTTTGCTAAAACAGCCGGATCCTTCTGTGAATCGGCGGTATTCAAGACAATGAGTCTCGGTTTTCGTGAGAGCAGCTGGAACGACTGACACGCTTTTTCCTGAATTTCGGTGAATTCCAAATCGCGGAGAAGTTCTCCCGCGTTCAGACGAACAGCGATCGGTTCGAGGGCTTCAAGTTCTTTCTGTAATTCGGCACGGTCAGGACGAGCGCGAGCGACATCCTTCTTCAGTCGTTCGAGTCGGTTTTCGACCACCTGCAAATCGGCGAGAATAATATCGTCCTGAAAGGCCATCGCTTCAGCGACGGGATCGCCCCCACTGTATAAACCGATTACCTGCACGAGCACGGCCGATTCTCGGATGATGCCAAGTTTCTGTGCGTTTCCCTCCTGTTGGCTGCGACTGAGCCCGGGCGTATCGAACAATTCAATTTTGGCAGGTGTGATTTTTTTTGGATTGAACAACTTGACGAGACCATCGAAACGCTCGTCATGAATGGTCGCCATGCCGACCTGTCCCGAATGGACTTTGCTCGGATCAGGAACAATGCCCGTCAATAATTGAAAGAGCGAACTCTTGCCTCCACCTTGATAACCCACCAGACCGATTTTCATTTCGGATCCATCTGAAAGAAAGAACGAGGAAAGACAAATCCATCCATTTCAGGAGTACATATTGCCCGAGCCTTCTGGGGCGAAGGCATTGATCAAATGCCGGACGTCCGGCGGTTGATGATCGTCGCTCCACACAAGAGAAACGACGTCGAACCTGCTGCGGCGTTCGAGCGCCCGATGTTTTTTAAGCCAGGCTAATGCCGCGCGAGTGATGTGGCGCTGTTTGGCTTGAGTGACAGCATCTTCGGGCATTCCCGCACGATTCGATCGCCGGGTTTTGACCTCCACAAATACCAGGACGTCACCATCCATAGCGATCAGGTCAATTTCGCCGAAATGTGTACGTACCTGCTGCGCGATGATGCGATACCCAAGCGTTTTTAAAAAATTGGCTGCGTATTGCTCCCCTTCATTTCCCAGGAGCTTACGCAGCCATTTTTTCATCAGATGTTCCCTTCTCCGAACCGAGAAAGGTTCATTCCTCATCTTGTTTGCGTTCGCGCCGTTCGGCCAATCGTGTGGCTTTACCGACACGGTCTCGCAGATAGAAGAGTTTCGCACGACGAACGCGGCCGTGGCGTTTCACCACCAGTTTGGCAATTTTCGGTGAATTGACCGGAAATGTCCGCTCGACTCCCTCACCGGCGACGATGCGTCTCACCGTGAAGTTTTCACGAGTTCCATCGCCGCGGCGGGCAATGACGATCCCCGAAAAAATCTGGATGCGTTCCTTATCTCCCTCAAGAATTCGCGTATGAACCTCGACGGTGTCGCCGATTGCAAATTCCAGCGGATTTTCTCGTAAACTGGAGGCTTCTGTGAGTTTCAATAAATCGGACATCGTTCCATTTCCTTGACTGTAATGCACTATCTCTTTATGTCACAAACGGGCGACTCTTATTCGCCGTGTTCTTTTCGCTGTTGCGATCGTAACAGACTTTGTTCTTCTCTCCAACGCTGAATAGCTGAATGATCACCGCCAAGTAATACATCAGGAACAGCCATCCCCCGGAAGTCTCGTGGCCTAGTATATTGCGGGTATTCCCAAAAATCATGCTGCGAAAAGGTATCTTCCCGATGACTTGCCTCATCCCCCAACACGGCGGGAATCAACCGGATCATCGAGTCGATCATCGCCATTGCTGGGACTTCACCGCCGTTGGTGATGAAGTCCCCCATTGAAATTTCACGCGGTTTGAGTCCCTCACGAATGCGTTCGTCGAATCCTTCGTATCTGCCGCACAATAGCATGAGTCGATGATGGCGTCGTGCAAATTCCTTGACGAGTTCCTGATTCCACCGTTGTCCCTGCGGGGTCAACATCACCAGTTGTGCCGGTTCGTCATCATCGATTTGAACTGCTTCAACACAGTCAAAGACGGCAGGGCAACCGATTAACATTCCCGGTCCGCCCCCGAACGGTTTGTCATCGACCTTCTGCATTCTCTCCTTCGACCAGAGCCTGAAATCCCACAGTCGGACCTGAACCAAATCACGCTGAATGGCCAGTTTCAGCAGGCTTTGTTGCAAGTAACTATGAAAAATCTGTGGAAACAACGTGACAATATCAAAACGCATCGACGTGTGATTACTGTTAAAGACAATTGCAACCAGGAATTATTCCGCTGCCGTTGCTTCGGCATTTTCTGTATTTTCTGCCTGCTCTTCAGTCGATGCGTCCGAAGCGGGAGATTCTTCGGCCACAGGGATCGGCTTCGGTTCTTGCATCGGAGGGGGAGCAGTCGCTTCGCCGAACCGTCCGGTCTTCACCTTTTTAATCATCGTGGCGACATTATGGCTCGGCTGTGCACCGACCGAGATCCAATACTCGATCCGTTCGAGATTCAATTTCACACGCTGAGACTTGTCGTGGACCATTGGATCGTACGTACCGACCTCTTCGATGGCACGACCTTCTCGTGCCTTCTGTCCATCAATCACACAGACCCGATAAAATGGACGATGCTTGCGTCCCATGCGTTTCATACGTATCCGAACTGCCACTCGATTCTCCTTACAAACCATTCGCAGAATTTTTGGAATCGATCGACTTTTTAATGGACTTGCCGCAAGATCCACCAAGTGTCATCGATCTGCTTTGTGTTAATCCCCCCACCGAATTCCTGTCGATTCTAACGCATCGACTATCGTTTGTCATTCATCGACGGGGTGTCAGCGACGATTTTTTTTGCGTTGTTTCGCCGCATCCTTTCGTTTCCTCTTCTTATCTTCCCTCAGTTTTATCGGGTCGCCGCCTCCCCGCTTGCTTCGTTCTTTTGTTTTGTGAATTTCAGCATTGGGGTTAAGCATCCCTCCGTCAGCAAGTTCCCGCACTGCCCGTAACCGGTCCCGCATACCAAGATTGGCCATCCGTTGCATCATTCCGGCCATGTTCTGGAAATCTTTGAGGAGTTTATTGACTTCGGCAGGATCGGTGCCGCTACCCCGTGCAATGCGGTGACGACGGCTACGATCGATCAATTCGGGATTTTCCCGTTCGTTCGGTGTCATCGAACTGAGAATCGCTTCGATGCGGCCCATATCCGATTCTGCATCCAGGTCGGGATTGGAATCGACCAGCGATCCCATCCCGGGGATCATCTTCATGATTTCTTTGATCGGCCCCAGCTTGCGAATCTGCCCCATCTGGTTTTTGAAGTCATCGAGTGTAAACTGGCCCTTTTTCAGCTTTTCCTGCTGAAGTGCCATATCGTCGGCGTTGAGCTGCTGCTGGGCGCGTTCGACGAGCGAAACGACATCCCCCATACCCAATATCCGTCCTGCCATTCGTTCGGGATGGAACGATTCTATGCGATCGAGTTGTTCGCCTACACCGACGAATTTGATTGGCACCCCGGTGACCGCTTTGACGCTGAGCGCAGCACCACCGCGTGTATCGCCGTCGAGTTTCGTGAGGATCACTCCGTCAAGTTCGAGCGCTTCGTTAAAGGCCTTCGCGCTGTTAACGGCATCCTGACCAGTCATTGCGTCGCACACGAACAGAATCTGATCGGGCTGCAACTTGGTGTCGATCTGCTCGAGTTCCTGCATCAATTGCTTGTCGACGTGCAATCGTCCGGCGGTATCGAGAATCAGAACATCGATTTTTCCCGCTGTTTTTGCGGCCTTCATGCCGTTCTGGCAGACTTTCAGTGCCGAGTTTCCCTGTGGATCTTCGGTGTGAACTGGAACTTCAATCTGCTCGCCGATTACACGTAACTGCTCGATGGCGGCGGGGCGCTGCAAGTCGGCCGCGACGAGCATCGGCTTCTTTCCTTGCTCCTTCAACATACGAGCAAGTTTGCCGCACGTCGTCGTCTTACCGCTACCTTGCAAACCGCACATCATCAACACGGTGATACCATCCCGCCGCAAATGCAGGCTGTGATCGACCGGCCCCATCAGGTTGATTAGTTCCTGATGAACGATTCCAACGATCTGCTGATCGGGACGAACGGCTTTGAGAACCTTTTCACCGACCGCTTCGGCGGTGACTTTTTCGATAAACTGTTGGGCGATATCGTAATTGACGTCGGCTTCCAACAGTGCCTGCCGCACTGCCTCCAACCCTTCACGAATATTCGATTCGGTCAGCGTACCGCGACCAATGACGCTGAGAGCGCCTTTCAAACTGGTTGTCAGGTTTTCAAACACAATCTGCTCGTCCTAAGTGACCGACCTATTTGGCGATCGAACCCTGTGAATCACGACGTATCGGCCTGATACCGAAAGGCCGAGAAGAAAACGACACCGTGGACACTTCGTGGGTTCGACTCCTGTAACTTTTGTAACCGCAAGGTGTTGAGTCGAAGTTGCTCATTTTAGAGATTGCCTGAGCCCTTGACAATGTATCACCACCGAATTTTATCAAAACCTGACTGACGAAGTGGCGCGAATAACGGTCAACGAAACGACCTCATCCGAAACGAAGCCAAAATTAGACTCAAGCCATTATTACAATAGATGTTACAACTACCACGCTCCATTTTAAGTGCATCCGATAGAGTGCCATAAGTAACGCTCACCGACACAAAGCGTACCGAATATTCGTATGTCACAGCGCAAACCGATAACCGATTGCAGAATTTCCTGAGTCGAGACTGCGCGCGAATGTCAGCTCCCGTTAGAATTAATCAATCGTTTCGCCGATCTGCTATCACGCGTAACGCCTCTAATTGACTGTACAGGAGTGAAAATAAACGATCTATGACCAAGCCATCAAACAATCTGTTCAATACTGTGTGGGATCTTCATACCGTCCGCACTCTGCCATCGGGTGAAACTCAACTCTTCATTGGATTGCATCTCGTCCATGAAGTGACCAGCCCGCAGGCGTTTTCCATGCTCCGCGAACGCGGACTTAAAGTGATATATCCCGACCGAACCTGGGCCACCGTCGACCATATCATTCCCACCGACAATCAGGCTCGTCCCTTCCGCGATAATCTCGCAGAAGAGATGATGTCAGCCATCGAAATCAACTGCAAAGAATTTGGCGTCCCGCTCCTCGACATCAACGACAAGCGTCAAGGAATCGTACACGTAATCGGTCCCGAACAAGGATTGACACAGCCTGGTATGACGATCGTCTGCGGAGACAGCCACACCAGTACACACGGTGCCTTTGGTAGCATCGCACTCGGCATCGGCACCAGTCAGGTCGCTTACGTGCTGGCGACGCAGACGTTGGCGCTCACGCGACCTAAAGTCCGTAAAATTGAAGTGAACGGCACACTGCGACCCGGCGTGTACGCCAAAGATGTCACGCTACACGTCATTCGCAAACTCGGTGTGCAAGGTGGTGTCGGTTATGCCTACGAATACGCAGGATCCACATTCGAGAGCATGAATATGGATGAGCGGATGACCGTCTGCAACATGAGCATCGAAGGAGGAGCCCGTTGCGGATACATCAATCCCGACCAGACTACCATCGAATATCTAAGAGGTCGGCCGCATGCTCCTCAGGGTGAGGCATTCGAGCGCGCAGCCCGATGGTGGCTGAGTCTAGCCTCCGGCCCCGAAGCGGAATATGACGATGTCGTCGTCTTCAATGCCGATGAGATCGAACCGACGGTCACATGGGGCATCACACCGGCCCAATCCGTCGGTGTTTCCGAAGAACTTCCTGCGATAAACGACTATCCAAAAGAGCAACAATTCCTCGTGGGCGAAGCTTTTGAGTTTATGGGACTCACCGAGCACCAGCCGATTAAAGGCCTTAAAATCGACGTAGCGTTTATCGGATCGTGTACGAATTCCCGAATGACTGACCTGCGTGAAGCAGCCCGTGTCGTCAAGGGACGCAAGATTTCACCACAGGTCAAAGGACTGATCGTCCCAGGTTCGCAAACCATTCGCGATCAGGCCATGGCCGAGGGACTTGACAAGATTTTCACAGAAGCGGGATTCGAATGGCGCGAAGCCGGCTGTTCGATGTGTCTGGCAATGAATCCCGACAAATTGTCTGGACGCGAGATATGTGCTTCCTCCAGCAACCGAAATTTCAAAGGCCGTCAGGGAAGCCCGACCGGCCGTACGCTTCTGATGAGCCCCGCTATGGTTGCCGCCGCGGCGATTAATGGCAGCGTGACGGACGTACGAGAAATGTTGTGAACCGTTTATTAAATTGATGCGTATATGTTCGGCGATACTCTTTTTAATTCCATCACTACCGTGAGATCTGCAAAACCGTTCATCAGGATATTATCATGGCAAACGTAGAAACCGTTGAAGGACGCGGCATTCCCTTGTTGCTCGACGATATCGACACCGATCGCATCATTCCCGCCCGCTATCTGCGATGTGTGACCTTCGACGGGCTGGGCGAACATGCTTTCGAAGACGATCGTAATCAAAACCCTAATCATCCGTTCGACGACCCTCGATACAAAGGCGCGTCGATTCTCGTCGCCGGGCGAAACTTTGGTTGCGGGTCGTCTCGCGAGCACGCGCCGCAGTCGCTGTTGCGCTGGGGCATCCATGCCGTCGTCGCCGAATCATTTGCGGAAATCTTCTTCGGTAACTGCACATCACTTGGCATCCCTTGTGTGCGTGTGGAACGAGCAGTTCTGGAAACGCTGGCGGAATCGATCAAACAGAATCCAAAGCAAACTGTGGTTGTAAATGTGAGAGACCTGCAAGTCCGTTTTGGCGAAAAAAAGATTCCCTGCGAAATGAGCGACAATGCCCGACAAGCGCTCGTGACGGGTGAATTCGACTCACTCAGCCGACTGCTTGAGGGAGTCGATGACATTCAGGAAAAAGCGGCTGCGATTCCGTACATGAGTCACTTTTCCGACGTTTGATGCCGTGGCATCTCAGTAGTTCTGACAATGTCATGAAGAACGATTCTACTACAAACCGACGGAATTTTCTGACCCGGGGTTTCGCGGCCAATGTGGGAAACCATCAGCCGACAGCAAACGACTCCTTGTTTAATGAAATTGCTGATGGCTCTTCAAGAATCATTCCCACTGCCGGTGACACCGTCCGGCTCGGGGCACGGGCTATGGCTTGCGATTTTACGGTGATTCTCAATCCAGGCCCTAAGTCCCAACTCGCGCCGGCGTCGGAGTCTCTCAATCTCGTCGGCGAGATTGAAGAACAGCTCAGCGTTTATCGCGACAGTTCCGAAGTCTCACGGCTCAATCGTTACGCCGCCCGAATGCCTTTCTCCGTGAAACAGAATCTGTTTGATTTACTCCTCCGCTCTCGCGAACTCTCGGTTGAATTAAACGGTGCGTTCGATCCTACTGCAGGCCCGTTGCTTCGCCTCTGGCGGCGTTGTCAGGATGATCATCGACTTCCCACCCCCGATGAAATCGCCACTGCGATATTCGTGGTCGGCATGCATCACGTCCAGCTCGACAACGAAAACTTAACGGTGGCATTTGATGGCACAGGTGTCGAACTGAATTTCGGCGCCAATGGTAAAGGATACGCCGTCGATCGGGCCGGGGATGTCCTGTCAGACGCGGGGGTCGATGATTGGCTGATCCACGGCGGACACAGCAGTATTCTCGCTCGCGGAAAACACGCCGGACACTCTGGCTGGCCGATTGGACTGAGAAACCCGCTCTTTCCTCGTGAAACGTGGGCTACGATCCTGCTGAGCAATCAGGCAATGGCCACGAGTGGATCTGGAGTGCAGTTCTACCGAATTCAGGGAAGACGTTATAATCATATCATCGATCCAAGAATCGGCTGGCCAGTTGAAGGGCAACTTTCGGTGACGGTCTTTGCCCCCACGGCAGAAATAGCCGATACCCTATCGACGGCTTTTTTTGTCATGGGTGTCGAAAAGGGGCGAGAATATTGTAAAAATCATCCCGAGATCGCTGCCATCTTAACCCCGCCACCCGAGACGGGCAGAACATTAAAGCCGATACTTTGTAACATCCCTCCGGAAAATCTTTTTTTTCACCAAGACATCGATCAATTCTCTTGATCCCTCCTCGCGTAAGCACAATCGACACCGCGAAACAATTCAGTCGGCGTCTTATTAGAAATCCGGCTGGACATTGGCTCATCCACGACAAGACAATAGAATGCATACTGAAGCGTGAAGTCACTCGCCTACTCAAAGGCGCGATGGTTACGTATTGTGAAGGGTAAGGATCGGTGAGCAGTTATAAAACTATCGGCGGATTCGCCGCTTTTTGGCTGATCGTCATTCGCATGTCGATCGGCTGGCATTTGATGTATGAAGGACTGTGGAAAGTCCGCACGATGTCGACGGCCGATCCGTGGACTTCGGCGGGTTATCTGCGTAATAGTCAGGGACCGCTGCGTGAGGAATTCCGAAAGGCAACCGGCGATCCCGACGAAACCAGCTGGCTCGATTTCGACACAATGGTTTCGCGGTGGGACGACTGGATCGCACGCTTCAAAGCCCGTCATCCCGATCTGTCGGAAGACCAGCTCAAAAAACTCGATCTCCTTGTCAATGGCCCGAAGGATTTCAAGGTTAAATTGAACCGGTTGCCCGACGAAGTCTCCATCCCCAAGGGGTTGGCGGGCGTGATTCGATTCGACGCCGAAAATAAGCAGTTGATCGTCAGCGGCGAATTGCACATGACCCCTCGGGAACGTGACACCCTGTTACGATTGGTCGATGATGATCCCAACGACGACAAGCCACCAGAAAACGAAGCCGCGCGTGAATTCGACGCAGCCGTGAGACGACTATATCAACTCTCATCGCGGCTCAGTTACAAAGACCAACTTACAGCCGCACTCAAACGGTCGACCTTGCCCGATGATCCCTCAAGTTTTGACACACGAATCGAGAATCTCGCCTCGAGTTTCGGCAGCATTCAACTTTATCGTCAGGAAGCCTTCGAGCTTTATCCCGAAAAAATCAAAAGTTATGAGACAGCACTCGCGAACGCAGAACAGGATTTTCAGTTCGATCATCTCGAGAAAATCGGAACCGAACTTCAGAAACTGAGGTCAAAACTCGTTGGTCCGGTCAAATCGTTGACGAAAGAGATGCAGCGAGCTGCCGAACAACTTCTTACTCCGGAGCAGCTTGCGCGTGGTCCGGTCCCCGAACAGTGGACGCCACTCCGGATTGTCGATGAATCGACAATGTGGGGATTAGTGATTCTGGGTGGACTGCTTATCGCCGGTCTTTTCTCTCGTTTAAGTGCATTTGCGGCGGCGTTCCTGTTAACGATGTTTTACCTCGCGATGCCTCCCTTTCCGGGCGTTCCCCTACCGCCGAGCCCGCAACATGCGTTGATCGTCAATCAGCACATGATTGAAATACTCGTCTTGCTGTTTCTTGCCATGTTACCGACAGGAAAATGGTTTGGTATGGATGCATTTTTTGGACGATCGAATTGATACCGAATTTGCATCACGGAAACTTTAGAACATGAGATAATCCTCTAATAATTTCAGCTGAGAGCGAACTTCTGTCTCACTCGCTGTCGATCAAGGAGCACAATGATGAACCTGACGCCTGTAGAACGTCAAATAGGAAAAGACAACTTTAACGAAGCCGTCGGTCATTCGCGGCGTTCGTTTCTCAAAGGTGTGGCCGCGACGGTTCCCACTCTGGGGGCGGCATACTTCGGTTATTCTCAGCTCACAGGGAATCCGGTCAAAACCGGTTTCATCGGCACCGGCGATGAAGGAAGTGTTCTACTCACACAGCATCCCCCCGCCTATATGGATATTGTTGCGATCGCCGATATTCGACCAACAAATCGGGACCGCGCCTTTTTCGGTGACGGTAACACTGACCGTGTCGGACTGATCGAAAAGCTTGGCCGCGATAAGGTGAAAAGCATCCGACGATATAATTCACATTCGGAACTCCTCGCCGATTCTGAGATCGAAGCGGTAGTTATTGCCGTGCCGCTCAATCAACATGCCCCCATCGCGATCGAAGCGCTGAAAGCGGGCAAGCATGTGCTGACCGAAAAACTGATGGCCCATAATATTTCACAGTGTAAAGAGATGATCAAAGTCGCTCGTGAAAAAAATCGATTGCTCGCGGTGGGGCATCAACGGCATTACAGCGTCCTTTACGACAACTGCAACGACTTGATCCGGAACGGTTTACTGGGCGATATCAAATTCATCCGCGCCAGTTGGCATCGAAACAATAGCTTTCCCGACCGCGACAGCTGGAATAAATCGATTTCCCGCGAGGACCGCCAAGCTCTCGAAAAGACGATCACCGAATACGGCTTCGATTCTGTCGAACAACTGATCAACTGGCGACTCTATAACAAGACGGGCGGAGGATTGATGGCTGAACTCGGCAGTCATCAACTCGACGCTTGCAGCATATTTTTAGGGAAAGTCCATCCCTTGGCGGTGCAGGGGTACGGGGGCAAGAATTTCTACGGCGTCAAAGGGGTCGGATCGCCCGACAAACAAAACGACACCCGTGAAATCGACGACCACGTATACGTCACGTTCGAGTTCCCGGGTCCGCATTATCAAGATGACAATGACGATATCGTGATCGTGACGTACTCGTCAATCAATACCAATCGCCTGGAACCTTACGGCGAAACCGTATTCGGCAGCCGCGGCACCTTGATGGTGCTGCAGGAACAAGAAGCCTTGCTCTACAAAGAAGCGGGGCCTGGTTCCGCCGGTGGTCTCGAACAACGGTTGTCGCTCATTCAAGGCGACGACGGTGGCCCTGTGCTGCAGGCGAGCGCCAGTCTGGCTCCGACGGCACAGGCCGGAGTCGCCGCCGACGCAGTCGGCACGAAAGTCAGTCGCGGGTACACCGAAGAAATGGAACACTTCTGTCATTGCATCCGTACGAATAATTATTCTCCTCCATCGGAAGGTGGATTACGCTGCAACGGCACTGTCGCCATGGGAGATGCCATTATGGCTCTCACATCGAATCTGGCGATGAAACACAAGAAGCGAATTGTCTTTAAGGAGGAATGGTTCGATCCCGATTCCCCCGCCGTACCGGAAGACGATCCTGAAGTTCTCGCCTGATCTCGTTCCTCTCTGCATAATACGGCATAATCCATCATGGGACGCTGGCCCGATCAATCTCGTGCAAACTGGACGACGTTCATCTTGATTTTTGTCGTCTTCCCTCTGTTAAGCTGGCTCGTGTGGCTTTTTATGCGACCGTAAAAAATCACTTCATTTGATCAGGATAACAAAATGATGTTTCGTGTATTTCATGGTGTTCGTTGTGTGAAATAGGACGGACCATGAACAACACGTAAGTCATTCATCGATCGAATTGAGCCCTGGATACCACGAAAAACACCCGGCTGAATCATCTCGCTCTCTTAACCTTTTGTTTTGCCATTTTTGAAATCAATCCTTTTTTTTGAATCATCGCAACCTGCTGAAAGCTCATGATGGACTCGAAGCCTCGTCGGACCGGACTGGTCATTGTCTTTCTCACCGTCATGATCGATCTGCTGGGTTTTGGCATCGTGATACCCTTGTTGCCTCGATATGGAAAATATTTTGAGGCCGAAGGAATGACCCTCGGGTTGCTGATGTCGTCATTTTCGGCCATGCAATTTGTATTCGCTCCCATCTGGGGACGAATTTCCGACCGAGTGGGACGCCGACCCATTCTGATTCTGGGTTTGGCCGGTTCGACGATCAGTTACGCTTTGTTTGGTTGGGCAACCGGATTCGAGCGAGAAGCGACGGTCGCCGGCATGAGTGCGCTGACATGGCTGTTTGTCACTCGCATCGGTGCTGGCATCTTTGGAGCGACGATCCCCACCGCACAGGCTTACATCGCCGACGTTACCGATTCGACGCAGCGCAGCCGGGGTATGGCACTGATCGGAGCAGCATTCGGCGTCGGCTTTACATTCGGTCCACTGATCGGTGCGTTTTTCGTCACGGAAGAAGTCGGCGGTGCACCGAGTGCAGGCCCCGGATATGTCGCCGCGGTCCTTTCGGGAATCGCGTGTTTATATGCGATGGTGAAACTGCCGGAGTCGCTTAAGAGCGACTCACGACCGTCGGGACACCACTGGCTCGACATCAGCAGTCTGCGTATGGCACTCGGACGCCCCTCTATCGGCGTCATTCTCGCGACCATGTTTCTCACGACATTTGCGTTCGCTCAATTTGAAGTCACGCTCTCATTGCTGACGCAGCATCTGGGATTAGGGCAACGTTACAATTTTTATGTTTTTGCCTACATCGGTTTTATCCTGGCTCTGAGCCAAGGATTTCTTGTCCGCCGTCTGCTGCCGATCTGGGGAGAAAACCGGCTGGCGTTGATCGGTACGGTTCTGATGAGCATCGGTCTGTTGCTCATCGGACTCACCGCTCAACAACAGTCGCTTTCCATGTTGTTCGCCATCGTTCCGCTGGCGACGATTGGGTTCTCGGCCGTCACGCCTTCGCTGCAATCACTGCTCTCATTGCAGAGTCTCGAATCGGAGCAGGGGGGGATCCTGGGCGTTGGACAGAGCATGTCGGCTTTAGCACGCATCGGCGGACCATTTGTCGGTACGATCCTATACTTCCAGCATATTTCCTATCCCTATTGGGCGGGAACCGTGCTGATGACCGTTGGCATCGGTATGGTCGCGATGTTGAAACGCCCGGTGAAAATCGAAACGGAGCAGGCCACCGCAGCCGAGTAAACGCTACTTAACGGCGAATGCACGAATCGTCTGCCCCAATCGCTTGATTGCGTCCTCATCAAGCATATCGCCGCGGAAGGCATAATTTGCGACTACTTTTCGCTGCCGATATAAAATCACGGTAACGTCAGCATCGGGATTGAGATTCTGACAACTCGGTAACGCCACCATCGGGGCACCGATGGTCAGCGGCATTTCGATTTTGCCATCGAATGCAAACGTCTGCACATGCGAGACATCGCGCATCGGCTCGTCGCTGACCAGCACGCCAAAACAGCGAAGTCCATACGCACGAGATTTATTGACGACACGATCGATTTCAATTAACAGATCGCGTGCGGAAGGACTAAGAGTTTGCATAAGAACCATCACAACCGGCCGCTGTCCATTACGGCAGACATAACAGACCGAACGGTTCATCATCGGCCCGGTGACTGCCCGCACATAAAAGTAGGGAACTTCGTCTCCAACCAACCGACCGGAGATAAACGGACGTTTTGCCTCGACGATGTCGTCGGTTGGGACAATGTTGACGGTGCTTTTCGTATCTGCCATCAACACGGCACACACAAGTATCTCATAACTGGCTAAGAAGGTGAAAAACACCGTCATGGTCAGCGATGGCGACATCCTTGATAGCAAGGGGCGATTCTGGCGATCGGCACGACCGTATGAAAATCTCATATCGTTCCCACAGGAGTAGCGTTGCATCGACGCATCATCGTCGAAACTATTATATTCATCTCTCGGGGCGATGATTGCAATTGCAATCAGGCATTTCACCGTTGCGAAACCGCCAAATTCCCCGAATGGGTAGCCTTGCGTATCACTGGTGACCGACTTTGAATGTAACGAACAAAATCCCTATAATTTCCACGCTCCTGCCGAATTGTCGGGGCGGCTTGCCTACAAACGGTTTCATAACCCTCTGGATAGCGGTCTTCTCTCTGTCATTTGAACGATCATTCCGTCACCAAACGGGTTATGAATCCAGTTCTATTAACATCACACTGGTCACAAGACATTGTGTCCATGTTTTACCACGGTCGGTTATAAATGATTCTGCTCGCCGCGCATGAGGTTACCCGTCAGTTCGATACCGAACCCATTCTTCGAGAGATTACTTTCGAAGTTCGGCCAGGAGAACGTATCGGACTGGTGGGACCGAACGGCACCGGAAAAACGACACTGCTGCGAATTCTTGCAGGGCTCGACGAACCCGATGCGGGTACTGTCGAACGGCATCCGAATTCCGAGATTGTATTGCTCGAACAGAAGACGGAATTCACCGACGATCAAACGTTGCACAGCGTCGCTAAAGCGGGGCTCGCGTCTCTCTACCAGCTTCAACATGAGATGCTCGAATTGACGCAGCAACTCGCCAAATCGACAGACACAGAAGTTCAATCACGACTTCATCGCCGATACGATCAATTGCACGACAAACTCGACCGACTTGATGCCTTCCATATCGATCACCGCATTGATGAAGTTTTGCAGGGTCTCGGTTTTCAAAAGGAGGACTATCCGCGACCGATGTCGACCTTCAGCGGAGGGCAACAAAATCGTTGTCTTCTGGCAAAACTGCTGTTACAAGCTCCTGAAGTCATGCTGCTTGACGAACCGACCAATCATCTCGACATTGAAACGACCGAGTGGTTAGAAGGTTATTTGAACCGAACCCAACAAGCGATGATTATCGTCAGTCACGACCGGTATTTTCTCGACCGCGTGACGAATCGCACGCTTGAACTCTATGCGAGCCGAATCGAAGACTACAAAGGAAACTTTTCGGCCTACTGGCGTCAACGTGAAGAGAGAAACGCCCTACTTCGAAAAACATATGAAAAGCAACAGGATTTCATCGAAAAAACTGAAGAATTTATTCGCCGGAATTTCTACGGCCAAAAGAGCGCACAGGCCCACGACCGTGAGAAAAAACTGGCGAGACTTGAACAGGTTGATTTGCCCCGTGACATCGTCACATTCCCGATGAGCTTTCCCCCCACTGTGCGAAGCGGTGACTGGACAATTGATGTCGAGCATCTTACGCAAGGTTACGACCGGCCGCTCATGGAAGATTTTTCACTGATGGTCGAACGGGGGGCACGCCTGGGAATTCTCGGTCCCAATGGCTGCGGCAAGACAACGCTCTTGAAAACACTAATCGGCGAACTGACGCCGCAATCGGGGAAAGTACGTCTGGGAACGAACGTAAAAATCGCCTATTTTGACCAGCAACTCATGAGCGTCGACAGTGACGCCAACGCCATTGAAGCGATTCGACCTCCGGATCAGCCCGAGATCATGCCGGCCCATCTGCGCGACATACTCGCCCGGTTCGGTATCCGTGGTGAACTCGCATTGCAAGCGGTCGGTTATATGAGTGGCGGCGAACGCTGTAAGGTCGCCCTCGCAAAAGTCGCTGCACTCAAAGCGAACCTGCTGGTTCTCGACGAACCGACGAATCATCTCGATCTCTGGGCGCGAGACGCTCTCGAACAGGCATTGCAATCGTTTGACGGCACATTGCTATTTGTGAGTCACGACCGTTATTTTCTCGACCGCGTCGCTCAACATGTGCTGGTTTTCGAACCCGACCGGCTTCGCTACTTTGAAGGAAATTATTCCGGGTATCTCGCCTTCGTGCAGAATCAACAACGAGAAATTTCTGCTGTGTCACCGGAGTTGCGGAGAGAAAACAGGACGACACCAAATAAGCCCGACCTTCACGACAATGAATCGGCATCAGCATCGAAACGCAAACGCAAATACCCGTATCGTAAAGTCCACGATATCGAAGACGACATTGCCCGGCATGAATCGTTGATCGCTCAGTGTGAGGATGATCTGGCCAACCCCGAATACCATCGCGACGGCCAACGGCTCCGCGAAATTACGTCCACGTACGAGCAAGCCAAAGAAGAACTTGCTCAGCTGTATGAACACTGGGAAGAGGCAATGGAGTTGAACTGACCAGAGGAACAGGCCAAAGTTGAATCTTTGTGAAAGACATCTCTCGTTATTTTGAATCCATTAATATCACCTGGATGAGATCCTCTGCCGTTTCCGTTCCCGTGATCTCAATGGGCCGGCATTCTTCGATATGACGATACCACGTATGTTGTCTTTTTGCGAACTGACGCGTGCGGATAGTCAGTTGTTCGACGGCCTCACTCAGCGTGCACTCTCCCGCGAGATGTGCAATCAGCTCCTGATATCCAAGCGCCTGGCTGGCCGTTCGGCTGAGCGGTAATTCACGTGACAGCAGTTGGCGTACTTCTTCGAGCCAGCCGGCATCCATCATTTCGCCGACGCGTTGCTCAATACGGTGATGTAGCCAGTCTCGCGGCGGAGAGAGCCAATAGACGTGATGAGGACGCTGTTCAATCGGTAAAGGCATCTGCTGCTGTTGGGCCGACATGGGCACTCCGGTCAATTCGTGAACTTCGATCGCCCGAATGACGCGACGAACGTCGTTCGCACTTAACCGATTTGCCGTCTTGGGATCGATCCTATGCAACTGACCCCAAAGCGCTTCCGAACCCTCCTCACGTGCTGTTTTTTCCAGTTTTTTTCGGAACTCCCAGTCGGCGGCGGGACCAGGAAATACACCGCGGAGCAGTGCCTTTAGGTACATACCTGTCCCACCGACGAACAACGGTGTTTTGCCTCGACTCGTGATATTTTTACACGTTTCTTGCGCAGCGTGCAGGAAGTCGACAACACTAAACTCATCCGCCGGATCCACGATGTCCAGTAAATGATGTGGAACACGAATACGATCCACCTCTGACGGCTTAGCGGTGCCGATATCCATTCCCCGGTATAATGTCATCGAATCAAGGGCGATGATTTCAGCATCGATTCGTTCCGCAAGTTGCAATCCCAGCGTTGACTTGCCGCTCGCCGTCGGACCTGCGAGGATCCAGCATTGTCGTAAGAGTTCATTGGGAAATTGCATGAAGACGCACCGTAGCAAGTATTGAGCGAAGTCCCGAGTCGAATGGCTATTCCGCGACAGGAGGAGAACATAGCATAATTCGGTCAGCAGAATCACGAACTATTGGCGACGTCTCAATGTTGAATTCAAAAATACGAAGAATAGACATTCATAATTCGCGAGCGATGCCTTAAACTTTCCTGATATTGGTAATCCGAACTAGAACCGCGAATCAACATCATAGAAGTGAGCCTCGTATGGCAGTTTTTGAAGTTTCCACGATTATTAAATGCACGGTCGACCGGGCATTTGATTTCCTGATCAGGCCGGCAAACATCTCCCTGATCAGCCCTCCCAATATGGGCTTGCATTTTGTCTCGGCACCTGAAGAAATCTTCCAGGGAACCACACTGGAATTCAAAATCCAAAGTTTTGGGCAGGTACAGGAACTGATTCACGAGATCACCGAACTCGACCGGCCGACGCGTTTTGTCGAACAACAGGTGAAAGGTCCATTGAAATCGTGGATTCATGAGCATCACTTCGAGGCCATCGCCCCGGATCAGGTCAAAATCCGCGACACGATCGAGTTTCTCCCTCCCGGTGGGTTGCTCGGATTTATGGTGACGGAAAGCCGCATTCTCGATTCACTCGACGAAGGTTTCGACTTACGTTACAAAAAGTTGAAACAACTGCTGGAACAGGATTGACCGTTTCGTCCTCAACGCCCACTGTGTATTTTCTTGGGATTTCTGACATTATGTCCCCTCCGAATGGTTCATCATCAGGTCGTAACTTGGCGACCTACGTGGCACTATTGGGTGTGGCTAGTATGGGATTGGGGCTGCTGTTTCTCGTTGCCATGATTCTTCCCGGTCTGGTAAAAATGATCTTCATTCCCATCTTTTTTGTGTTCTTCCTGGCATTACATTACGTCACGTGGGGGCGTAGCATGATGCGGCAAAAGATAGTTTATGACGCCCAGAACCCCGATTCAACGCCGCAACCGACGCGCCCCACCACCGATATCGACGGCTGATCTTGTCTCAAGAGGGCATTTCCGATACGGTTCTGGAGGATTTCCAGATCTCGTAACGACCGCAAGGAGGCGGAAATGCAGTTTGGGCACAAGCTCCTACAGATCGGATTGATGACGGGACTGTTTCTGCTGATTGCCGCAGGACACCGTCTGGCCAAAACGCCGGCCTCATTCAAGTCGTCATTGACAAATGCTGCCCCCCACACATTCGTGGCTTCGGCCTTTCCGCAGCACTCGGGGGCGATTGTTTCGCCGCTTGCTGCCAATGCGTCCGACACGACCTGCTGCCCATTTTTTTCAAGTTCGCCGAACGTTGTTCAGACTTTGGAAACCACCACAATCGATCGGAATGCTGTTCCTGATCCGTTCGACGATACGGGAGCCCAGCCCATAGAATCGGGACATCGTGACGGTTTCGTCCGAATCAATGAGTCCGAGCATGAAGTTGCCGCATTAACTGACGCCCCCCCTTTGAAGAGAAGCAACGATTCTCCGTCGAAAACAATTTCTGACCGACGAAATTCTGCTGATAAGTCTGATTCGTCTGAGTCGAACTTTCCGCCGGATACGGATCGAGCCGTTCCACAGAAGATTGTCGACTCCGATAACGCTGTTCCACTTCCTTCCGATCACAAGTCGACTGGGGCATTCGATTCGCTATTCGACGACGAATGGCCCGATGCCACACGGGAAGAACGTGAAATCTGGGGCAGTCAACTGAAGGGGATCCCGCCGGAAACCGTGCGCGAGTTATTACGTCTACGGCAACATCACACCGTCATCCCGCCACAACGCTTTGGTCCCCGCATTCCTGTTCTCGACCACGATTCGGTATCGCCATCTTCGCCGATCGTTGATGATGATGCATCAACCGAACCAAACCAGGCACAAACGGTTCGGCTCGCGATGTCCGTATTACATACTGCTCAAACGGTCACGCTGCAGAACCTTATTCACGCGAGAACCCCCGGCTACAAGGCGAGAATCATCAATTACGCCGACAGGATTCCGGCAGAACTCTTCGCCGTTCCCCAGCAACAGTCCCTTTTGACTGACGATAACCGTCCCACCGACAGCGCTCGAGGCGCATTATACGATGAAAATATTCTCAATTCAGATGTCGACACCTTGGAGTTCGACCAGCAAATCAATATTCAGCCGGGAACACTACGGGAAACCAGACGAACCTGGGATGTTGCCATTGAAGGTCGCGGCTGGTTCCGAGTGACTAAAGACAGCAACACATTCTATACGCGCAACGGGCGTTGGGCGTTGAACGAATCTCGAGTGCCAGTCCTGCTGGCAGGAGGGACCGAATACGTGGTATATCCATCCATCGTCATTCCCGAAGAGGCTTCGAAAATCATCATCTCTGCGAAGGGAGAGGTGATCTACAAAACGGAACCGAAAACTCGTCCCCAACCGGAACCAGGTGAAGTTGTTCCACTGGGAACGATCGCCATCTATGACTTCCTCGATGAAAGCGCACTAGCTCCTGTCGTATCGTCGATCTATGCAGAGACACCCGCATCGGGAAAGCCGATCGATCTTTCAACGGGTGACAACGTTGCCGGCATAGTGAAACAAGGGTTTCTGGAAGACGCGAACGTTGATGTCGATCAAGAAGCGAAGCATTGGCAGCAGCTACAGATGTTTCAGCAGATGCTCGCCGAACTCTTTCCCGAAACATCTTCAGTTGCGTCGCGCCGCTCGGCTACGCATCAATAATGCGTGCAAGATCAGCGGCGTTGGCTGGGTAGTCACGGGTGCATCCGTTAAATGGTAGTCCCCCTGTTTTCCGGCCCAAAGGGCCAGAACTTCGTCCAGCCCGGTCCGCAGGGCCGGGGATAAGGCCACACGTCAATTCTCTTCAGGCCCAACGGGCCGACAGTTCGTCAGTATAATTACTCTTAGCTCATCTCCGATCGCAAATGAAATGGCCGGCCCGTTGGGCCTTCAAGACATTTCTACACACGACATGGACCAGGCCCTTGCGGACCTGGCTATAGGAACGGCTGGCCCTTCGCGCCGGTAGACCACCTTCAGTTATGCCTCTGTAGCTGGCCACTGTGAGGCCGGATCGAGGTCGAAGCCCTCGGCTGAGAAGTCCTCTTATCGCTGCGCGACCGGGACACAAAGCTGTCCCGACCACCCGAATGACCTCCACCATTTAACGGATGCACCCGGTAGTCACGTAGACTGGGACTCTCATCTCCTTCGGACATTCGGTCAATGGGAATTCTTTCGTTATTCGGATTTCGACATTCGTCATTCCGATGAAAGGCCCCCTCATCCGGCCTGCGGCCACCTTGTCCCCGGTCCAAAGACTCGGGGAGAAGGAATTTTCGATAGGCGCAAACACGATTGGGTTGCGCGCAACGTTTTTCAAACCATTTTATGTTGGCGTGGTCGTAAAAAATGCATCCCTGTTTCTGAATATGTCAAATCTGCGCAAAAGTGCGCATTTTGGCCATAAAACGCGCGCGAAATGCGTGCGAGAGGCTGGTGAAACGAAATCTGGAGAGATTTAGAGCCCTTTTTTGCATCACAAACAAAGTTCGCCGAAAGCGCAACCGACGTCGGTCATGGGCCTGAAATTCCCGGTTTTTCAGGGCTCGGCGCAACTGAATCAGGATGGGGGAGGGATAACGAACGGCGAAATCGAATTCGAGATACAATGATCACCATCAGCATGATCCACTTCATGCTGATACGGCCCGTTGCCGTGGAAAACGAATGAGCAGTCAGACTCGCAGTTAAAGCCGGCTCTCACAACGAATGAGGGACATCCCCTGTCTTGAGAGACTCCATCGGCGGCGTAGTTCTACTGGGTCAATTTGTTTTGACGTGCTAAAATACTCCAGCACACTGTAGTTCATCGATTATTATCCGAAAGGCCGCTGTCATAACGCATTTGTAGCTTGAATTTATAATGACGAGGTTGATCCGATGAATCCGCTGGTTTTTGAACCGTTTCTTCGTCCCCAGGTGTGGGGTGGTCGTAAACTTATAGAACTACATAAGCACCTTCCGACTGCTGGACCGTATGGCGAATCGTGGGAACTCAGCGGACACCCACTGCACATCAGCCGCGTTGCCGAGGGCGAATTCGCAGGCCGCACGATCAATGAATTATGGGCCGAACACTCCTCCGACCTCGTCGGCCAGGCGATTCCGTCAGGCGTCAGGTTTCCTCTGTTGTTCAAATTCCTGGAAGCAAACCACTTGCTCTCGGTGCAAGTCCATCCGACAGACGCCTTGGCACACGAACTGATCGGTGATGAATCGGGAAAGACCGAGGCGTGGGTCATTCTCGAAGCGCTTCCCGATGCCCAGATTTTCGCTGGACTCAAATCGGGAATCACTCATGATGACCTGACCCGCCACCTGGAAAATGGCACCGTCGCCGAATGTCTTCACTCTTTTCACCCTCAGCCGGGGGATTGCATTTTTCTCTCTGCCGGTTCGGTCCATGCGGTTGGCGGCGGTGTCTTGTTTGCTGAGGTGCAACAGACAAGCGATGCCACATTTCGCCTGTTTGACTGGAATCGGTTAGGGACCGACGGCCGGCCACGACAGCTCCACAAAGATGCGGCACTTAAATCAATCGACTGGACGCGCGGCCCCATCGATCCCGTGCGTGGTACGCCGGAAAGCGAATCCACACCGGGAAACCGTGCAACGAAACTCGTCGAATGCGACTATTTTACGATGACGTCGTACGCCGTACCTCAGCAGTTATCAAGTTCTCCATCCCATTCATTCGAAGTCTGGATGGTTCTGAATGGCGCTTGCTCGTTACGGACGAAGGACTCAAACTATGAGCGAGCCTTCTCCAGAGGAGAAACCGTGTTGATACCTGCATCATGTGGTGACATTATCTGGACCAATGCGTCGTCGGATCAGAGCGTATCGCTTCTTCGGGTCACACCTCCCGTTGAGAAAGAGCAACTTACATGAATCCAGCAGATAGAAGCTCCAGATTCCGCCGTCAAAATGTCCTTCCGGTGGAAGTCCCGCAGAATCCGCTTGTCAACGATTCTTGCATAAGTGACAATGGGACTCATTCGCGATTGCGTTTTTTATTGTTGTCCGCAACGGAGTAGATACCGTGTTAAATATCCTAGGAAAGCCAGGAAAACTGTGCGATCGGCTTGCACGACGGGAGTTACTGTCGATCGGCGGACTCTCTCTGTTCGGACTCTCGCTCCCACAAATATTGAGATTACAACACGCGCGAGCGACACCAGTGATGACGCCGCAATCGAGTTTCGGTGGTGCCGAATCAGTAATTCTCGTCTACTTGCAGGGGTCGCCAAGTCACATCGATTTGTGGGATCCCAAACCCGATGCTCCCGCCGAGATTCGGGGTGAATTTCAACCAATTGCAACAGCAGCATCGGGTATGTTTCTCGGCGAAGTATTGCCGAAACTTGCTCAACAGGCCGACAAATTCACCGTCGCCCGTTCGATCGGTGTGAAGCCGAAGGGACTCCCGAATCACGGCTCAGCGATTTATATGCTGATGACTGGACACGATCCCGACAACTTTTCGCGAACCGGTTTGTCTGTTCCTCCATCGCGTGACGATCTTCCGTCGGTCGGATCGGTCGTGTCGCGTTACCGTCCCGCCCAACTCGGCAATATGAATTATGTTGCCCTCTGTTCGCCCGTGAAAGAAAACGTGATCGTAGGCGTCGGCCAGGGTGGGGGACTCCTCGGTGCGGCACACGATCCCTTTACCATGTATGGTGACCCGACACAGCCGCTCAAACTGGATACGTTTCAACTGCCGGATGGAGTTGACTCCGATCGACTCCGAGCCCGCATGGACCTACGATCAATTGTCTCGGCCGAAACGACTCTCCGTAACACCGGGCTGGATGGCAACATCGTCGCCGACGACGTTGCTCGCGCCGGAGGAAACGCTCTCGACTTCGATACGTTTTATGAACAGGCGTGGTCGCTATTGCAATCCGATCGGGCGATGAAAGCATTTCAGTTGGACGAAGAATCGGCAGCGACGCGAGAACGTTACGGGATGACGAAATTCGGACAGAGTTGTCTTCTAGCGCGCCGACAGATTGAAGCAGGAACACGGTACGTGCAAGTCACGTGGCCCGCGCGTGCCGATGACGAACCGGCCCCCGGTCCCGACGGTTCATGGGACACGCACCGCAACAACTTCCCGATGCTTCGAGACCATCGTTGCCCGGTGTTCGATCATTCGATGTCGGCTCTTATCGAAGACCTGTCTCAACGCGGACTGCTAGAAACGACTCTTGTCATCGCGATAGGAGAATTCGGGAGGTCGCCTAAACTCGGATCGGCCACAACGAACAACGTCGGCCCCGGCGGTCGTGATCATTGGCCCGACTGTTACAGCTTTCTGATTGCCGGCGGCGGTATTCGCCCCGGTAGCATCTTCGGGGAGTCCGACCGCTTTGGCGCCTATCCCAAGAATTCGCCCGTGCATCCTTATGATTTGATTGCAACAGTGTACCATGCTCTGGGAATCGATCCCGAAACGATTTACCCCGATACACTCAATCGTCCCCGCCGTCTGACCGACTTCGGCAAGCCCATTACGGAACTTTTCTAAAATGCAGTCAACCGCTAAGGTGCGGAGACCGCAACGAAGAGAACAGAGCGTCAATACAACTGAATTGATGCTCTGTGTGAAAACATCACATCGGTTTACGTGGTGATCGCGACCCGGAAGAAAACTCTCAGAACACCACGATCTTCTGTGCAATTTTGCGCATATTCCACAGCCCATCGGGTAATGAAACTCATACTTTCATCCCCGGCCTAAATACACTTGATCACGCGGCAACACAATTGCTTCCAGAAAATTCACATCCGATGGGACTGTCAACATCGCCAGCGCCGCCTTGGCAATCGTTTCTGTATTCATCATCGGTTCATCATCGCTGGTTTTTCCCGAATCGACGCGGCGTTCGACGAGAACGTTTCCTGGGTGCAGGCAACTGCAGGTGATGCCATATGGGCGGCCGTCGAGAGCAATCGATTGCGTCAACCCCCATACGCCGAACTTCGCCGAGGTATACGGAGCGCTTCCTTCGCGAGCCCGCTGTGCCGATATCGAACCGATGTTGAGGATGCGTCCCCCCCCTTGATCCTTCATGATACGAAAAGCGGCCCGACTGCACAAAAATGTCCCCGTCAGACAAGCACCCACAACCGTATTCCACGCTTCCAAGGTGAGCTTGTGAAACCGACCGCCATCAAACGCACCGGCGTTATTGACGAGAATGTCGACGCGGCCGAACCGTTTCATCGTCTCCTCGAACAGTGCAGTTACGGCGGCCTCGTCGCTGACGTCTGTCGGCATCGCGAGAACATCAAGCCCCTGCTGAGTCAGTTCGTCGGCAACCGCGTGAAGTTTTTCGGTATTCCGTGCACAGAGCACCAGACGGCATTTTTCCGCCGCGAGTGCTTTCGCGATCCCTTTGCCGATCCCCTGATTGGCCCCGGTAATCACTGCCACCTGATTTTCGAGCATTCCCATTATGTTATGTCCTCAGATGCATTTATCTCACATTGCCATCACGATCGCCGATTAAGCGGATCGATCAACCATAACCAATCGTCGAACAGAAATTCCAGTCGTGCCGCAAGCAACGCAATGCGTCCCATGACGGTCATACCGAAACCGACTCCGAAGGTGATCATCAGCACCCAGATTCCCACTCGTGAAACGCGATGAATTACACCCGTATGTTCGACGGAGAAGAAGAAGTATGTGAGCGTTGAGAGCACCCCTGTCACCATCAGCAAATTCTTGACAGATTGCACCCAGTCAAAACTCCCATCGGCGGCAAAGACTAACAAAGGGACAATCGTATTTTGAATCTGTCCGACAAAATCGGCTTCAAAGTATGCCAGCATCCGAAACCCGGCGGTGATGCCGATGAACAGGGCAATCGGCCACCGCGAGATCCATCCTCCCTTTGGCGAAAGCCGCCATAACAGCATCATGCCGAGAATAAGAGGAACAATGTTCAACCAATTCGTCTGTTGTTCCGGCGGTAAGCCGGGAAGCAGCGAATCTCGCATGAGTGTCGGAGCTAAACCCGCCAGAAGTTTTCCCACGATCCCGTCATAAAAACCGGCAACCATCACGTACCCTGCTGAGACGCCCAGAAAGATGGCCTCGGCTAGTTTGTAGACTACGTTATCGCCCAGAAGAAACGAAAAGATCGCAAGCGTCAACAACGCCGAAATCCACAACCCCAGCGTCCGCGACCAGCTGAATGAGACTCCCGGTTCGCCTTGTTCACGCGGAAATGCGTCTTCGTATTTAGACCACTGAACGTCGGGTGCAGATGCCGGACTGACCGTCACTTCACGCGAGTAAGATTGCCCCATTCCACCGGTACTCGTGCGAAATAGTACGACGAGTCCCACAACTAACATGATCCCCGCTATGACTTTGTCAGGTTTCATGCGCCGACTCCTTTTTCCTTTTGGGAAAAATAAAGCACATTTCCCACGACGATTAACATGACGATTAACAGGTGACCGAGCAATTGCGGCCCCATCCGCCTGAGTCCTTCACGAGCTCCGTTATTCTCCCCCATTGTGGGATAATGATCGATAATCGCCTGTTCGTATTCGGCTGCTCCTTTAATCCCTCCGAGTACGCTGATAAGCTGCCGTGGAATGTACGCATATAAGCTCGGCGCCTGCACGGCAGTCGTACCCGCAACCATCGGCATGCCGAACGGCGAAGCGACGTATTGCACCCATTCGGTCGTCCCTGGATTTCCCGTGCTTACGGAAATCACGAGTGAAAGCTGCTGAATCTTTGTGAGATCTCTCGTGAGCGGTAGTGTCGAAGTGCTCGTTCCGTCAACGTCGGTCGAACATTGCTTTTTGAAGTCGGTCACCAGGACTTTCAATACGACTTCATTTCCCGGTTGATAACCGAGGTTCACGTAATCTTTCCCGTATTCATATTCAGGGAATTCCTTATTCAGGATGACGATATTTGACTTAATAACAGGTGCACCCTGCGGCCACAGTGCGAGAAAAATCAACTTATGATTTTTCGTACCGCAATGCCTCACGAAGGCCGACATCATTGGTTCGAGTTCCCCTGCGCTCGCCGGATCAAAATCGCAGGCCATCAATATGCGCGATCCCTCGGGGAGTTTATCGACAGCGTCGAAAACGTCGAGCACTTTCGGAGATGGTATTTCGGGAAATGTCAATTGCAGCAGAATCGGCAATCCCACGGCACACAACATGGCAAGGTAGATCCATCGCCGATCAATTTGTCCCTCTTTAAGCAAGGTCATGATGGTTATTCCTCGCTTCCCAAATACGAACGATCAGTGCCGATTAGCACTTTGAGCGATGTAGAGACGACACCGAGAGCAATGCCGATTTTGATCGCGCGAGCCCCGGCGGTGTTGAACACCGACATGAACCATTCGTCGATAATCGCCGCGAGCTGCCAATGTGGGTTGAACCCCTCCGTCAGAAAGGCCCCGGCGTAAGTCCGCCCGACGAGTACGATCGTTGCCGTGACTAGCAATATCATCGCTTCGGTATTCTTGGCGCGAAACGCGCGAAACGCAGCCGAGGAAATGAAGAACGCCAAGAGTGCAAACATCGTCGCATTTAGTGGAGTAAACAGATACTGATAAATCCACCACAATGCCCCGCCGTCGCCGAGATATTCTCCTGACCACGGTTTCGTTGGATACGTTTCGCTCGGTAATACACCCAGTTTGAAAATTCCCACGATCAGCGTAATGCCGAATGCCAACAACGTCACCGCCGAAAACCCCCAGCCCTCCTGTTGATCGGAGATGCGTTTGAGGTGCATTTTCAGCAGACTCCCTCCTCCCAGAAAGAAAGCGAACGCCGCTAGGATCTGAAACCATGTGTTGACCTCATCTCCCCATGACTGAGCCGGCGGTACGAAATGGGCGATAATCAGCACGAGACCGGCAATCGAAGCGATAAGTACAGGAATCGTCCGCTTCATGGTAACAGGCCTCCATCTCCCAGTACGTTGTTCTTAAGATAATCCAACGCCGTTTTGATCATCGGAAATTCCGAGATGCTGATCGTTGTTGCTAGCAAGCAACCGATCGCAATCAGACCCGCTCCGCACAATTTGCCGAAGTCCTGTCCCTTGAGACTTCCCAGTTGTGCCGGCTGTTTCGACAAATAGGCCGATGCGGCAAAAAATTCTTCGCCGATCAGTGTGTAATCGCACGCTGCGACGAAGAACGGCAGTTGACTCGATTCGGCCGTTCCGGCGACTTGAATCGCACCGATCGAATTTCCGGTCTCGGCGAGTATCAGCGACTCAGCGTAGAACGCGCCGAAGTAAAAGCACGCTGCCGGTTTCTCGCGCATCATGCTTCCGGTAACACCCGCCACGTAACCGAATTGTTCGTCAGTGAGGTAGTAAATGTTGTCTTCGCGATACGCATCTGGACGACCGGCCGCGAGATATGACGCTTGCACGGTTTCGCGTGCGGTCGTCATCACCAATGATCGCGACGTCGGTACTTCGAGCGGGGCATCGTATTGTGCCGTCAGGCCTGCGACGCGAGAAAGAATCGTCACGCCCGCGACAGTTTGGATATCGTTTATGTCCTGAATTCCCGGCACAAACAAACAAGGGCGTCCCATCTCGGTCGCCCGACCGACCGCCTCGTCAACGGCGTCTAACCCTGGAATGTGACGGATCGTGAAATGATCCCCCTTGTTGGCACGCCCGATATAATACAATACGGCCGCACATACGATCGACAACTCGAATCCAAACCACAATCGCGATCCGTCAATCCATTGAGGTTCCGGCCCGGTCGGCGTCGGTGTGGCAACACCCTCCGAACGTTCGCCGCTCGGACCAATTGCAACCACCTGGTACCAATACGCCTTGCCCCGTTCGCATTTGGTATCGGTGAATCTATTCTTTTGGTAAGTCTGTTCACCGACCGATACATACTCTCCACTCTCCGATGTTTTTCGCAAAATGTCATAACCGATGACTCTGCGGGGTAAGAATTCGTCGCGATCGTCGGGCGAAAGCACCCACATGACGACCAGTGAAGTCCCCGTATCATTTGGAGCATCCTTCGCCACGACCTGCGACGGCGGAGCAGGGGGGGACAGCGGCTCGATGTTTGCCATGTCTTGAGCAAACGTCACATAGGACCCGTTTTTTACCAGAAGGCAACCAATAAGGCAGATCGCTCTCGCCCACGTTCGCCAATATTGTCGATTCTTCATCGGGACTCCTCACCCTTCGATCAATTCGACGTTCGCTCGCGGAACGACCACTTCGGTTCCGTCGGTCACTTTTACTTTAAGCACTCTCGCTTTTGACCCCGAATCTAGCCCCTGCAATTCGTGAGGTAAATCGGTTACGTTGCCGATCGCACCGAAATAGGGATCGCGGATGATTCGTACGTGACCACCGACCTCCAGAACCGATGGTGTCGGTTGCATCATGGCATTGGCGGTCTCATTGCTCCCTTCTGGCCAGGGGATAGCAATCACAGGTCGGACGACGCCCGCGCGAATCTGTGTCGTACCGTCGATCGCTGTCTCAGCACCTTCGCGCGATTTGAACAATGTAAATGTCCGCTGAGCCATCGCAATCGAACCGAACCCTTCCGTAAGAATAAGCGTCGTGCCGATTCGTTCCGATCCGGTCACAGCAACGCCGAGATCGTAACCAAGAATCTCCTTAAGATCCTGATCATCCATCCCGCCCGAAATAATTCCCGCCGCACCGACGGCGATGGCTCGTTTCGCTGCCGCTCCGGTCATGCGAGAACCACCCACGAGAACACAACCCTTGTGTTCGGGTTGAATCAGGTCTTCAGTCATTTCCTGATCGGGTTTCTCGCAAATCATGCGGAGCGGCCCATGCGCTTCGCCGCCGATGCCAAAAATGCCTTGAATAAGTGAAACAATTGCTTCGACAACGACCCCTTCGCCAGGAATAACTTCCACAATCGTCCCAGAGAGAAACGCCGTCACTTCGACGGCAAGCGGAGCACCACGGACGATCATCTGGCCGGTCACTGCTGAGATCGACTCGATCGTACCGGTCGCCGGAGATTTGAAATCGGATTGGAAAAACCCAAAAATGCCTTTGCTGCGGCCGATGAGTTCCCCTGATTCGATATAATCTCCTTCCTTTTTGAAGAGACAGTCGGGGACGTCGCCCGCCGAGATTGACATCATATTGGCGACATTCACCGGTACAACGTCGCCCGGCATCAGCGAACGGGCGACTACATCACGTGCGCCGACTTGTTGTCCTTGCACTACGAGGACTTCTCCGGTGATCGGCAATATACGCCGTGACTTTTCACGCAGCCGCGGCAAGACTTTCAGTCCGGGAGTATATGCCTTCGCCATGATCCGATCTTTCTGCGACCCCTAGCCCCGCTACGTCTGACCAACTCGCTTCATATCATATAAATTCATTTCATCCGTCCACGACTGCACGCGCTGTCGCGCCTGTTTCGGATCGGATGGGAATTGCAGCGGCCGGCCGCGACCGTCGAAGATCAGTCCGACGGTTCCGCCACGGACTTTTCCCGACCACGGTTTTCCGGTTCCTGCGCCGACGTCAAATCTGCGGGCAGGTTCGAGCGTCAATTGAGCGGTCTCGCCATCGGGAAGCAGGAATAATTGCAATTCACCGAATTTTAACTCGCCTGATTTTGTCAACGAAGTCGATTTGATATTGTACTTCAGGCATAACTGTCCTTCTTTACCGATTCCCTTCGGTGCGATACACGTCCCGAGATAAATGAGACAGTCCCGTTCAAACACCTCCATCGCTGCCTGCGGATGAACCTGTGCAAGTACGCCAAGATGTGGCATCATGAAAATGCTGTCCTTGGCGAGCGTGGTGACTCCTTCCGGTTCGAAAGCATCGACCATCATTGCAGCGGTCTGTTGCGGTTGCGGGGCATGCGAAAGAACCCCTCCCGACCCGACAATAAGATCGAGGGCCATATTGTCGACCAGCGTCTGCCCTGACGCCTGCTGGCGAAACGTATCACCCACCGAACGCTGCTGCTGTACACCTTTAAGTGTCGTCGCGAACTCTTTGTGCTGAATGTATGCCAGGCGTAATGCTTCTCGAGCCACAGCCTGCTCGAAGATCAGCGATTCCATCGTCTGCGGAATCGTCGTTGGACGAATCATCTTGTTTTTAACGCGATTCCGCAAATCTTTTTCATCCATCTCGATCGACACCCACCGAAGGATCGACGAAAACGTTGCTTCCGCACAGACGTTCGAAATCGAATAACTCATCCCGAGATTCGCACTCACCGTGCGGTTGAAGACCCCGCCGAAGACGCTGAACATATCCGTCGTGGCCCCACCAATATCGACGCCAACAGCGTTGATGCCCTGCTTCTCGGCAATTGTCTGCAAGATGTTACCCACGGCAGCGGGCGTCGGCATGATGGGTGCATCGGCCCACTTGATGAGTTTTTCATATCCCGGTGCGTGGGCCATCACGTGCTCAAGAAACAAATCGTGAATACGATCGCGGGCCGGGCCGAGGTTTTCCTGTTCGAGAACAGGACGTATATTCTCAACGATCGAAAGTGCGACGCTATCGTCGAGTGTTTCCTTCACAAGTCCGGCGGCATCCTTATTTCCCGCATAAATTACGGGCATCTGAAATTGTCCACCAAATCGAGGACGTGGTTTCGCCGGGGCAATCAGTTCGGCCAGTTGCACAACGTGCATTGTCGTGCCCCCATCCGTGCCACCGGAAATGAGAATCATGTCGGGCCGCAGTTCGCGTATTCGTTGAATCTGCTCGTGGGCAGGACGATTGTCGTTGCATGCGATGACATCCATCACAATCGCCCCTGCCCCTAACGCTGCCCGTTTGGCGCTCGCCGCGGTCATCTGTTTGACGACACCGGCCACCATCATTTGCAGACCACCCCCAGCGCTCGACGTCGAAATATACAGATCGCAACCGATATTTCCATTACGCGGACGGATGATTTCGCCGTTGTCGTCAATAAAAGTTCGGCCGGCGAGTTCGCCCACCTCGGTAATGGCATTAACGACTCCCACGGTGACATCAGCAGCCGGTTCTTCGACGGTGGTCGGGGCTTCGCCACGAAATGTCTGGCGATATTCGTTTCCGACTTTCTCGATCAGAATCGCTTTGGTCGTCGTGCTACCGCAATCAGTGGCAAGAATGACTTCCAGGTTTTCGGGTTTCGGCAGTGGCATCGCAAATCATCCTGGTTGATGCTCGGTACAATCCGCCGGCTTTGAATCATTCGCAGTCCTGTTCTGATCGCTTTCACAGCGATTGATCCGCTCGCAGATCAATTCAATCGCTTCCCGATGTTCGAGCAGCTGCGCCAACAGTGTTGTCGTTGCCGCATCGACAAACGGAGACATAATCGGCATTAATACATGTAGCGATTGTGAACCAACGTAATTGAGCGGTCGGCACATTTCGAGGCCGATAAGTGCTGGGGCCGTCATTTCGCGACGGACGATTGCTTCGGCGATTCGGTCGACAAGGGCTTCCTCATCCGCCGTAGGAATCCACGGCTGACTCGGTCGCACAGCGAATGCACTTTGCCACCACCCCATCACGAGTGTCCTGAAATCACTTTATGCCGAACGCAAATATCTGATCGATGATATCGATCACGGCTATGCCATTATCATGTGCGTAAGATAATCGAACGGCCTGCGGAATTCGACCCGACGATAGGGGAATCCTGTAGAAGATTTCCGTTTAGTCAACGACGGTCAACTGGAACAGTCGGCGGGCGTTTTCAGTCGTGAGGTATGATAGTTCATCGAGCGGCATCCCTTTAGCATCCGCCAGATGTTGCGCCGTCTGCTTGACGAACGCTGATTCGTTTCGCTTGCCACGATGCGGCGTTGGGGCAAGATATGGGGCATCGGTCTCGACGAGAATACGATCGTCGGGACATCGAGCCGCCATCTCAAGAAGTTCTTTATTTTTTTTGTAGGTGATCATCCCTGAAAACGAAAGATACATGCCCCAATCAAGACAACGCCGACCGGTCTCCTCACTGCCGCAGAACGAGTGCATCACCCCGTTAAGCGGTCCAACTTTTGCCGCTGCTTCGAGTATTTCGAGAACTTCATCTTCTGCATCGCGACAATGGACGATAAACGGCAGACCAGTTTCGCGAGAAAGTGCGAGGTGGCGGCTGAAATATTGTCGCTGCACGTCCAGCGGGGCAAAATCCCAGTATTTGTCGAGTCCCGTTTCGCCAAGAGCGACCACTTTGGTCTCACGAACGAGTGTTTCGATTATTTCCCAATCACCATGATGAGCCTCGGAAGCGTAATTCGGATGGATACCGACGGACGCCCAGACAAACGGCGTTGAAGCAGCCAGTTCGATCGACCTGGCGCTGCTCGCGGCGGTTGTGCCGATGGTGATAATCGATGTCAAACCCGCCTGCTCTGCATGCAACAGCACCTCATCGAGATCGGGCGCGAAGGCGTCTTCATCGAGGTGAGCGTGAGTATCAATCAACTCCATGTCACCATTCCTGTGTGACTTATACCGATGCTATTGCAGCTGTTTTGCGGTTTTTTAGCAAGTTTTCGAGTCTCGCAATCCCGTCAGCTTGGTTCGCAGCGATCTGTTTGAGCAGATCGGCAATGGCTTCATCATCGCGGCAACAGGATAGCGTCTCGTCACAGATCGATTTACTGAACTTCTCGACCGAGATAATTTGTGGGAAGAGAAAATTAAGCGAGAGAAACTGCTTATCGGTAAAATCTGTCGGATAGTTGCTAAAATCGATCGCCCAGCGATTCGATATGAGCACCTGCACAAGCCGGGCCACATCGTTCTTCTGACGTTTGATGAGTCCGTTGAATTCGTCGAGCGTTTCCTGCGATTCAGCATCGATCCAGGGCCACGACTCTCCCACATATTGCAGTAAACTCCGATCCAGTCGAATCAGCAATTCGTTCAGTTTCACCAGGCATGCAGAGGACGTCATATGTGAAATTCGCCTTTGAGAATCGATCGGCAGCAAGGAACTTACAGAAACAGTCCCGCGGCAACGGTACGAGCGGTTTGAGTCAATTGCTCGGTACAAAGAATCAGAAGCAACAGCGGGGCAGTGACGAAGATGACATACCAGCCACTCGGATTAAGCGGAATATCGATTGTCCTCGCCCCTTCCGGCCGTTCGTCAAGAAACATCGTTTTCAGGACCTGCAGATAATAATACAAGCTGAAGACCGTGTTGATCGCACCGACGAGGAAGACCACCCACATCGCCCAGTGCACTTTCGCCGACTGAAAAACCGAAGCAAATACAAAGAGCTTGCCGAAGAAACCGGCCATTGGCGGTATGCCGATCAGACTTACCAGACAGATCACCATGCAGACGCACAAAACCGGCGTCTGTCGGGCCAGGCCCTTATAGTCTGAGATCTCTTCGCTGTATATTTCGTTCCGAATCAGCGCCACAATGGCGAACGCGCCGAGATTCATAAAGAGATAGACGACCAGATAGAACAACAATCCTTCGATGCTTTTGGCCGCCAGTTCCTGACGTTCGAACGATGTCAAACCGGCACCACTGGGAGCATTGAGCAGCACCATCATCGCCGCGACGGCCATCAGCATGTAACCGGCGTGGGCAATCGTCGAATACGCCAATAAGCGTTTGACATTCGTCTGAGCATAAGCAGCCAGATTGCCGAATGTTGCCGTCACCATCGCGACAAAACCTATTGCGAGCCCCAAAAACAGGTAGATCGGAGACGAGGCCGCGCCCTCGATTGTCCCTGTCAGCGCCAGACAGAAACGAATAAGTAATCCAAATGCCGCTGCCTTCGATGCCACCGAAAGATAGCCGGCGACTTCGGCGGATGCCCCTTCGAACGCGTCAGGACACCAGAAATGAAATGGCACCAACGACAGTTTGAACGATAACCCGACGAACACCATCACGATCGCCAGCATCAGCGTTCGAACCAAAGGGCTCTCGAAGTTCGAAGCCGTTCCGGTTAACTGTCCGATCCGTTCAGCAATCAACGGCATGTCACCAGTTCCCAGCATTCCGGCGATCAGACTGATCCCGTACAGCATCACTCCGGCAGCACCGGCACCATAGACAACATACTTCAATGCCGCTTCGCTGCTCTGGCGTCGTCCCTTCAGAAATCCGACCATCGCATAACTCGGTACGCTGGTCATTTCGATGCCAATGAACAGCATCAACAGATGATTGGCACCAGACATAATCATCATGCCGATCGTCGAACCGAGAAGCAATGTATAAAAGTCGGGACCGTCCTCCAGGTCGGGAATCCCGCTGAGAACCGTCAACACGGTCACAAGAATCAGAAACAGCAACAAGAAGATACGCAGGAACACCGTAAACCCGTCGAACATCATTAAACCGGTGAAATATTCACCTGCCGGGAGAGTTCCCTGCTGCAACAGCAGATATTGATTCGTGGCGTAACCCAGCGCAATCATACAACCGATGAGCGTCGTCCAATAGGGGGCAACCCAACGATCGATCCCGAACAACCGGTTCAAAAGCAACACAAGAATCGTCGCACTGACGATTAATTCAGGGCCAAATCGGCAAATCGAGACCGTCAGCGTCTCGCCGATCACCTGGTTGAGCAGAACTTCAAAAGTCATAATCGATTCAGTTTCGTATGTCTATTCTGTCTCGAGCGTGGAAATACCGGTACGAATTACTTCAGCATCGTCGTTTGTATGTCATTGACGGTCTGAACGGCGTTCTGATAGCCGATATCCATCGCCGATACTAACTGTTCCATCGAAGCCCCCATCAGGCTGAACATCGTATTTGGGAACACTCCCAACACCACAGCGAAGAACAACAGCACCGATGCGATCGCAATTTCGCGTCCGTTCATCTGCGTGAGGGCTTCCGGGTGTGGCCCCTTATATTCCGGTCCGAAAAAGACGCGCTGGATTGTCCACAATATGTATCCTGCCGTCAGAATTACCCCCGACGCGACGAACACCGCGAGAAGTTTCGAATAATTCCACGCGCTCAGCGTCACGAAAACTTCACCGATGAAGCCGCACAAGCCTGGCAATCCGAGACCCGCGAAAAACAAGCCCGCAGCAAAACCGGTGTAGAGCGGCATCAAGCCGGCGAGTCCGCCGAACTTATTGAGATCGCGGTGATGAACGCGGTCATAAATCACACCAACGATAAAGAACATGCCGGCCGATGATATTCCGTGGCCCAGCATCTGGAACATCGCCGCATTCATTCCCTGCACCCAGTAATCGCGTCCGACCGTCACTCCGTCGGCTCCAATCGTCCAGACCGCCATACCGACAAGCACATATCCCATGTGGCTGACCGAACTATAAGCGACCAGTCGTTTGAAATCGGTCTGAGCCATTGCAGCAAACGCACCGTAAAGAATACTGACGACACCGATGAGAACCAAAGCGTATGCCCCCCATTGGGCACCGTATGGACAGAGCGGAAATGCAATTCGCAGGATGCCATATCCTCCCATTTTCAAGAGCACACCGGCCAGAATCATACTGATCGGCGTCGGGGCTTCGACGTGGGCGTCGGGCAACCACGTATGAAATGGCAACGATGGCAACTTGATCGCAAAGCCGATGAACAACAGCACGAAGGCAATCGACTGCACCGTTGGACTGAACGTCACTCCGGGAACCAGTCCCTGGCCGATTTCGGCAAGTCTCAGCAGATCAAACGTTGGGAGAATGCCCTGAGAGGAGTCGGCACTACCGAAGTAGAACATTAGCATGGCGATAAACATCAATACGCCGCCAACGAGCGTATACAGAAAGAACTTGATTGCCGCATATTCCTTTCGCGGTCCTCCCCAGATACCGATGAGAAAATACATCGGCAGGAGCATGACTTCCCAGAAGACGTAGAACAGAAAGAAATCGAGTGCCATAAAGACACCGAGCATTCCGGTCTCGAGCAGCAGGAACAGCATCAGGTAACCTTTAACCTGTTTTGTAATGCTCCACGACGCCATCATCGCGAGCATGCTGATCAGACTGGTCAGTAGCACCAACGGCAGGCTAATGCCATCGACTCCGAGCTGGTAATTGACGCCCCAATGTGGAATCCACGGAATCGTGCTTGTGAATTGCATCCCCGCTTGCGTGGAGTCGAAGTCTTTGAGCAGGAACAGAGTCAACACGAACGTGACGGCGGTGACGAACAGCCCCCAGTTTTTCATCGACTCTTCGGACTTCGGATGAAACAACAACAAGACGATCGAGCCAATCGTGGGCGTGAAAATAATCGAGGTCAACAACACGATGTCACTCATTTTCCGTCGATTCCCTCAGTAGCTTTACCGCTCTCTTAGCGAGACCCGGTACAGATTTCGAAAACATATCTTTTCAACGGCCATTTCGCATCGAATGGCCACATTACTAATTCGGAAAGAAACTCAACATCAGCACAAATAACGCCAATACACCTAATGCAATAAAGGTGATGTATTGCCTCAGCATACCCGTCTGCACTTTCTTGAACGATCGTCCGATGCCAAACGTCACACTGGCCATGAGATTCACGAAGCCGTCGATAATCGATTCGTCGAAACGGCGGTCCCATTTCGAAATGTGGACGACCGAACTCGCCGCCGCATGTAAGAAACCATCGAGCACCACGCGATCGAACACCACGAACCAGCCCGCGATGATGCGAACCGGTCGTACGAACATCGCATCGTATAACGCATCAAACTGCCATTTTTCGACGAGAAACCGATACAGTCGGGGGAAACTCTGTCCGACTTCCGTCGGATTAACCCAGCGAGCACCATAAAATACGTAAGCAAGGAACGCCCCCAATACGGCAACGATCAAGGCCCACGTCCCGGCCTGGGCATGCACCAGATGAATCGCTTCGTGGCTGGGTAAGCTGATACCTCCGGCACCAGACATACGTCCTGCAGCGACACCGACCGGTTCGCTGTTGCTCAACAGACGGTACAACACTCCCTCTTCGCCGCCGATGGCACATCCTGCTGCGAACAGACTTAATACCAACAGGGGAATCGTCATGACCTTGGGCGTTTCGTGAGCATGATCGTAGACGTGCTTATCCCGTGGATCCCCCGCGAAGGTGTAGAACCAGAGACGGAACATGTAAAACGCCGTGATCCCCGCCGTCACCAACGGTGTCAGAAACAACAGAAAATGCATGCTGTTGGCCTCGGTAAAGGCAAGGGCCGTCGCGACGATCGCATCTTTCGAATGATACCCGGAAAATGCAATTCTTGCCCCCATGATCGTTACGGGTATCGCCAAACCGGCGATCGCGATCACGCCGACCAGCATCGTAAGAGCAGTGATCGGCATCTTCCGCCATAGCCCCCCCATCTTGGGCATTTCCTGTTCGTGATGGCAACCAAAAATCACACTTCCCGATGCCAGGAACATCAACGATTTGAAGAAGGCGTGTGTAATCAAGTGAAACAAACCGGCTCCCCAGCCCCCTACGCCAATCGCCAGCATCATGTAACCCAACTGGCTGATCGTGGAATAGGCAAGTACCCGCTTGATGTCAGTTGCCACAATCGCAATTGTCGCGGCAACAAACAGCGTTATGCAACCGGTGTAGGCAATCACCAGCAGCACATCGGTTGTAAACATCGGGAAAAATCGTCCCGCGAGATAGACACCCGCCGCGACCATCGTCGCTGAGTGCACCAGAGCCGAGACCGGCGTTGGACCTTCCATCGCATCGGGTAACCACGTCTGTAGCGGAAACTGTGCGCTCTTGCCGACGCACCCCGCAAAAATCCCCAGACCGGCAATGACGAGGAGATAATATGGAATCGTCCGCGGCTGGTCGTTTTCGTCCAACAGCGTTTCTTCGTGTTCTCCCCACATCACGACGTCGCCTGTCTCCGACGACACCCTCATCAATCCCTTGTCGCCGCGAACCATGTGAAACAGACCGGCGTGTGCCTGACCGTGGTCGTCGATCTCTTCGGCGAAACGAAAGGTGCCGAACGACGTCCACAGAATCATCAGACCGATCAGAAATCCGAAGTCGCCGACGCGGTTCATGATGAAGGCTTTGTTCGCCGCGACGTTCGCCGACTTTCGTTCGACGTAAAACCCGATCAGCAGATAACTGCAGATGCCGACGAGTTCCCAGAAGACGAAGACGAGAAAAATGCTGCCGGAGTAGACCAGCCCGAGCATCGAAAAACAGAACAGAGACATGTACGCGAAGAAACGGTAAAACCGCCCCGGTCGATGCAGATGGTGACCGTCGGACATGTGTACGGCGTGATCGACGTATTCATGAGTCAGTTCTTCGCTCATGTAACCGATGGCGAAGATATGAATACACGTCGCGATGAATGTGACCATCACAAACATCACCAGAGTCAAACTGTCGATGTAATAATCGACAGTAATATCCAGATTGCCGAATTTCGCTAACCGATAAATCGTGCCGCTGAAAACCGCATGAGCCGGGACGAGTCCCTCGGCGGCATGGTCGTCGTGCCCTTCTTCAGATGCAACGTGATGTTCAACTTCGGGATGAAAGGCATGGTGGTCGTCGGCTCCGGCTGACGAATGCTCGTCTGCATGCAACTCCTCGTCGGCAAGCGCCAGTTGAGTTTCGGCAGAGTCGTCTCGGACGGAATGATGTGCCGCTCCGTGTTCATCGGCCTTAAGTGCCGTCCAACACGTGGCGTTTCCCCACAGAATCAGGGCGAGTAGACTACAGGCAAATCCACCGCCGATACAGCCGACGGCCATTAGCGCAGGGGTTTTGCTGAGACGATCGCTCCAATACCCGGCGAAGATTTCGATCAGAAATCCGCACAGCGGCAACAAGCAGGCAATCCCCAGCAAGATCGCCAGGGTATTTCCCAATGATGAAACTGAAGCATCAGCCAGCAACATGAATCAACCCCGTAGTTCATCGGCGCGATCGACGTCGATCGTCAGATGGTTATTATAAAAATTGAGTGCGATCGCCAGGGCAACGGCTGCTTCGGCCGCTGCCAGTACGATCACGAATAATGCCATGATTTGCCCGTCGAGTCCCAAGGGCGTGTATCGCGAGAAAGCGACGAAATTCAAATTGGCCGCGTTCAACACCAGTTCGACGCCGATCAGTACACCGATGCCGTTGCGTTTGCTCGTCATGCAGATGACTCCGCACACAAACAACACAGCTCCCACAAGGAGAAACAACTTCAGATCAACGCCTTCCATACTTCACCTTTAACTTCATCGCCTACGACCTACTAAGTGACATCGTTTGGATCGATTCCGATTCGTCGGCGTTTTACACCACTTCGCTCCTACTTTCGGCGGTGGTGATTTGCCGTTTCGCTCGCGCGAGATAGGCCGCACCGATCAGGACGACCAGCAGATGCATCGAAACAATTTCAAACGGAAGAAAATACCCCGTCGACAAGGGCTGTCCTTCGGCGGCACCCAGATCGCGATCGGGACGCACCCCCAGAAAAGCCATTCCGATCGGTCGACCCGTCGTATCATTCTGCAACGCGACCGTATCGGTGGTGGAATCGTGGACGCGCGCCGTATTGGCAACATGTTCCCAATCGACTGACCATACGGTGAAAAAGAACATCGAGATAAACAGCACGCCGACCACCGCCGATTGAATCAACTCCCCCGGAGAAGAAGGAATTTTCAATAACGGACCCGATGTCGTCAGCATGACGCCGAAGATCAGCAGCACCACTGTGCCACCGACGTAAATCAGAAGTTGCGTCGCCCCTACGAAATCGGCATTCAGCAGAAAAAACAGTCCTGACGCCGAGCCAAGCGAGACGATCAACCAAAATGCCATACGGACGACGTTCTGCGTCAAAGCCACAGCCACAGCTCCTCCACAGGTCAACAATGCAAATATGCCGAACAAAACTTGCCCACCATTCATGGCTGTATCCCTTGCTCCGATGGCGAGTGCATCGCCTCGGTCAATATTGCTTCCTTCGCGATAACTGGCGTCTCGGAAAAGTCAACCGTCTGTTCGCCACGATCTGCAATTTGAATCTTCGGTTCGTTTATCGGATGCAGTACGTGCTCGTGGACCTGTACCGTCCGGTCTCCGAGCGGCTGTGGCCAGATCGTCGTCTTCTGACCTTTTCCCATCGCCATCAGCAATGGCCACATAGTGGCACCGAGGAACAGAAAGCAGCTCATCGGCACAAGATATTTCAAGCAGGTGGTCATCACCTGATCGATCCGCAAGCGGGGGAAAGTCCAACGGACCCAAATCTGTACGAAGACCAGGAACGACGATTTCAGCAAGAAGACCGACATGCCGATCAAATTGCTGATGTAGCTGCCAAGCACAAACCCTTCAGGACCGATGCCGGGGTTCCAACTCTTGAGGTCGACAAAAATCGGCTGGTCGATGAACGGAAGCCCGGTACTCCAGCCCCCAAGAAACAGTAGCGTCGCCACACCGCTGACCAACAGCATGCTGGCATACTCGGCCATAAAGAAATAAGACCAGCGCATCCCGCTGTATTCGGTATGAAAGCCGCCCACGAGTTCGCTCTCGGCCTCGGCGAGGTCGAATGGGGCTCGCTTGCAGCCCGCCGTAGCCACAGTGAAATACACGAAAAACGCAAAAAAAGTAAATGGATCGTGAAACAGGAACCAGTTCCCGAAATGCCCGACCTGCATTTGGCCAACATCCGTCAAGTTCAGCGTTCCGGCGGCAACGATAGGAATCAAGCCACAGATCGCCAGAGGAATTTCATAACTTACCATCTGGGCCGCTTCACGCATTCCGCCGAACAGTGACCACTTCGAACCGCTAGAATAGCCGGCGAGCACAATCCCCAGCACTTCGAGCGACAGAATCGCGAAGAGCAGAAACAAACCGGTATCGAGATTGACCGCGACCCAGTCGGCTGCAAACGGCAGTACCATGAAACCGCCGAACGACGCGATACAAGCCAGATACGGGGCAAGCCGAAACAAAAAAGCATCCGCATCGCGGGGGATGAGGTCTTCTTTTTGAATGAGTTTAATTCCATCAGCAAGACCTTGCGCCCAACCAAACCTCCCGCCGCAGCGTGTCGGCCCCAGACGGTCTTGAATTCGGCCCGAAACCTTACGTTCGAGCCAGATAAAAATTAACGCCGCATGAGCAAAAACCAGCAACAGCACTCCGGCATGAAATAGCGCCGCCAGCATTAAGGCCAGCTCGGGCGAAACATAGCCGTTCATGAATTCGGCGAGCGTTGATGCTGCCAACGTCGTCATCATTGCGTTTGCTTTCGTTCTTCAATCCAACCTACGACGGTGGACTGATAGGGAATCAAGTCATTTTCATCAAAGGACGAATCGATCCGTTGCCATCCTCGATCGGTGATGACAGACCATTCACGCGACGCGGTTTTTCGAGACGTACATTTCAAAAAACGATCGTCTACATCAATAACTGTGGGAACGACTATCTCATATCAAAAATGACGAGAGAACCTCGACCCACTTGAAGCGTGAACTATGCCAGATCGGTTTTCGGTATTCAAGGGACCGGTTTGTAAAATTCTGAGAGTTCCTAAACCTCAACTTTTCTTGGAGTTAGGAATCTCCTGCCCGCAAAAGCCGATCTTCGTCATGCCATTCTCTCAATTTCGAGAAAATCGGTGGTGAAATCGCCGTCAGAATCTCCAAATCACCTCCGATTCAGTCCGATCTGGAGATTCTCAGATCCTAATGGCGTGTCGAAAAATAACTTTCCGTCCAAGAAATATTGGAGGATTTGACTTCTGCGAGCCCTCAATTTATCGGCACCAGTTTTTTCGGCGGAGCGACCGCAGGGTGCACAGCGAATTGAATCACATGAAAATTCGCTTCCTGGCAGGTATCGTAAAGTCGAATCACATCACCCATGGTGACTTCAGAAGCAATATCGAGAATAACGGGAATTTCGGGGGCCGCTTCGGCCAGTCGCAGCAGCGTGTTGCGGAGGTCATCGAATTCTGGATATACGCGATCGTTCATTTCTGTCACGCATTCACCGTCATCGTCGATCCAGATTTTGATCCACACATCGTCGAGAAGATCTTCTTCGACGACTTCGGTCGACGAGGGGGTATCTCCTCCTGAGAGCAGAGTCGACAGCAAATCTTCCTGTGTCATCCCCACGGACGCGCAAACAAAGAAAATCAACAATAAAAAAACGACGTCAATCATCGACGTCATCGTCGGCTGCTCGCGATTAACTCGTCGGACGTATGATGGAATTCGCATACAATATTTTCGAGTTTAAGTCGTATCGTCAATCACGGGCTGACCACCGGGAACTTCACATTTGTAACCCCTGCGCTGGCACAGGCCTTCATCAATGGTTCGACCGAGTGATACACGGCGTTCCGATCGGCTCGAATCTGAACTTCCAGTTTTTCATCCGATGAATCGCCGCTGCGTTGCATCAGCAACTGTTCGACTTCTTCCAGCGTGATCATTTTGTCTCCCAACGTGTACGAACCGTCGACATCCACCGTGATGATAATTCGCTTTGGTGCTGACGGAACTTGTTCGGGACGGGACTGCACTTCGGGGAGTTCGATTTCCTTCAACGGTTCGTGACGCGACAGATGGCTTGCCGCCAGAAAAAATATGATGAGTTGAAACACGATGTCGATCAGCGGCGTCATATCGAATCGCAAGCCCGATCGAGATGTGGAAGACGGAATTCTCACCGCGTATCTTTCTGTAGAAATCCGAAAACGCAAACCTGATTACACATCACGCTCCAGCGCGACTGGCGGTATCCGCGGACGGTGTTCGCTTGCCGAATTTGTGGCTGATGAAGGCGATTGCCCCCCCTTGACCGATCGGCGTTCCAGTTGTTGTCGCCGTCGCAATTCGGCGAAGATGTGCTCCGCCGTTCTTGCCGCCCTCGCTACAAGTTCGTCAACTCGATTGCGAAAGTAGGCGTAAAAGGCAAGGGCAGGGATAGCGACGCTGAGCCCCTCAAGCGTCGTAACCAACGCCTTATAAATGCCGGGTGCAAGCTCGGCAACCTGCGGATTGGCTTTCTGCTCGAACTCCATGAACGCTAGAATCATTCCCCAGACTGTTCCCAACAAGCCCAACATAGGAGCGATCGTGCCTATGACCGATAGGTATTCGATTTTTCGCAAAAGCCGGGCCGATTGCTCCTGGCAAGCATCCTCCATCGATTTTTCGACGGCGGCAAATCCCATTGGCAGTTCTTCTAATCCAGCACTCATGATTTGCCCCAGCAGACAATCCTGATCGGCGCATGCCTGACTTGCATCGACAATGCGTTTTTCTTCAATCGCTTGACGCAACAGATCGGTCATGCCACGCGGAATCTGTGAACTGGCACGCAATGTCAGCAAATGCTCGATGATCATTGCCACCATAAACAGGCTCAATACGACGATTAGTAACCCAATCGTGCCGCTTGCGGAAATTATTTCGCGAACCATATCCGATTGAGCGATCAATCCTGCGCCGGCGATAAGGCTGATTTGAAATATCATGGATACGCACCATTCACAAGTATTAGGACGAACGTCTCGAATACTAATATTTCGCGGTGTTCGTCGTATTAAGTCGCCGTTTTCAATGGGATTCCGGCGTTAATCGTTCTAACAAAATCTGAGCATCTTGTGCCATCGTTGTGTCGCCGTAGCGTTTCAACAGTTCCTGATACAGCTGACTCGCTTTGTCGGACTGTCCGATGCTCGCTAATGTCTCAGCCGCTTCAAGGAGAGCTCTGGCCGAGAGCCGATGATCGGGAGCATCGGTCATCGGTAACCACAGAAACGCAGCGACGGCACTGTTCTGAGCCCCCCGCTGAAGATAGGCCTGCGCCAATAGAAAATAGCCTCCGTATCGCAATTCCTCGGGAAGTTCGTCAATTCGGCTTTGCCAGCGTTGCGGCTCCGACGTCGTGACATCTCCTGATTTCAACCGCAATCTCCATAACTGCATTTGCGCGAGATACGCCACGCGGCGATCGGAATTTGTCGCGAGCTTTTCCAGCAATCGTTCGGCGTTCGCGGCAGACGCCGATTCTTCAAGCAGTACGCTTGCCCCCATTAATTGGGCTGAGGGCTGAGGCATTTCAATCCAGCGTTCGGCTTCATTCGCCCACGCGAGATTGCGATCAAATGACGACCACTGTAGCGGAATCAGATCGAAATGCGATGTGTCCGGGTCGCTTTGCAGCAACAGCAGAAACCGTGTTCCAGCCTGCGCGTAATTTCCCAACCGAATACTGCAACGTATCATATCGGTAAGGATTTCACGTCGCATCCAACCCCGTTGCTCCTGTCCAATCGCATTCGCGAGTTCGATCATCGCCTCGGCCGATTTCCCTTCGCGAAACAATTTTTTGCCGTTTCGTTGAGCGTCGGTTTGCGACGTCTCAATTTCGAGAACCTCCGCCGTCGAAAAATCGCGAATGACGCCTGTCCCCGTGCGGAATACAACTTTATTACCCGTCACGTTGATAATCGTGCCGGTGACGGTTCCCCGTCCTCCTGAGTCATCCAGCTCGAAGAACAACCGATCGTCGCCATGCACTCCGCCGTTGCAAACAGAGGCCACCGCGACCGCCAGGATGCCGCGGCACCATGACAAACGATGTCCAGCAACAATAGTTGATAATTTCACAGCAGATCTGATGAGGTGTATGGTCATTCGATTCGATTACGCAAAGACAGGGGTCGTGGTCGGCTGATTTGAATAAGGTGCTGCCGTGTTAACGCTGTTGAAAATCCCGCACGTCGCGATACACATACGTGCCGCCGTTCTGACGCGCCAGTTTTATTAGAAAGTTGTCGGCTTGGGGATCGTTTGACCGAAGCTGTGCTCTCTCGCCGAATTCGATAGTGTGGATCTTTGTTTTTCCGCGGTTGATATTTTTGATTTCCTGTAATTCCTTCGGCCCCAATACCGGTTGGCCAGCGTCGGTCAATAGAAAAATAACATCTGGTTTGAATGACAGAGCCAACTCAAGCGCCGGTTTATGGATTGTTCCGCCGGTCGGCTGCACCGCGTCGATAAACGTACCCGCCAGCACGCGATTGATCGATGTTGCCGGCATCATATGCGGCGGATCGTTTCTCACCGTCAGCGAGCGATACTCGGTATTATAGAAAATTATCTGAAACTCTTGATCATTCTGTATCTGCTGCAGACTCGCCATCAACTGTGCTTTTGCCATCCGCATCGCATTAAACTCGGCCATGCTGCTCGACGAATCGATTACGAAAACAAATCGGCTCCCATTTCCTTCGGCATCAAAAAACTTCACCGAGGCCGACTCCCCATGATGCGACGAACCTGCCGCTTTGTTCGGCCGGCCGTTAGGGCGAATCAAATCGTCGGGATCGTTCGCGCTGGTCGCCAGCGGATCACCCACTCGCCCTGGTCCTAATACTTGCGACGGCTTTTTTAATTCCGGCAATTCGACAGGAAGGGTATTCGATAACGCAGGCAACTCCTGAGACAACTTCGATGGGATCAGCAACGACTGACTTTCGACCGGCTCCAGCGTTTCGTTTTGCGTTTCCGATTCCGTTTCGGATCCTGCCTCAGGTGCTGCAGGAACGACAAATAGTCCGACATTGCGAAAATCGGACTCGTTGTCTCCAATACCTCCCGTAGTCTGAGGGCGCATCAACCAGATCATCAGCGCTGCGATCGCCGCGTGAACAACGGCGGATAGGAGCCAACTCGGGAGCACCGTCTTCCACGTCTTATGCCGAGGTTCCCCGACCGGGACGTTTGACATGCCGGCCTGATTCACCATGTCGGGTGCCGACGACATGCTCACGCAGAAAATCCTTAAACAGTTGGCCTATCTTGAATTTATCCCCTCTATCGAAGTCTATGAGGGCTCAATCAAGGCGTCAACATCAGATTTTCCTCATCAGGGAAATGGTGCGGCCACGGATGTGAATTCCGTAATCGACAGCGGCGTCGAATTTTCTTTCATCGTCACATCGAGGCGAAGCCGGGCATCCCCAAGTTCAACTCCGCGGGCTGTCACCGAGAGTTTCAGCCGTGCATTCGTCGGAAATTCGCCAATATTGTTGCATTGTAGGCGTTGCTGCTCGATGACCCAGTCGAGTTTCGGAAGCATAAGATATGCCGGTTCCCATGCCGCATCGACTGCGATCAACGCTACTTCCGATGTCGATTTCAGAACAATTCGAACATCGTGCATCGATTGCAACGATCGGTTTTCGATTCGTCCTTCATAGACGATGTCATCGCCGCGCCGGACAGGATCCTTCACGTCGGCGAATTCGATACCAAGCTGATCGTGCGGAGGAGTGATGGTGAGACAGGCATCGATTTTGTCTTCGGGAATCGACTCTCCGTTCACCCAAACGGAAACACACGCCTGCTCCGACGCCTCAGCACACATAAATTCAAACGGTAGCAGCAGCGACTGACCCGGCGCAAGATCGCTCGGTTTCCATATATGCCCCGTTCCGTCATGTTGCAATCCTCCACTCAAAGCAGTCGGTTTGAGAAGAGACGCGGCGGTCATGCCAATCTGAAGTCCACATAAATCTTCGGTTGTTCGATTCGACAATCGCAACATGAACTCCGACCGCTGACCCGCCGCACGGGTTTCGGGACCAATCAGGCTCAAGTCCCACACACGCGGAATCACCTGAATCTGATACTGCTGTTCGATCGGTTCGATTCCCTGGGCAGTCAAAATGAACCGGCAAAGTCCCCATCCTGGTTCGGTCCCCACCAATGTCAGCATGACTTCGCGCGAATCGTTTGGCTTGAGGCAACTCAGCGGCCTTTTGACGTGATGAATTGAGCTTCCGGGAAATGCCAGCGATCCGCTGAAATGACAGGCAATATCAGTATAATCCATCGAACGTTCGCTCGTATTGGTGATCTTCAATTGAAACAATGCCCCCGTTCCTGCCTGTACGCGAGACGGAACGATAGCGGATAACGACAAGGGCAGATTCACCGAGGTTACATCGCGCAACGAGAGATCGACATAAGGGATTTCTGGGAAAGTAATATTGTCATCGGCAAAGTCCGATTCGATCTCTGTCAGCGGAGTCCCCAGAATCGGCTCCAAAGTCTCCGCAGATGAGTCGTCCAACTTACGTGCAGGAGGAGGAAGAAGTTCCACAAGCGGTTCTTCCTCGGGGGGGGCCGGAAGAATCTCGACACGCGGCTGATAGCGGCGAAATACATTCTGTGCAGGAAGATAAAAGCCGAGTCCCGCAAAAATCACGAGACCGACGTTTCCTATCACACATTTTCTTAACCAGGAACGTCTTAAGAACATCTCCACCTCAACTGCACGGCATACGATCGAGCGAAAATTCCTGCCGCGTTTCCCCCAGGGGATAACGTTTCAAAACATCGAGTGCGGCTTTCACAAAGAAAACCAACAGCGATCGATGACACAGGAACACGCACTCAAGTCTATCACCTGTTCGACGACGTGCAGAAAAAGATGGGAAATATCACTCCGCGCAAACTGCGGCGTGAAAGATCTATAGAAAAGGTTTAGCGATCGGGGCGATTGCGCAAGAGACATCCGCTAATGTGATGAACGGGGGAATTCCATCGCGATGACGATCTCTCGGCGAGGCTTATGCAGAAATTACCTGAGACGAGCGATATTCGGCAACCCATTTCTGAAGTTGCTCACCGCTATCTTTGGGTGGCGTCGCGTCGCGATGCCAGACCAGATAAGTTTCACCGGTCTCTCCGACCATAACCATCGTCGTTAACGCTTTGGCCCGCTTCATTGCTGCCAGCGCCTGAACCGGAAACTGCACGATGGGACTGCCGACATTGAGCGAAGTATTGACCGACACTTCGGCACCGACGCGCCGTCCCATCGCTTTAAGATAGGCATAAATCAAAGGGTCGGTCTGTTGTCGAACGATCTGCAAACGAGCCGTTCCATCCTTGTGTATAATTGCCGGGACTTTCGAGTATGCCAGGGGGCGAGCCATCGCCGTCAGCACCATGTAATTGTAGGCGTTATAGTCATCACTCACAGCTCCGGGCGAAAGCTCGAAGAAACGTTCGGCCTGTTCTCGAGTGACCATCGGTGCAAGCGGTCGGATCGGTTCGCGAAACTTCACTAGCCGATTGATATTCTCCAACGTTTCGGGATTACACGGATTCGCTAAAATCGAGCGATGACCGAGCGCGCGAGGACCGGTTTCCGCCGCCCCCTGATACACTCCCACAACGCCGTCTTGCGAAATAATGTATGCCATGAGGTCGGCAATCGCTTCCAAATCCCCTGGCAGGTTGACGTTCCCCAACTCCTCGTAACCGATGTCTTTATCCTCGTTGATTGCTTCAAGTATTTCCGACGTTGCAACACCCTTGCCACAATAGAAAGCATGATCGAGAGAATGTCCTGCTGAAAAACCGCAGCGCATAGCAAAACTGTAAGCCGCTCCGATTGTCACGCCGGCATCTCCCGGCACCGGCGGAACCCAAAGATTCAATCGGGCCGTTTTGCCGAGATTTTTCTCGTACCAGCTCTCATCGTATTTTTCGAGCAGATGCATGTTCGACAGACAATTGAGGGCCGTTCCGCCGGTCATCACCAGTTGTGTCGCACCCGTTGTGCGCAGGTAATGATCGACGATATGAAAAATCCCGTCCTCGAACACCAACTGGCACGCCGCAGCAATATCGACGCGTTGCCGGGTAATTGGCGAATGTTGTACGTCAGCGACATTCAGCACGGCATCGGGGTTCCACATCTTGTCAGCCGCAATTGGCTCACCGATGATATCTTTAAGCGCTTGTGTGTAAGGGGCGACTTCACCTGTATTCTGCCAATTCGTCATGGAACGATTGATATAAATCTTCCCCTCTTCGGCAAAATAGAAAATCTGCCGCAGCCGCCGATAATATGGATTCGTCAGTCGGTCCTGGTCACCCCACGCGACCGCCCCCATATAGCGGCCCTCGCTGCTGAGTGTCGTCCATCCTCCCTGAGTCGAACTAATTAGCGAATAAAAGCAACCGAGCGAATCGCATAAACTTTCGTTCGAGTACAGTTGGCGAAAACCGTCCCGATTCGCCTGGTAGACCGACATCGATCCCCTATCTCCCCAACCGTCGAGCACGATAACTAACGTGGGATCAGGACTTCGGCCGAACGGAGATACTGCAAACGAAAACGACGCATGATTCTCATGATGAGGCATCATCAGCATCGTCGGCCGGGTCTTCATGTCGAATTTTTCGGACATGTATTTCGAAAAGGTACGTGCACGCCGACCGGTGCTCCAGAAATTCCATTTCGGAAAGCTCTTGGGATTCAGCAATTGTAGCCCGGCGGGGAACTGATTCATCAAATGCTTGAGCCCGAAAGGAGAGATGCCGAGATAATCCCAACTGAGCGTCCAGGCATCAACGTCGTCGAGAGTTAACCCTCGCTCGCGTAAGACCACTTGAACTTCTTTGAGCGACAGATCGGGATAACCCGAAAAATGCTTGATCCCCGTGTACCGCTCTTCCTCGTTATTGCAGAGGAACTGAATTCCGCGATCCTGTGAAATTTCCACCAGCGAAGAACCGGCATTGTGTCCCGCAATCCCCAGTCCGGCGACATACGCCGTTCCCCCCGCCGCAACTTTGCTCTGGATGTGCTGGATGATTTGCTCGGCTTGCGGCGAGGATATCGATCGGAGATTTCCTCGTTTGAACAATAATTCGTAAACGGGGCGCGAGAGCCAGGATGTCAGTTCGCCCAGCCACGGAAATCGTGGCAGATACGTTCCATAAACCTTCGACATCGGCATTCCTTACATGTGTGCGCCTGCGTGAGAAAAACAGGCCGAAAGAATGGCCGCCGTCTTCGCAATTGCTTTGATTCAACGACTCGTCACGGTGCTTCACTATCGAAGCCACATTGATAAACCCGTTTTCCCGTTTATTGATTATCTGAAACTATTGCTATTTATATCGGAACTCTTGCAAATATGTCGTTTGTTAAGATGTGATCGACATAAGTTTTTAGAGTAAAAACCGATCTTGTTGAATCTCCTGCAATCCGAGATGATGATCGATTATCTCCTGAGAATCGAGCCTATTTTCTAAATTTTGCGATATCGCCGACAATCGAATCGGTTCTCAGTGATGTATTTTCGGTCGAAAACATCGAAAATCCGACAAATCATGCGTTCTATCGATGGTCGGGGCGAGCGGGCGTCATGTTACGAGTTCACAGACGTTTTTCGACGTGAGTTGTAAATTTACCAAAGGGTGCGAAAACATGTCCAAGGGACGGATCATCACAGCCAGACGGGTCGTCTTCTGGGGGCCGGCCACCATTCTGGCAATTCTTTATTTTTTCGGGCACGAACTCGGATTCTTCCCGGGAGGACATCCGCAAACATCGACCGACAACAACCCGCCGGTGGAGACCACCGCTGTGGATGAGACGACCGTCAAGATCATGACACCCGAATCGAATTCGATGTTTCAATCGCTCTCCAACGGAGCAAAGAATTCCGATGGCGAAGATACGAAATCCGACGATTCGTCCTCGGCATCCTCACAACCTCATCTATTACGCCTCCTGACCGACGACCGCAACTATCTTGTCGCCGCCGATTCATCTAGCAATGACGCACCTCTCGAATGGCAGCCGATCAATTTGAGCGAAATCGTCAAACGTGCAGAAATCATCAAGCCGAACGAGGCGGGCTTACGTGTCTTGATTTCTCGCCGAGGGTCATCGCGAGTCAGTACCGAGATGGAACTTCTAGAAGCATTACACCAGGCCGGTATCACCGATGATGAAATCCACATCGAGGAAAAATTGATCCCGTAAGGTCATTCCGTCATTATTGAATCTGCAATGGCATCGGTGTGAACCCCACGATAATAAACGCCAGTGTCGCCCACCCGATAATCGTGCGCAACGTTCCCAGCGGAACGCGATCATCCCTCGTGGGAGGATGCGAAACACCCATAAACAGCACTAGAAACCACATGAAAAAATAGGTCCAGTTATCAGTCATGAACATATAAGCTAACGCCCCCAGCATAAACATTTTCGCCACCCGACGGGCGGGGGGGCCCAGGAGCGTGTACAGAACGTGTCCTCCATCGAGTTGACTGACAGGTAACAAATTTAATGCAGTAATAAATATCCCCACCCAACCCGCGAATAAGAGGGGATTGTCATTGAGCAGAATATCTTGATTGGCTGCCAAAGGGCCATGTTTCGCGGCGATCATCCATTTCAAAATCAATGGATCGCCATACGACATCAACTTCGGACCCGGTGGAAACTGAGCCACAACCGATTCTTGCACTCCCCAAAAAGCAATCGGCAACGCGATAATCAACCCCGCTAAGGGACCGCTCACGGCGATGTCGAACATTTGCCGCCGATCGGCAACACCTGGCTCCTGAAAAATGACCGCTCCCATTGTGCCGAATGGTGTGAATGGCATCGGTATGAAAAATGGAAACGTGGCATGGACTCGGTGCCGTCGTGCCTGTAGATAATGCCCCATCTCGTGACAGAACAAGATCAACATCAACGATCCCGAAAACACCGCCCCATTGTGTATTAGCTGACTCCGAATCGCCTCCGGCAGGTTCCCCAGTTGACTCGGATCGGGCATGCCTCCGCCGGGGATCATCCCGGCCAGAAACGTCGAAATACATGTGGCTATGAACAAGAGAATCGGCCAGCGTAGTCTCCGCCTTCGTCCCGGAGGACGCATTACTTGCGGTTCCTGTCGATACCACTCGCTGCCGTCTCCACGTGCATCGATAATATCAATCCGCGCAGGAGTGATCACGGGGATTTCATCGGAATCAACTTGTCGTTCGTCGGTCATGCCTACCCATCTTTCTTGAAAATGAGGTGGAATTGTATGTCGGAGAGCGTTCACCTGCCAGACTGATTATTCGCGTTTATTTCGATTTCGTATCCCCATCGGGCTTACGAACTGCGGAACATTCGGATCGAATAGTAGAAGAGTCCGCTTTCTTGGGGATTTGGCAAATCGAGCCGCCATGCATTATGATGGGTCTGTCTCGATAATCTTCGACGAGGGCGTATCCATTCCCATGAATTACTTCGCGCACGGATTGCGATTTCTTAATCGTCCGTACTTTCTGGCGGGAACCGCCGTCCCCGATTGGCTCTCGGTTGCCGACCGCGCGACGCGAATGCATTCCAAACGTGTGCTGAGATTTCTTGACGAAGCCGAGGGCATCGAGCGCGAAATCGCCGCGGGCGTGCTGCAGCATCTGTATGACGACGACTGGTTTCATACGACGCGGGCGTTCGTCGAAATCTCGGGGCAACTTACGCTGCTGTTCCGTCAGATTCTCTCGGGGCACGACAATGTACGTACATCAGTTCTCGGTCACATCGGTACCGAAATGCTGCTCGACGGTTGCCTGATCGCCGAATCACCACGCCTGCTCGATAACTATTACGACGCAATCTCTTCGGTCGACGCCGCACCGATCCAATCGGTGATCAATCGGATCGCGAAAATTCCGACCACCCGGCTGGAGATTTTTATTCCGTTGTTTCAACGCGAACAATTTCTCCGCGACTATCAGGAACCAAAAAGATTGCTCGTACGCTTGAATCAAGTGATGTCACGCATCAAACTGAGCCCTCTCCCGCCTGAGGCGGAAAGCGTGTTGCTCGCCGGACGAACACTCGTCACCGCTCGCCGGAATGAACTTCTTCCTTCAAAACACTTCACCGACAAAACGCATGCCGACATGACGGCGAGAAAAGCCAAAACTCATCTGCGTATCGTTTAGTTCACATCTACACGGTTCATTCAACAAAGGAAAGACATCATGAAGTACGGCATGAATATGCTGCTCTGGGCGACTGAAGTCACACCTGCGCACGACCCGCTTCTCGCCGACATAAAAGAATGGGGCTACGACGGCGTCGAGATTCCGGTGTTCGAGATGACGCTCAAAAATTACAAACGGCTCGGCAAACAACTCGACAGTCTAGGCCTCGAACGAACCGCCGTCACCGTCAGCACCGGTGACGCGAATCCGATCTCGCCCCAAGCCTCGGTCCGCAAGGCGGCGTTAAGCCGATTGAAGAAAGTTGTAGACATCTGTGCGGCGATGGAAGCGACGAAATTATGCGGGCCGTTTCACTCAGCACTCGGTGAGTTCACCGGCAAAGGGCGAACCGACGAAGAATGGAAGCGCGGACAGGATGTTCTCGCGAAACTCGCTGACCACGCCGAAAAGCGGGGGGTGACGCTGGTACTCGAATATCTCAATCGATTCGAGTGTTATTTTCTCAACAGTGCCGAAGATTGCTCGCGTTTCACGCGTGAGGTGAATCACAAGCATTTGAAGATGATGTACGACACATTTCACGCGAATATCGAAGAAAAGGATATCAAGAAAGCGATCAAGACCTGTGCCGATCAGATGGTACACGTTCACATTTCCGAAAACGATCGTTCGACGCCAGGGGAGGGGGGCGTCGATTGGAATACATCCTTCGCCGGACTCAGAGACGTCAAGTATGACGGCTGGTTCGTCGTCGAAGCGTTTGGACTGGCGCTTCCCGACCTGGCCGCCGCGACAAAAATCTGGCGGCGGATGTTCCCAAGCGAAGAATACCTGGTGACCAAGGCGCTGAAATTCATGAAGACGAGATGGGAGAAGAAAAAGAAATAACGGCTACACGCAAGAAAATCGGTGAAAATCAATAGAGCCGGAGGGTGTGAAACCGACCGGCTCTATTGATTTGGAAACGTGGCTCAGGTCGCAAAGAGGTTCGCCATCGTGTCATTCGTCACTCGGCAACAAGTCGGCTACATCGACGCCATTTTCAGCAGCCATGCCTTAATCCACAGCAATTGTCATTTCTCACGCCTCTTAATTTGTGGCGTCATGGCTCCAAAGCCGGAGATTATTCAGTTTTTCAAAGTATTGTGCTTTTTGGCACAGTACTTGAAACAGTTCATCTCACCTCGCAAAAATCATAGTCACCTGAAAGCTTGTCCATCGACGAGAATGTTGCGTTCGCCCTGCAACAGAAATCGATAACGAAGTATCTTATGATACCTTGACGAGCATAGAGTTGATTGATGAAAAAACTGGTCGCCTACCTCGTTTCCGCTGACGAACCCGAAACCTCGTCGGAAGATTCGCCTCCGGAATTTTCGCCAAAATTTGCCGAACCAGGGGCTATTAAAGTCGAAGCATTTCTCTCTGACGGCGATGCCGAACGCATTCTGAACGCCGTCGCCGCCTGCCGGTTCTCTTCGACCAAGCAACTTTTTCTGACGTATCTCGTCGATCAGGAACTGGCGTCAGCAGGTCCGGAGGCTCACAATCTCTGGACGCGCATTGTCGCCGCTGTCGAACGCCGGCTGATCTGTCAGGTCTACAACGATTGCAATGGAGTGAAAACTCACGCCGCAGCTCGGCTGGGAATCGATCGGAACACGCTGCACAAGAAATTACGTCAATACCACCTTATCGACGATGCCGAACAGATCGATAACAAAGCCGGCGCATAACACGCTGCAGTGACGCACCATTCGCTCGACGTTCCATAGCCTGATCGATAAGATCGTCTATAGTACTGGTAGAGTCGGACGAAGCAACGAGACGCTGTCCCGACCTTCCGGTTCCTCAGGACACTTCGATGAGACGAGAGCTGCTTGTTGACGTACCGTCACCGCCACAGTTTTCCACCCGTTTCACTACTGAATTCGCCAGGATTATACTGCGGGAGGACTTAGTGATGGACGAATTCACCGAATACCTGCTCAACAGTAATGAAGACGAATTGTGGGATCGAATTCAAGCCGAGGCGCGGCGTGAGGCCGAGCACGAGCCTGCGCTGGCCGGATTTCTATTCGCTTCGGTGCTGAGGCATGTAAATCTCGAAGAGGCGCTATGCGTCGTTCTTGCCAATAAGCTGCACACTACTGATCTGCCGGCGAATGTGCTTCGCGATTTGATCATGAATGCTTTTCACTCCGACGCGTCGATCCTGGCTTCGATTCGCGCCGATCTGCTGGCGGCACGCACGCGCGACCCTGCAACTCACGGTTATATTCAACCTTTTCTCTACTACAAAGGCTTTCATGCACTTCAGGCCTATCGTATTGCCCACTGGTTGTACCAACATCAGCGTCGCGGACTCGCCGCTCATATCCAGAATCGCACTTCGGAAACGTTCGGCGTAGACATTCATCCTGCTGCTAAAATCGGGTCTGGAATTCTAATCGATCATGGCACAAGCGTCGTCATCGGAGAAACTGCCGTCGTCGAAGACAACGTATCGATGCTGCACGAAGTTACTCTCGGAGGGACGGGGAAAGAATCAGGCGACCGACATCCCAAAATTCGCCACGGTGTTCTGATCGGCGCAGGGGCGAAGATTCTCGGCAACATCGAAGTCGGCTGCGGTGCCAAAGTTGGAGCCGGCAGCGTCGTCTTGAGAGACGTCCCTCCGCACACCACCGTCGCCGGTGTCCCCGCCCGCGTCGTTGGCCAATGCACCGTCGAAGAACCGGCGTTGGAAATGGACGCCACGTTCCCCTTCATCGACGACGGCGGTGGAATTTGACTCTTCCCGTGATTCGAAAATCGGGTGTCTGCGCCGTAAGGATTTCATTTTCGCAAGGGAAAGATGAAATATTACAGGACTTTTGTTATACTAGCGATCGGCGTCGAGCACTGCCATATCTTGTTTTCAAGAGTTCTTCAGAACAAGCCGCGGGGCTATGGAAACGAAGGGCGCAGCAAATCATGGTTACCTTATTGTTTCGATCTGGCGGACAAAACGGTAAACAACTTCGGCTTCCACTCAATGAGGGTATAGTATTCGGCCGAGACCAATCCTGCAGATTTCGTTTGAATTCCACAGAAGTCAGCCGGGAGCATTGCCTTATCACCCGAACGGCAGAGGGACTGACCGTTCAGGATCTAGAGAGTGGAAACGGCACATTCGTCAATGGAACGCCCATCAAAGTGCTCACCAATTTGGTGGAGCGAGATCAATTGAAGATCGGGCCGTTTTTATTCGAAGTCGTACCTGATGCTCGTTCGTCGGACTCAGCGACAAAAAGAGAACTGTCAGACCAGAATGTTCTTGACATGTTAATGAATGATGGGGAGGGGGACAACGATTCCAGTGACACCACCATCGTTCGAAACGTCGTGACCTCCGAAGCAAAGTATGATGCAGATTCACGACCCAGTTCCGAATTCTCGGTCAAAAAGGTATCGGATACGCTCATCGTACGTTTAAAATCGCCGCGACTCTCCGCCTACAATGTTCACGATATTGTCAGAAAATTGACGGAACTTATTGAAGATCAAGACCAGAAGAAAATCGTTCTGAACTTAAGCAGCGTGGAATCGATCTTCAGCACAGGACTTACACACCTTGTGGATTTCCAAAAAGAGATAACGAATCGGGGAGGGGAGTTGCGACTCTGTCATTTGCAACCCGTGGTGCGTGACGTTCTCGAAGCAACTCTGATGAATCGAATGTTCGAATTCCATGAAAATGAGCGGGCTGCGCTCGATTCGTTTTGAGTTCTCGACAATGGTTTCTGAATTCGGTTAGCAGCACATCCCCCGAGCATTTTTCAGATCACAAACACTTTTCTGGTTTGCTCTATGCGTTATCAGGCACGCGCGTACTGGATTGCATTGGGCATCACCTTGTCGCTAGTGATGCCGACAGTCGGCAGCGTTGTGTCGACAATGTATTTTCCAGATTCGCGATTTGCTCACATCCCGATACATTCATTGGTGGAAGCCGTCGGGGGGGTGATGGCGATCGCCATTGCAGGCATATTAGTTGTCGAGCAGCCCGGTAAAAAATCGTCAGATCACTATCTGTGGATGGCGAGCGCGTTGTGCGGAATGGGTGTACTCGATCTATTTCATTCGGGCGTCGAACCGGGAAAATCGTTCGTATGGCTCCACAGCACAGCTACTTTTGTGGGAGGGGTATTATTTGCGTTCGTCTGGTTGGGCAAGCGTCCCAGAGGAATGATCAAGTGGTTTCCGGGTATTACTTTTGGACTTGCCGTTGTTTTCGGAATTTTCTCGTGTGCGAATAATGCACGGTTACCGACAATGGTGGTAGACGGCGAATTCTCAACGTTCGCAAGGTCGTTGAATATCGGAGGCGGGCTGGGGTTTCTCGTTGCCGGCGTTTTCTTTGTGCGTCGTTTTCATCAACGATTTTCTCATGAAGACTGGCTGTTTGCCGTCCACACGACATTATTTGGAGCCGCAGGCATCCTGTTCGAACTCTCGGTGCTTTGGAACGTCGCCTGGTGGTGGTGGCATTTCTTACGAATGGTTGCCTACTTGGCCGCACTGTCGTACGCAGTGCGTGCTTACCTTCATGCCGAACTCGAACTCTTTGACCTTAATCAAAAGTTGAGTGCGCTGAATCTCGATCTCGACCGTACGGTCGAACAGAGAACAAACGAGTTAGAGAAAACCAACAAGCAACTGACCCATGAGCAGTATCTACTTAATACGTTGGTCGCAAACATTCCCGATGCTGTCTTCTTCAAGGATCTCCAGGGACAGTTCGTTCGCGTCAACCGTGCGATGGCGGCCTATGCCGGGTTTTCTGACCCCGCTGAAATGTTGGGTAAAACAGATGCCGATGTCTGGGTGGGAAACTTACCCGCAGAAACGGAGGAAGACGAACGACGCATTCTCGATACCGGTGTACCTCTAATTAGTAAAGAGGAACAGGTGATCTCGCCTCAGGGGGAACCATGCTGGATGCTGGTCACAAAGATGGCGTTACACAATGATATGGGGCAGCTCATTGGTACGTTTGGCATTGCTCGTGAAATCACAAATCGCAAGATTCAACAACAAGAAATCGAACGAATGAACGAAGAATTGCGACATGCACGCGATGTCGCCGAAAAGGCTAACCGTGCCAAAAGCGATTTTCTAGCAAACATGAGCCACGAAATTCGCACACCTATGAATGCAATCATCGGGATGACTGAGCTGGTTCTCGACACCAATTTGGATTCGACGCAGAGAGAGTATCTCAACGTCGTTAATGAGTCGGCAGAATCGTTGCTGACCATCATCAATGAAATCCTCGACTTCTCGAAGATCGAAGCGGGAATTCTGGATCTCGAATCCGTCGAATTCGACCTGCGGGAGGAAATCGGAACCACTCTCAAGTCCATGGGGCAGCGCGCCAATGCGAAGCATCTCGAACTCGCATGGCATGTTCACTCAGACGTCCCTGTTTGGCTGACAGGCGATCCCGCAAGATTGCGTCAGATAGTGGTCAATCTGGTTGGTAACGCCATCAAATTTACCGAACAAGGAGAGGTGCTGGTCGATGTGACGTGTGAGCAATCAAATGACTCACAGATAACGCTGAAGATCAGTATTCAAGATACCGGCGTCGGCATCCCTCACGAGAAATTGAAATCCATTTTTTCGGCGTTCGAACAAGCCGATTCGTCAACGACTCGTCAATTCGGCGGGACCGGCCTCGGTTTGACAATAACTGCCCGCATCGCTGAAGCGATGGGTGGCAAGATAGAAGTCGACAGCATACCGGGTCAGGGTAGTACCTTTCATGTGACACTCGTCTTCCAAGCCTCCAATCGTAGCCAACTCGATCAGCAGGCACTGCCGGATCTGATCGACTTGCCCGTGATTGTTGTCGATGACAATGAGACCAATCGTCGCATTCTCAAGGAAATGCTGCAAAGCTGGAATATGATTGTTGAAACGGCTGAAGGTGGACCACAAGCGATCAAGGTATTACAGCAAACCTTGAGTCGACAACAGGGGTTACCACTGGTTATCACCGACGTCAACATGCCCGGTATGGACGGTTTTACGCTGACCGAACGGCTACGGTCAATCGCCGAATATCAAGACGTGGCCATCATCATGCTCACTTCCGGCGGCCGGCCAGGCGACGCAAAACGATGCGAGAATCTGGGAGTGAGCGCTCACTTGATCAAGCCGGTGAAACAGTCAGAATTATTGGACGCCATTTTGATCGCAATTGGACGTCGATCACAAAAACAGCGAATCGTCGCGTCATCTCAACCATCGGTGACGAGCACTCCGTTGCCAGGGATGAAAATCCTGCTCGCCGAAGATGGCAAAACGAATCAACGATTGGCCGTAGGCCTGCTCTCGAAATGGGGGCACGAGGTCATCGTCGCTGAAAATGGTGAAGAGGCAGTTGCTCAGTTTCAGGCTGACACCTTCGATTTGATTCTGATGGATGTGCAAATGCCCGTTCTCGACGGAATAGGGGCTACGTGTCGCATTCGCGAGCTGGAACGAAATACGAATCGCCATACGCCTATTATTGCGCTGACAGCCCGTGCGATGAAAGGGGACCGGGAAATGTGCCTCATGGCAGGCATGGACGGCTACCTTTCAAAACCATTACGATCGGCCGAGCTGTCCGACATCCTGTTGGGAATCGCGAAAACCGAGGTTCCGTAGGTTGAGCGAACGGCATGACAATTTTCGAGTGGCAGTCGTCATCAGACAGATACCTGTCCTGCACGAGTTCGATGTTATCGGCTCTCAACATTTTCAAGGCTGAGGTCGGCGATGCGCATCTTCGCACATCTGGCACAGGCTCTCCCTCGATTTGGGTCGTCCGCGATTAAGACCAGCTCGATCTTTTTGCCGACGCGCAACATGTCGTTATTCAGCTTGGCCAAACTGTCGGATCGTTGCAGCGGATTACCGCGTTTTTCCGCCCACTCACAAACTGACCTGCCTCACGAATTTCGAATACTCGAAATGCATGATTTTTTGCTGCCCCCCAGTTTGTGTGTAAAAAAGACCCCTCCTCGCAATTCTTGCGAATTTTGAGGAGGGTATAACCATGTCCCCACCATCAGTATCCCTCGGCTAGCGCTCCGCGTTGCGTCGTGGCTAAACCTTCACACCCGCTGGGGTTCCAGTAGTTGGTCCCGCAGGCGGTTACGGGCGGTGTGAAGTCGGCGCTTGATCGTGCCGATCGGGCGGTCAAATTCGTCGCTCATCTGCTTCAAGCTGTGCCCCTCGAAGTAGAACGCGACCAGCGTCTTTCGGTCGATGTCCCCCAACCGGCTCAGCGTTCCCCGCAAATTCGCGGCCGTCTCACCGGTGAGCAGGTTCTCCAGAGGATTCCCCATCTCACCCGTGGTGCGGCTGTAATCGGTGAACTCGCTGACCCCCGTCAACACGGGAGCCCGGCGGGACAGGTGGTTGAGCGACATCCGGACGGCGATCTGCTTCAGCCAGCCGATGAAACGCTCGGGTTGCCGCAATTGCGGCAACTTGCGCATCGCCTGGATGAGCACATCCTGAGTGAGTTCAGCCGCGTCCGCTGCATTCCGCAGTCGACGGAACACGATGGCGAAAACGGTTCGCTCGTAATGACGAGCCAACTCACCGAAAGCCTGCCGGTCTCCGGTTTGCGCCCGGAGCACAAGTTGCGTCAACTCAAATTCGTCCATGATAACATCACCTGGTCCCTTCTGTTGTTGTTGGTTTGAATTCTGATCACGCGGTTGATGGGATGAAGTTGCTGATACTTGGGTCTCACTGAATAAAGGGTTCTTCTTTTTCTTCACCCCGGAAGGGTGACCGTTCATATCCAGCGGCGGAAGCCCCTGGAGTGAATTGCGAACGTTGCCTCTAAGCCCCGAAGGGGCGAAAGACATTCGGTCTTTTACGTCGATCGTTAATATCGTTAATACTGTCACCCCTGCGGGGTTTTGCATCCTGTGATGCCGGTGTGCCCGGGGCTTACGCGCCATGCTATTGACGGTCGACTCTCCGAGGCTTAAAGGCAAAGTTTCATCTGGTCCTTGATTTAACATATAGGTTCCTAGAGCTCTGAGGAGAATAAGTTCGGGTACGACCTGCCGGTTGAAATTCGCAGTTGCCGCAGAATCTGAAGAGGCTCTGTGCAAGCCGGAACATCCGCCGGAGAGAGAAAAACGGTACTGGGCGATCGTTGAAGTCAGCCGAGGTTTCGCTTCGGTTGACTGTCGAGGTGTATACAGTGAGACACACTCGAACAGTCTTGCGTCGAGATAACCGGGGAGATCAACTCAGCATTGGTTGTTTAATACTTTTGGTATTACGATGAGAGGGCTTGCCCAATCACCAATGCTGCCCAGGCTCTCGCCGGCGGCTCGACCGGTGTGACTTCGAGCCACTCCGGTTTTAATAGCGCCGGTTTCGATGCCGAGACTGGTACTTGTCGTACCGCGACGACGGACCTCGGTTGCATTTGCGCCGATGGCAGATGCATTTGCGCGGAGGGCGTGCAACAACCATGACCCGTGGCGACGGCGTTCAGATCAAAGCGAATGTCGGCTTGACTGTTGGCGGCGTTGCGGTAGGTATTATTGGTCTGCATCTTGCACCTCCTGCGGTGGTCCCCGCAGAGCTGGAGTTCCGTGTCCAACGCGAAAATAAAGCAGGACAAGACGGAACAGGTAACGAGAAAAAATCTTTCGTGAATCGTCTAGAGAACGGTAATCGTTTCTGAGCTTTTGCTCCACACTTTTCGATCACCGCGAGAGATGATCACAAGTTAGTGGTTGTTTCGTCAAGATCGACTTCGGAACTCTTCTCGAATTGAACGGATGCCGTCGTTTTGGCGGCAAGGCCCGGTTCGTCGAATCATCGCTCTGAAATCGATACACTCCTTAATACGCACTAAGACGCATCTGGCTTACGTTTTGTTCGCCATTTTCCCGAAATTTTGTAAAATGTTTTGCAGAATACCAACGATTATCGCCAGGCAGTTCACCACAAGGTCTTGATAGATTGGGAGTTGAAATGTTGTCGGCTGCAGAGTTGCTGGGGCGGCAACATTTTGATTTTAACCGCGAAATCGCGAGGGCTTCGAAAACGTGCATAGGACAGCTTTCCATCGAAGGAAGATTATGAATTCACCAATAGTGTTAAGAATGATGCCTCACCTTATGGCTGTTGGTTACGCTCTGCTGACGATTTTGGTGGTCGAGCGTTTCGCGTTTTCGCAGGGTTATGCTCCCGACGTCGCCGTGCAGAAGATGGAGACCCCCCAGGGTTTACGCGTGCGGCTCGTGGCGTCGGAGCCAGTCATTTTGCAGCCGAATACGGTGAAATGCGACGACCGCGGGCGGTTGTGGGTGATTCAGTATTTGCAATATCCGAACCCGGCTGGTCTTACGCGCGTAAAGGTCGACCGTTGGTCGCGCACGGTTTACGATCGCATCCCCGAACCTCCGCCGCACGGACCGCGCGGGGCCGATAAGATTACGATCCTGTCGGACTTCGATGCCGAAGGAAAAGCGCAGAGTCACAAGGATTTCATCGATGGCCTAAACCTCGCGACATCGATCGAGTTCGGTCACGGCGGCGTTTATGTATTACAGGTGCCTTATTTGTTGTTCTACCCTGATCGCGACCGCGACGATGTCCCCGACAGCGACCCCGAAGTGTTGCTCGAAGGGTTCGGCATGGAAGACGCGCAGTCGCTTGCCAATCACCTGACTTGGGGTCCGGACGGCTGGCTTTACGGCGTGAACGGCAGCACGACGACGGGGCTGGTGCGCGGCATCGAGTTTCAGCAAGGATGCTGGCGATATCATCCGATTAGGAAAGAGTTTGAGCTCTTCTGCGAAGGGGGGGGCAACGTCTGGGGACTGACGTTCGATGCCTGGGGAAATCTGTTCTATTCGACGAATGCGAATCCGTTCGTGCATGGTTTGCAAGGGGCGTATTACGCTAAGAATTTCGGTAAGCATGGACCGCTGCATAACCTCTTTGCTTACGGATGGTTCGATACGGTCGAACGGGATAAAGCGCCGGTCGGTCCGCCAACGGGAGGTACTATTTACCTGGGAGATTCGTTTCCGGAAGAGTATCGCGATACGTTTATGTCGGGCGATTTTCTCGGGCATACGGCCTCGTACTGGAACATCTTTCCCAAGTCTGCGACGGTCACCGTCAAATACGGCGGTACGATTTTGCAGTCAAACGATACCTGGTTCGGGGCAACCGATGTGTGCCTAAGTCCTGACGGGTCTATGTATCTTTGCGATTTTCACGATCAGCGAACCGCTCATCCCGACCCCGATGCGAACTGGGATAAGACCAACGGCCGGGTTTACAAGATCGAAGCGGTTAACACCAAACCTTTGAAGGAGTTCGACATCCGCACGAAGACCTCGACAGAATGTGTGGAGTTGTTGTCGCATCCCAATGGATGGTTCAGCAGCCGGGCGCGGGTACAACTCGCAGCATTGCAGGATCTTGCGGTGAATCCGCAGCTTAGAAAGCTGGCACTACAGACCGACGATTCGCGATTGGCGCTGCAGGGTTTGTGGTCGCTCTACGTCAACGGCGGCTTCGATGAGACGATCGCGCTTGAGCTATTGAATCATCCGGAAGAATACATCCGCATGTGGACAGTTCGATTTCTCGGCGATGCAAAGTTGATTTCAAAGCCTATGGCCGAGAGACTTTATGAGCTGGCGCATATTGAAGCGAGTCCCGTGGTGCGGTGTCAACTTGCGGCTTCGGCCAAGCGGTTATCGGCGGAGCAGGGGCTGCCGATCGTTAAAGCGATTCTTGATCGCGACATTGATGATAACGACGAACGTATTCCCTGGATGTTGTGGTGGGCGATGGAATCGAAGTCATTGACAGATCGAGATTTGGTGCTCACGACGTTTTCGACTCCCGAGGCGTGGAACAACGGTTCGTATCGCGGCAACCTACGGCGATTGATGCGTCGCTACGCCGCCGATGGTTCGGCCGAAGGCTACGACGCCTGCGTTGCGCTGTGGAACACAACTCCGGAAAATCAAAGGGAATCGATGGTTGTGGCACTGGAGCAAGGGCTTTCGGAACGTTCAGTCGGATTGGTCGGAGTCGGGCAGGGGGGCCTCTTCGAATTTACGGCGGAGAACTCGTCCGATCCGTCGACGACGAGAGCATTTGCGCCTCTCTCGCCAGACCTGAAAATGATCGTCTTCGACATCTGGCAACAAAAACCGAATCAGACGTTGCGGCTCAAACTTGCCGTGCGTGCCGGGATTGACGGAGCGTATGCGCAACTACTTTCGATGGTTGAAGATGTCGCGAGCGACCAGGCAACATTACTCAACGCACTCGATATCTTGCGAGAACTCGGCCACGACGATTGCATCGACGTTGTTTTGAAGCGTATCGACGTAGAGCAACCGACCGATGTGTTGCTTGCCGCGATCGGCGTGCTCGGTCGTTTCGGCAACGAAGCGATCGGCGAGAAATTACTGGAATTGTATCCGATCTTAACGCCCGAAGTGCAAAGTCGCGTGAGGGATGTGCTTTTCAGCAAACCGGCTTCGAGCCTTGCATTTGTAACGCTTGTGGAGCAGAAAATGGTTCCCCCTGAGAGCGTGCCAATCGATCAGTTACGTCGGTTGGCACTGCACGAAAACGAAGAGCTGAACGAACTCGTTCGCAAAATCTGGGGGAACATACAGCCCGGTACCCCGGAAGAAAAACTGGCCACGATGCGGCGATTCAATAACGACCTGCGAGCCGCGAGTGGCCACGTGGCAACGGGAAAGGAACTCTTCAAGAAGCATTGCGGCACCTGTCACAAACTCTTCGGCGAAGGGAACACCATCGGCCCCGATCTCACAACCACAACACGCGGCAACTTACCCGAATTGCTCGCGAATATCGTCGATCCAAGTGCCGTTGTTCGCAGCCAGTACATGAGTTATGTCGTCTTGACGACCGAAGGAGTCATCTACACCGGCCTGATCTCCGAGCAAGACGCCGCGAGCGTGACGCTGCTAGATGCGAAAAACAACAAGACGCGCATTCCGAAAGATCAGATCGACGAGTTAAATGAATCGGCCGTTTCGATTATGCCCGAAAAGTTGCTGGAACCGCTCACTCCGCAAGAACGCCGGGATTTGTTCGCGTATTTGCAATCCAATCTGCAGGCGGGAAAGTGATTTTTTTGGCAAAATAGAACGGAGAATCTGGACTCGTGGCCTCGCCGCGATGCGATATTGAGAAATATGCCACTATTGCGGCACAAACTCCGTCGTCAACTTGCGGTCACGGGCTGCGCTGGCGAGCATGGATTTCATCTCGCGGATGAGTAAACCGGCGTCCATGCCGATTGATAACATGCGGAAACCTTGCTGCTGACGGGCGGCGAGATCGGCGGCGCTGGTGGTTAAAACACCGCTGTGTTTGCCGCGAGAGCGAATCGATTTGTTGCCGTTGAGAATCATCTGGGCGACTCCGGGGCCTTCCCATTCGCCTTTGAAACCGGCTGAAGCGGAGTAATCGGCGGGGCCGAAGAAGAAAATCTCAGAGCCCGGTACACTAAGCATTTCATTGAGATGTTGCCCGCCACGAACGGTTTCGATAATAGGGATAACAAGCACATTTTCATCCGCGGTCGCCGTGTGCTCTTTGAGGCATTGTCCCCAGACTGTTGCTCGTTCGCCTCCGATGCCGCGCAACCCTTTGGGTGGATATTGAGCATAGGCGATTGCTTGTTTGAGTTGGCCGGCCGACTCCATCCACGGAAGGACGACACCATCGGCTCCAATATCAAGAGTCCGTTTGATCATCCCGCCGTTGAGTTCAGCGAGACGGACGAGCACGACGGTAGAACTCCGCACTGCGGCGCGAATGTGTTCGAGGATTTCCTTCCAGTCGAGATGGCCATGCTCGGCATCGATGACGACCCAGTCGAGGCCCAATCCGACCGCCATTTCCGTAATCGACGGCGATTCGAGCGTCACCCACAATCCGAGAACCGTCTGGTCAGCACGAATTTTTTGCCGAAATTGCTGTAATGCCGCGTTTTTCATAACGAAACGTCTTCCGTGTCGTCGGTGTCGAATCGAACGTCGGTTTTCGAGATCCGCCGACGAACGTAACTGCATACTTTATCGACACAGACTTCCCATTCGCTCCGGTCCGAAAGACGATTCTTCTCTGACGAAAGTATCACGTCGTTCAAATGAGGAAAGATACGGCGAGATTGCTCACGATCACCGAAATTCAGATGTCGCCGAATGCAACAATTCCGGAGAGTCTGGCTAAAGAAGTCAATCACGCGGTTCATTCGATTATATGTCACTCATGTGAAACGTTAACCGCCACTGCTGAAATCCGCCGAAACTTAGGACGATGGCCGACAGAGTTTCGGCCGGCTTGGGCTTTGGGTAACGCAGAGTTCGTGACTCACCTCCTCCGGTTCACACCGTATCGATCAACGTCGACTCGGTTTATCCGGATGTCATGTTTGCTGCGATGCATTTCGGTGTCCGGGACTGACACTTCCCCCCAGCGAGTACATTATATGTTGCAGCGGTTTCGACGATTCGCACTCTGGTTCAGGCGTTTATCGTTCTGGACAATTCATTTTGCCATTATCATTGGATACTTCTTCGTCCTGCGGCCAGTTTCATGGTTCGTGCGGGTCAAATGGCGTATCAGCCGATGGATAGCGACGAAGTCCGCACAATGGGGTCGCACTCCGAGTTTCGCCGTGATGACAATTTGCGCTATGACGTTTGCGACGCTTTACTCAAATTTCGATTTTGCCCGCGCGGGAACAAACGCCGAAGATGCCTATTTATCGGCGTCCTTTGGATCTGCAGGAGGCAGTGAGTTCACAAACAAATCAAGCCCATCAGCGAAACGAAACCAGAAGTCGAGTGATCGCAACACATCTCCTACGGAGGGTATGGCGATCAATCAGGAGCAGGCCTTGCTGCTGAGTAAACTGTTGCTCGAAAAAGCAATCTCGAATCTGACACAATTCGGCGACTATACTGCTACCTTTCATAAGCACGAACGCGTTAAGGGTGAATTACTCAGTCCTGAAGTAATCGATCTCAAGGTACGCGAGAAACCGTTCAGCGTCTATATGCGATGGCTTGTCGGCGACAAGGGTCGCGAACTGCTGTATATCGACGGCCAGAACGATAACAACCTCCTGGTACATCCGGGAGGCGTCGCCGGGAAACTCGTCTCCGCCCTGAGTCTGGCACGCGACAGCAATATGGCGATGAGCGAAAATCGCTATCCTATCGATAAGGTCGGCATGCTCGAACTGGCAAAAATCCTGATCAGCTACCGCGAAAAAGATCTCGCGGGTGAGACTGGTGCTCAAGTAATCGTCATGGATGAACGCAAGTTCGAAGGCTACGACTGTTACTGTTTTGTCGTCGAATACCCCGACCCTGCAAGATCTCCTGATTATCGGAAATCGATTCTGATGATCGACAAGCAACACTGCCTGCCGATTTTCTGCAAGAACTACACTTGGCCCGAGGAAGGTACTTTGCTCTCCGGTGATCAACTCGACAAAGAAACGCTGCTCGAATTCTACACCTACACGAACATCAAGCTCGGTCCCCAGCTCGCGGATAAAGAATTCGATCGAAATAACGAAGCATATCAACTGCAATAATCGTGTATGTCAGGATGGAAGGCGTCTTCACACCTTCAAATGCCCCAGTGCATCCGCAGCCGACAAAATATAGCTGACATAAAACGGACCAAATTCGGCGTACTTCGCCGAGGCGCGATCGAAGCGCATCGTGTAAACGATTTCTTTAATGTGCTCCGGTGCCCGGCTCCAAAGCGTTACGCCCCATTCCCAGTCGTCAAAGCCGGTCGACGCCGTGATGAGCTGGCTGACCCGACCCGCGAATTTGATTCCACTGGTGGCGTGTTCGGCCATCAGATCGCTCCGTGCGCTGAACGGCTCGGTATACCAGTTCGCCAAAGGATGCCGGATTTTGTTCATCGGGTAAAACGTGGTACAGGGATACGGCGGAAAGTCGGGATACATTCGCTGTTTGTTCATCGCCGGGAGGCGCTGTTCATAGGCTTGCACCTTCGCACCGTACGACGGATCGTCGGGCGACGTACCAGTGAGTTGCAGTTTTTCGGCATATTGCTCAATTGTGGGAACGTACTCTGAAATTTCGGTGATCGAGACGAAAGAATACGTCGGCGATAGCACCGTTCCCAGATTACTCGTGCGGATATCCTGAACGAGTCCATCGATGACAATTGGATCGTCGTCCATTAGCATCAGTCCGAGATCGGCTTTGTGACCTGAGACGATTGAAGTCTGCATCCGTACCGGCGCTCCTTCGCGATCGGGCCGGAGCAGTTCGATGAGTTCTTCTTTCCCTTGCGCGCGGGCCGAACCATCCAGCTGAGCAAACGCCACCGGATCGATGCGATAATAAAGATGCAGACAATGCCAACCTTCAGTCATTTTGATCGTCGGTGGCGATGCGGGTGCCGCGTGTGGCGGACGGTCGTGGCTCATGGAAATTATCCTCGTTATCTATTCTGTGTCAATTTGTGGAAAGTTATGAATTGTAATCGTACCTTGATCCCACTCGAGCTTGTCGGCAACATTTCGCGGAAAGTCCCAAGTTTCGGGATCATCGGAAGTAAAAACTGCGATTCTGGCATGTCCGCCAACCAGTGTGACCGTCTGGGGAATGTCAGTGACACGCAATACGTTCAACAAGTCAGGCCCTTTGGCATGCGTCGTGGGAAGATCACTTAACAACACCTGCTTAACTTCGGGTTCAAACAACGCTGCATACAATACAGTAACCGCCTGGTCGCTCGTCCCTTGAATCCACAGTGGGACATCATTCATTCCGGGAATATTGCGGAGCGCTAGCATGGCACGCCGTACGTCCCACACCTGCATTCCAGTGAGCGTTTGGCCGAGCAGCATGAATCGGCGTCGATGCTGCGTTTGTTTGAACGGTTTCTGATCCCATTGCGTTGGACCAATGCCGCGCGGCGCTACAAAGGCAATCGCGACTTTGCTGTCGAGCATCAATTGATTTATCTCAAGGAAATAATCTGGATTCGCATCGACTGCTTGTTCATCCGCGAGGACATCGGCAAATTCGGTACGCATCCCTGCAAGAAATTTTATCCAGCTCTCTTCATTCATTATGTCCATGAATATAAATTTAAGTTGTTCGCGAGTTATGTCGGTCCGCTGTGACAGGTACAATCGCAGTCGAATCGGTTCCTGAGGTGTGAAATCATATACCGTGAGAGTGATATCACCCGACGTCTGGGTAAATGCATGCGTGAGATTAAGCGAACTGACGTCACCTTCCAACTCGCTCGGCCAGCCGCGGAATACTTTTTCACGGAGAGCCTTAAGCGTTTCGTTTTTGAGATCGGAGTACTCGCTCTGATTCTCCGGTACAGCGGGAATTGTGGCCGTTGGAACGAAGGAATTGTGAATCGTCGTCGTCCGCTCATCGGCCGGGTCATCGACAAAGACCTTGAGTTGTTCGGGTTCGAACAGTTTGGTCGCTGTGATTTCAAACTGCGGACGTTGTCCACCGGACGTGTAACCGGGGTCTTCTTTCAAAAATCGGTTGAACCAGTGAAAGGCATTGATTTGCAGTTCCTGTACGTCATGATGCGGTCCCTCGGCAATGTTGAGCCCCAGCCGCGATCCCGCACCGAGTAATTCGTAAATCTTGCGAGTTCGCTGATAGACGTCGACGACTCCGTCGAGCGGAAATATTCTATCCTTATCGGTATTCGAAATCAGCAGTGCTCGCGGTGCGACCATTGCGGCGATCATCGGGAAATCCCAACGGTACGTATTGACCTGATACATACAATCGCAGTGCCCCTCAACGCAGCCATCGACGACATGGTTTTGCATGTTGGTGATCCCCGCCACTGGCACGGCGACCTTTACGCGCTCATCGAGCGCGGCGATCCACCAACTGTACGCTCCTCCTCCCGAGCGACCGGTAACTCCGAGTTTTTCGCCGTCAACTTCGGGGCGCGACTGCAGGTAGTCGAGGGCGCGAATGCCGTTCCATGCTTCGACACCGGCAGGGGTGTAGCCGCGAGAATTCCACCACCACATCCCCTTATTGTAGGTTCCGTGGTGTTCACCGGCGAGCTCACCCAGTTCGATCGTGTCGATGACCATGCACACATAACCGTTACGGGCGAACCAGGTACCGTGATGTTGATAATGTGTCTTACCACCGTAGTTCACTCCCTCCTTCTGAACGCGTGCATGACCGCAGACATAGAGCACGGCTGGCAACGGTCCCTTGGACTTTTTTGGTAAGTACAAGTTCGCCGTGACGTACAATCCGGGCATCGATTGATACGTCAACTTTTCCACGGTGAATTCCGGATGGTCGACGCTCCCAGTGATCTCGACATCGAGTGGCGTTTTTTCGGGAAAGGGATCGAGGCCAAGCATTTCCCGCAATTGTCGAACGTATTCCAGTCGACGGGCGTTCCAGTCATCGGCTGTGTGAATATCGGCAAAGCAGGACACAGCCAGCTTTTTCGTCTCGCGGCGGAAGTATTCGGAAATCATGCGATTACCACGTGAGGTGTCGACGATCGGCCCTTCGACGGGTGCATTTCGATCCTGTGCTGAAAGCAACGAAAGCGACGTCAACCCCCACGCGAGGGCAAGTAAACACACCGTTTGACAGGGTCTCAAGAGATGCAACATGACGGTTCCTTTCGGATCGATCGTATCAGACTCGACTGCAGGGCGAAATTTTTGACTCAGCAGTCGACAGCATATTGACTCAATTTTACTGGATCCACCGCGACCCCGAGACCTGGTCGCTTCGGCACAGCGATTGTACCACGGATGATCGACAACGGTTCGGTGATGATGTCTTCCTTGAGCCCATAATACGTACTGTCATTTCCCAGTGTATAGGCAGGCGAACAGGCAGCGATATGTACCATTGAGGCTGTTTTCGGTCCTAAATCATGTCCGCAATGCATAATGGTTGTCGCCCCCGCGGCAGCACAGAGGTGACCGATCACCAGACATGGCCATAATCCTCCGGCGATATGCGTATCGGGGAGAATGAATTCAGCTGCACCGACGTGCAGAATATCCCAAACGCTGGCAGGGTTCGTCACACTTTCATTGAGAGCCAATGGCGTTCGCGATTGACTGCGGAGCCAGACGGCATCCGTAAGGGGTTCTGCCATTATTGGCTGTTCGAGATACTGCAGGTCGTAGTCTTCCAAAGCTTTGGCGAGTTCGGCTCCCTGTTCGCGGGTGTACGCACGATTGGGATCGATCCTCAATTTCAACTTGTCACCGACGGCATCGCGGATGCCGCGGACCATCTCAAGATCGCTCTCGATGCTTGCTCCGGCTTTCGTCTTTAGTGAGCGGAATCCCTGCTCGACGCACCACGATGCGATTTCACCAGCCCGTGAATAGGGTTGAATTCCCATACACGCGGCCAGTTCAACCTCGGGACGGATGATCCCACCCCATAACTCAGCTAACGGTAAACCGGCAACCTGACCGACAATATCCCACATTGCCATTTCTATCCCCGACTTGAGTCGGGTTTCTAAGGGACACGTCTGATGAAATAGGGTGATGTTTGTCGCCTCTCGACCAATCAGCCATTCTTGAGCGACAGCGGTTTGCGCACGACCACTGAGATTCGGTAGAAAATTGACGTTGTGCTCGCCCCATCCGACCACTCCCTCGTCAGTTTCGAGTTTTACGATCGCGCTTTGAGTTGTGGAACTCGTACGGATATGTGAACGATACGGCGCGATCGGCGGAATTTGTGGAACCTCTACGATCGTGACGTCAACATGAGTGATCTTCATGACGTTTTTATTCACCCTTCGGCGCATCGCTCTTAGGATAGCCGCTCCATTCGAGAGCGACTGAGAGGCGATCGGTTTTAGCCTGTTCAAGCGTTTCGAGTACTTTCATCACCGTGCGATTTGTGGCGAGGTCTCGCTGAAGTTTTTGCAATGTGACTGCGGGGATGAGATTACTGGAATGTCCCTCGGCCCCTTCGACGAATTTTCGCTTTTGATCGAACACTGCCCAATATAATGTCCGTGCATGGTTTTTCGCACCATCACGGGCTTTGTCGGCGTTGCCTCCTTTGGCCCGGTTTCCATTGACCCGATAAAGATCTTTTTTCTCAAAAATGACAGCGACTACGTTCCAATCTTTCCCTCCGAACAACCAGCCCATCGTCCTGCTCTCCCTCGTCGATTTTCGAGAACCATTGTCGCGTGACAACAGTCATCTATAACAACATCGTTCCGATATCACATGTTGTACCAAGCCCTTCGCGACAAATCACGTCCGGCGGGTCGGCATTATCTCCGAAGAACTTCGTCGCTACGCTGGTTGTCATCGCAGGTTCGTGAATATAATTTCATCGATACACGCTTCAGAGACCGCTACCTCCTGCGAAAACGAGACAAATGACAGAATCCCCGATGAAATTGGTAATTGTCGCGAGAGATCAAAGTCCGCCAGTTCAAAATATTCGCGACGAAATCCATCAGATCTGCCAACTAACGGGCGACGTCGAAGTCATTGCCGATGTGCTGACAGACAACGACCTGTTAGAGAATCTGGAAACGGACTTAGTGCTCGTGCTGGGGGGAGACGGTGCAATCCTGCGTGCCTGCCGACAGATGGGATCACACCAACGACCGATTCTCGGCGTCAATCTCGGTCGACTTGGTTTTCTGGCGGATGTCTCGCCTGAAGATTTTCGAACGCAATTCGAACACATTCGCCGTCAGAATTTTACCGTTGTGAAACACCTGATGTTCGAGTGCATACTCCGAAAAAAGGACGGCACATCCCAGAAGTTTCTTGGATTGAATGAGGTCTTGATTCATACCCCTGCGACAATGGAAATGCTTGACGTTCATTTGGCAATCGACGGCGCGCCGGTGACGACCTACCGTTGCGATGGTCTAATCGTCAGCACCCCGATCGGTTCGACGGCTCATAGCCTGTCGGCAGGAGGGCCAATCTTAAGGCAGAGTCTGCCGGCGTTCGTGATCACACCGATTTGTCCACATACGTTGACAAACCGACCGCTGGTCGATGACGCCGATTGCCGCTTTCAGCTCACGGTTCCTCACGCCGTTAACGGAGCAACCCTTGTGATCGACGGCCAGACACAGCTCGCTGTTCACGCCGATGATACCATCGAGATTCACAAGGCCCCCGTCCATTGCCTGCTAGCCCGGCTTCCCGGACATAGCTACTACACCACGCTCCACCGAAAACTCGGGTGGGGGGGGCATGTGCAAGGGAGGGGATGATCCCGAATTCGTAGAGGTTAATACAGGTACCGGCCCGATGTGTTTTTGAAAAGTACAATCAGAAAACGAGGTCGAAGACCGATTTAAGTCTCACGAATCAATGCTCTCAATGCGTTCGAGTACCCTGCGGTATCACTTCTTTCGTCCCAACTCAAGTGTTTTAAGTTTGATCGTCTGGAATGAGTTTTCCCCCTCAGTGATGCGAATCGTCTGGTCCATCTTGACATCGCGAAAAACCTGTGTCGTATCGGACGTGGGCCAGTAGACTTCGATTGAGTCTATTTTTTCTGCCATCCTCAGCCCGATATTCTGCTGCAGAGGATTACAACCGAAACTGCCACCGCTGTTGACGTGGCGATAGATCGAGCGTGGAGTTCCGTCTTCGGAAATTGTGACATGAATCCTTGCGCCGATAGCGGAAGTATTCGACGTTTTTCCCACCAGTTTGATGGTAATCCAGTGATGACCAAACCCCGGATTCTGAAATAGGGAATCGTAATATTTGTCACCCGGAAGTTGCCCCCCCATCTGGACGTATATATCCTGGTCTCCATCGTTGTCGATGTCTGCAAAACTTACCCCGTGCCCTTTTTGCAGGTGACCGAACCCTCCTCCCATTGTGACATCAGAGAATCCGCGTCCCTCGTTGTTAAGAAACATGATATTGGGTCGAAGTATCCAATACCCGACGTTGCCGGTCGCCAGATAAAAATCCAGAAAGCCGTCACCGTTAATGTCGCCAAAGTTGGCTCCCATTGGTTCGGTCGGTGAGTTGAGATTCTGGTCGGCCGCTACGTCGACCATCGTACCATCTCCGTTGCCATGGTAGAGAGAGGGCAGATCAAAAACCCAAGGCTCGTATCTGGAATTCGGATAACCCAAATTGGCACGTCCCTGAACGACTCCATTACGATTCGCAACCGCTTCGGGGTTCAGAGCATCGAGAGTTAACAGTCCGATTCCGGCATTGGAAGCACTCACATATAAGTCGAGAGCACCGTCATTGTTGTAATCCCAGAACCATACCGGAAAGGGGAATGATCGTTGCTTAGGAACCATTCCCAGTTTCGAGGCGATGTCTGTAAAGGTTCCATCTTGATTGTTGTGAAAAAGGCGATTCGCGTTCTGATCGGTCAGGGAACGTCCCGCAAGAAAGAGATCGGGGTAACGATCGTTGTCGATGTCACCCCAAACTGTCCCCATTGAGAATACTCGCGGCTGCAGCCCCGCCTGCGCTCCCACGTCGGTGAAGGTGCTGTTTCCGTTATTTCGGAACAATTGACCGGGCGCATAGTATTCAGAACTGTGTTCGTTGCCGATATAGAGATCGAGATCGCCATCGTTGTCGTAATCGGCCCACGCAGCAGTTTTTGTCGGATAATGAACCTCACCCAAACCCGCATCGAATGTCACGTCGGTAAATGTCGCGTTGCCATTGTTTCGCAGGAGTGAGTTCGGTCGCTTACCATATTTTCCATGCCAGGCACCACGCAGAATCAGTACATCCAGATTTCCGTCGTTATTGAAATCGGCCTGAACGATGTTTAGCCCGCCGCATATCCCCGTCAGTCCGGCTTCTTTGGTGTAGTCGGTGAATGTGCCATCTCGATTATTGCGAAAAAAACGAGTTTGCGTACTTGGGTTCGACGACGACGTGAGAATATCCAGATAATCGTCGTTGTCGAAGTCATCAACGATTGCCCCTCCAGCATGATTATAGGTATTCAAACCGAGCTTGGGAGCGACGTTTTCAAATGAAGGAAAATCGACTTCCGAGTTAAAATATTCGGGGGGAATTAAATCGTCCTTCGGAACCTGCGTCGGATATTCACCGAGCGTCATGTAAGCAATATTCATCAACCAACGTGCGTCGATCGCAAGTGTCCTCTGCGACGATTTTTCCATTCTTGCGTTTTTGAGCACGTGCTGAAAGTATTTGATCGCTTGCCGTGAACCAATTTCTTTGGCATGCACTCCTTCCCCGCGAATCGGAAGAATGCAGCTCTCGGAAGTGTTGCGCGAGCAGCAGTTTTCTACTTCACCCTGCCTCAACCAGGCGACAGCCAGATAGAACGCTGTCTCATTTTGCGATTCGATCCGATCGGTAGTCGAACCGATTTCGGCCGTCTGTGAGAGAATATCAAAGGCTTCTGTTAAATGATCGATCGCCAATCGAGGCGTTTCCTCATAAAGCAACTCCTGGAATCCGAGACGCTGCAGGAGATCGATCTTTTGTTGAAGGGGAGCATTCGGACTCAGGTTCTCGAATTCCCGCCGGGTTTTTACGTGCATCTGTTGACCGAAAAACGGAAACTCGTAGGGTGCCCGTTCTTTGACCCGCTCCAATATCGCCAACATCTTGTCGTGACCCGAAGCGAAGTCATCGCCAACATCTGTGACATCGACAGGTTTGGCATTGTCTACCACTTTCTTGGACTTGTCGGGGCGGTCCACCCAGCAACCCGATCCAAACAGGAATATTCCAAGAAATATCAGATAAACGTATTCACCCCTGCAAACATGCATTATGGTTGAACCTTGCAGACCTGGCTGATGACGAACGCAAAAACTTATGAACAGAATTCATAACTCGGTTCATATAATGTCTCACACGACTCGCCGCATTAACGATTCGAATCCTCATATTTGACGAATAGTCGAATCAACATGAGCTTCATTATGCCAGGGTTGAAAATGCTTTGTCCATTCGGAGTGAAATGTCCGCGAGTTCATCGCGTCCCCCGCCGGGTACTTCGGCAGTTCCCCAGCCGGTATAACCGATGTCATCCAAGGCCCGCATCACGGCGGGCCAGTCGCAGTCGCCGTCTCCGATCTTCACTTTGAATCCGGCTGACGGTCCCTGTTTGCTTTCCAGTTCGCGGCTGTATTCCTTAATATCGAGTTTCTTGATGCGAGGTCCGAGGATACGAATCCATTGTTCGGGCCAGCCGTACCGCACCACGTTACCGACGTCGAAATAGGCACCGATATGTGGCGTATCGAATTCATCGAGATATTGTGCCAGTTCCAGCGGGCTGAGCAGAAAGCTGTTCCAAACATTTTCGATCAGAATATCTATTCCTAAATCTTCGGCCAGCGGAATCGCCTTGCGGATTTCCTGTTGCGAATAATCATAGGCTTGATCGTATGAAATGTCCTTATTGACTACCGCCGGAACGAGGAGGACACTGCTTGCACCGTATGCGTGTGCATCGCGAATCGCGCCGAGAAAACTTTCGAGACCCGAACTGCGGACTTCCGGATCAGGATGTGAAAACGGTTTCTTCCAGTGGTCGTATGAGACCACGCCATGCACGATGAGACCCGATTCTTTTTGCGCTGCGTTGACTTCGTCGTGATCGGCGGGGACATTCATATCAATCCCTTCGAAACCGATCGCTTTGAGCAATTTAAATTTCTCGACCATCGGTGCGTCGCCGGCCACCATGCTGTATTTAACAGCCTTCTTGATGCCATGATTCTTCGTGTCATCGGCACCGACTCGCATTGGATGAGTCAGCCCCATCAGTCCGACTGCTGCTAGTGCGGAACCCGTTTGAACCAGAAAATCACGTCGATCCGGTAATAAATCGTTCAAGAATTGAGAAGTGGTCATGATTCTTCCTCTTAAAGGTTATATCGCGAAAATCATACGACAGGAACACAACCCGATTGTTCAAACATACAACAACCTGCTTTATACCCCTCGACATGACAAACATTCAGATCTCTTGGACAGGTATTCGCTCACGAACAACGCGTTATATTCAGTTCTAACTACCAAGCTATCGAAATAACTCGCGAGAAGGAAGTCCGTAGATCATTACGCCAGGTCTACGACCTGGCCGCTGCGGGCTGAGCGGTCGAGTGCGTCGCAGACTCGTTGCGTTTCAATCGCAATGCGGGGCCAATGATCATTGAATTCTCCTGATCGTACGATTTGGCAGAAGTCCTCGATCATGCAGACTTCCTGCACGAGAGGAGCGGAAACCGTCTCTGTCACGTCGTCGTCCCCTCGATGAAGCCAGAAACGAATCTTTTCGAGTGACCGTGGCTTGACGAAGTCGTCGCAGACCAGCGAACACTCAGTCCCAGCGAGTTCAAACCACTTTCGATGTGTCGTATCAAAGCCGCAGTCGAATGAAGCGACACATTCATCGTCGTACCACATCAATGCATTGAAATGAACATCCACATTCTGCACGTATCTTCCTGAACCAAATACGCGGACCGGTTGCTTATTCAGCGACCACAAGGCAACGCCAACGCAATACCAACCGAGGTCGCCGAGCGATCCGCCGCCGAGATCGTATTGCATTCGAATGTTCTCAAGAGGGAGAGGGTTCCAGCAGAACGAAAAACCAGAGGTGACTTTGCAAATTTTACCAAGCGACCCATCGCGGATATTCGCCTTCATTGCCGCAGTACGAGGATGATGGAGCCACATCACGCCATCCATCAATTGCACTCCGTTGACTCGACAGGCAGCCCACATTTCCTCACCCTCTGCCGCAGTCATGGCCAACGGCTTCTCGCAAAGAACATGTTTCTTTTTCTCCGCGGCACGTATCGTCCATTCACAGTGCATTGACGGTGGCAAGGGAATATAAACGGCGTCTATATCCGGATCGTTCAGCAGTTCATCGTAATGGCCATAACTGACAGGAACACGGTGCGCCGTGGCCCATTCCGCCGCGCGTAACTTATCGCGACTGGCTACAGCGACGAGTTCGGCTCCCGTTGCACCATGAATCGCCTCGGCGACCTTCGTGGCAATTCGAGCGGTCCCGATGATTCCCCAGCGAAGTGGTCTACTTCCTGCCGGACGAAAAAGTCGGGTTGACGATAAGGACAATGACGTTTCCACAACGGTCACTCCGAAAGTATTTGCAAGATAAATTCTAATTCACACAGGATGGTGTAACGATGTGTTACAATAACCGGTGATTTGCTGCGTCCCCTCCTGGTGTTCGCGATTCGAGCAATGCATCAACTACTTTTCTCAATCGCCCCAAAGTGATCGGCTGCTCGAGAAGGCGGAGTTGAGGGATGTTTTGAAATAGCTCTTGTAAATGGCAGTGCTGCGAACTGAACACGATCACACCGGCGAAGGGGGAATTTTCGCTGATCTCTCCCAATTCCGAGGCGATACTTTCCGCATCATCGGCGATAGTCTCGCTTAGAATAATTGTGCAATCCGGCGGGTTATTTTTGTAGCGGGCAAGGCCGCGGCGGAGGTCGCTGATTACCAGTACCCGAAATCCGTGTTTGTTGAAGTGGTTCCGCAGTTGCTCCTGCAATTTACCGCGTGACTCGACGAACATGATTGTCCCGGACGTGCTTTGCGACGCGGGGCCGGAACGGGAGTTCTGCGGCACTGTCTCAGGCTGGGACAACACCGTTGAACTCGACGAATTAGGACGGTCGGGTGAGGCACCCAGGTCTTTTAGTGCATATCGTAATGAAGCGATTGTTTCGGCTGCTGACTGAAACCTCTGTTTGGGATCAAACTTGAGCAGTCGCTCGACAATATCTTCGACCGAACGGGCGATGTTCGGATCGATGGTTCGAATCGGGCGGATATTTGCATAACGCGACGTCTGACGTCGACTGTCGCGGTCGTTTGTCCTCGGATAGGGAGGAATACCTGTCAGCAATTCGTACAGAATTGTTCCCAGAAAATAGAGATCCGATCGGGGGTCGTTAGTTGGGGCGTTTGTCCCCTTTTCTAACGTGCCGTATTCCAACGCCCGCTGAAAGCTGTCCGACCGGGCAAGCTGAGTTCCTTCAATAGTCGCTAGGCCGAAGTCGACAAGTTTAGCGACCCCCTGGCTGCTCATCAGCACGTTCGTCAACTTAAGGTCGCGATGCGTGATGCCCTGTCGAATGGCATAATTCAATCCTTCACATATATCCAGCGCACACCGAATTGATTCAATCGGGGACATCTTCTGACGAATGGCAAGAAAATCTCTGAGATTCCCTCCTTCGATAAATTCCATAGTGAGGAAATGGAAGTTTCGATCGGTCTCAATACTGTAGATCGGAACGATATTGGGGTGAACCAATCGTTTGCCGACTTCGGCTTCGTGAAAAAAGAGCGAAACGATTTGCGGGTCGTTTGCCCAGCGACGGCGCAACAGTTTCAAGCCAACCATTCGCCCATCTTTCAGCGAGCAAGCGCGAAAAACGCGGGCAAAACTCCCAGCGGCGTTACGATACATCAATTTGTAATCGCCAAGGATAAGCCCTTCGATTTCCCCTTTGACGATCTGACGTGCCTGATAGGACGTCAATAGAGATCGCTTTTCGAGTTCTTCTAATAACCGTGCCGAGTCGTCAAGCGAGACAGGGAGGTCCGCAAGGCAGGTTTCGAGTTGAGAAGGTTCAATGAGTCGGTGGCGAATCAGTTGGCCACCAAGATCGGACATGCTGATGAGTGACATTGACGTATCGCTATTATGCACCCATGAGCCGGTCAGCATGGCCCTCAACCGGATGGGTGTAGGTTAATAATAAATATTGAATTGGTGACATCATTCCGAGCAAACGATACAACGCCTTAGCATTCATCATTTCCCCGATCTGAAAAACATTTCTACCTCTTCAACGTCCCTGGTTTAACTCTCGTTGGAACTTTCGTGGCACCTTCTCCAACGAAAAATTATGACTGGTTTATCTATACGATGGATTCGTATTTTTTGATCGTAGCAAGACGAAATCGCTTATGCCAAGTGCGAAAAATACGAATCGATCTCAATTTTAAAAGTTAATGTCGTGAAGCCTTTTTACCGTAGAAACACGAAATACTTTGGGGCGTCCCGTGAAATTCATATCTCACCCCACTTCAGCTCGCCTTCAGATAGAGTCGCCTGTAACTCGATATGTCGACCGAACCCGCCGTCTCTGAAGACGATGATGTCGGCACGACTGTTGGGTTCGAGAGAAATCGGTTCGAAATTGAGTGCTCGTGCTGGAATGCGACCCGCCATATCGATCGCTTCTTTTAGACTGATTCCCGCCATGTCGATTGCGGTCGAAACGCAATGGTCGGTCTCCAGTCCTGAACCGGCAAGTAACTGTTGCTGACCAGCAAGCACAATGCGTCCGTCAGGAAGAATTTCGACTTCGATTCCTTCGATTTGATATCGACCCGGTGCACATCCCGCCAGACCGGCGGCATCGCAAGTGATTATTGTATTTTCGGAACCTTTAGTTTTGATGATCGTCTGTACGACACTCTTCGGCAAATGATGGCCGTCCGAAATCATGCTCGGTATCAGGCGAGGCTCGGCGAGTTGTTCCCAAATATAATTCGGGTGCCGACGAATCATGCCGTGCGCTCCATTTCCCAAGTGAGTGCTCAACGTAGCACCAGCGTCGACTCCCGCTTGTATCTGCTCCGGAGTCGCAGCGGTATGCCCAATAGCGATAACCACCCCCACATCGACCGCTCGCCGTATGAATTCGATCGCACCAGGGACTTCGGGGGCCAATGTGACCAACCGGATGCGATCGCCGGAAATCTCCTGCAAACGAGAAAACTCATTCCAATCGGCCGGACGAACGTGCTTGCTGGCATGGGCTCCTCGCGGTCCATCTTCAGGAGAGATGTAGGGGCCTTCGAGATGAAATCCGGGAACCATGCGGGCAACATCGGCATTCTGTTCGCACGCCTCTCGCAGTGCCCTGAATCCGTTTGCCAGGTTCTCAAATGAATTCGTAATCAATGTAGGACACAACCGGGTGACGCCGAATTGAAAATGAGGAAGTACGGTATCAACCACCTGTTGAGACGTCAGTTCCGGCTGGCCAAACCAAACGCCACGAAAACCATTGATCTGCAGGTCAAACAGACCAGGAGCAAGATAGGGTAGGTTACGCTCTTCCCCGCGGGCATCGATGATCTCGATGAATCGAATCCGCCCTGCTTCGATGCGCAGGCGAACGGTTTCGCTGGTATCGTAGCGTTTCCCTGTCAGGCTCAACATGACCGGTACTTTCCATTCAACTCGGGTCAAAAAACTTTGGATGGCGGCGTGTTGACTCTCATTTGACTGTGCCCCCCATCTTCAGCCGTGCCGTGAACCAGTTCCAGCATCAAATTCGCATCTCGTCGGAAGTCTTGCGAGAATAACAGCACGTCCCCTGCGTCGGATCATGCCCATGGAATCGAAATTAGACACCGTCACGATATTTTTTCAATAAGGGTTCGATGATCGCCTGTGGAACGAAATCTTTCAACTGCTCGGTTGCGGCATCTTTTCCCAATTTTGCGATTTGCTTGATGAGTGTGCTGGATATATGGGTGAATCGTTCACTCGCCATCAGAAATACCGTTTCGATCTCGGGGTCGAGAGCCCGATTCGTCAGCGACATAGTGAACTCGGCCTCGATATCGGATAACGTGCGGATGCCGCGAAGCATCACACGACCGCCGCACTCGCGGACGAAACTAACTGTCAACCCGTCAAAGCATTTGACGGACACGTTCTGGTAGGGCTTCAATATTGCTGTAATCGATTCAAGTCGTTCGTCAGGGAGAAAGAGCGGGCTTTTGTCAGGATTCGTTCCGATACCGACCGTAACCTTTTCAAAAATTTTTGCACCGCGGCGAATGATGTCCTCATGCCCTAATGTGAGAGGATCGAAACTCCCGACGTAAACCGCATGACGAGAATCCAGTTGCCCTGACATTTCAACTCCTTCAGAGAGGCCGTGTGAAATCACAGCCCAATTCCAGCAACTTACAGAAGTAGATATCACCGGTCCGAACAGCAGAGAATACGTGGTTCAGTGTATAATGCACTTGTGGAAAAGTGAAAACCCGTAACTGCCAATTTGACAAGCCGGACTGACTTATGATGAACTCGACGAGTCGATCTGCCAGATTGACAAATGCTACGCGAACGCCATTTTGGCAAGACAGCCAACAGAAAATCATCTTAACCAATGACAACAGAACATGTTACGGAAGGCCAACTCATTTCACCTAAGTTCATCAGATAAAATTTCCGTTGGGAATAGACTTTGCATCATTTTAGAAGTCTTAATCGATATTTCCCAAGGTTGTCAGGCTAAATTTCAGACGAAAATAACTGGGAGGAATTGCAGTGCCCGTTTTTCGTTGGGGCCATTCATGGGATGCGTTTCGAGATCTCGAAAGGGAAGTTGATCGCTTACTTCAAAGCGTCAACCTGACATTTCAAGGGTTTCGCTTTGGACGACAATTTCCCTCGCTAAACCTCTTCGAACTCGAAGAGGAATATCTTCTTACCGCCGAACTACCCGGCATCCGAGTCGAAGATCTCGAACTCACCATCGCTGGCGGAGTCCTGACACTTAAAGGCAAATCTCACGATACCAGTGCCATTCCGGAAGAACGTTACCGCCGACAGGAGCGAGTTCGCGGTGTATGGCAGCGGGCGATCACTCTTCCAGAAAGGGTACAGGAAGAGAAACTCTCTGCCGAACTCAATCTTGGAATTTTGAAGATTCACTTGCCAAAGGCAGAGGCTGTGATACCTCGTCAGATTCAAGTTGCCGACGGAGATTCCTCGTCCGTCCAGGCTGAACGAGGAGCGTCGCCGGTCGCTACTTCTAACAATCAACCGACGATTCGTCATTCAACGACAAAGTCTATTCCCATCGAATGATCCGACCGGTTCGGAGAGCAAATTATGTCTCAGGATATGATCGAACAACGACCGGATAAACCTGAAGAAGACGTCGCGAAAGAGACGACTGAACCACGTTACGTCTTCACGCCGCCGATCGACATATTTGAGACGGACGAAGGTCTTGTGCTTCGCGCCGATCTCCCCGGCGTAACGGCAGAGACCGTCGAATTGCAGGTGCAGGATAACAAACTCACACTCTTCGGACACGTCGCTCCCTACGTACCCGAAGGAGTCAAAGTTCTACATCAGGAATACGGCGTCGGCGATTTTTTGCGGTCGTTTATCCTCAGCGATGAAGTCGACCACGAACGGATATCGGCGAAATTCAATCACGGGGTGCTTGAAGTCGTGCTCCCGCGTGCCCCGAAGCCCGAACCTCGCCGAATTCAGATCAATTCACAATGATTGGCCGAATCGCTATTCACGATAGAATGCCAACCAACGACGTCGGATGCGAAATGGATTTATTGATTATGATGGCGTTGCACCAGGTGGAGGAGTCCCTTTTCCGGCTTTGATGTAATGTCCCCGGTCTTTGGCGTATTGATCGGGAGAGATATCATCGGCGGCGACAATATCACCCTGCTGCCATTGCTCGTAGTATCTCTTCAAAAACGGAATACACCAGCCGCAACCGGTCCCAGCACCGCCGCATTCGCTCAATTGGCTGACCCGTTTGGGCTGGTAGATGCGCAGATGATTGACAATCTTCCGCTTCGAGATATGAAAACAGTAACAGACTTTGTCGTCGAGCTGCACGGCTGGTTTACTCTTTCAGGCGTCGTTTCATCACGGCTTTGTCGGTGAGATGCGAATCTTGTTCTCGTGAATTTCAAATCGAAGTCCGGCATCGTCGAGTAGACCGGTCAGTATCTCTGTAAACGTCTTCTGTCGGTATGCGAACGAAACCGGTTGCGATAATCGTTGTTGCATTTCGGGAGAATCGAACTCATCGAGTACAATTTTCCCTCCTACCATTTCTTCGAACTGATCGAGAATTTCAATAAGCGGAATCGAACGCGCCTGCTCCCACCGGGCGACCTTGGTCTGCATTGCCGTTGCCACGTCGACATCCGGTACTGGATTGTCGCCGGGTGCGTCATCCACCGGGATCGGTTTTGAAAGTTCTGAGTGTTCCACACTCGACGCAACGGGATCAGTTGCCGGCATTTCGACTGTACTGTCGAACAAACGACTGGCAGCGACAACGTCGGTTTTTAATGTATCGACTGAGTCTATGCCCTTCGACCCCGACGGAACGTCAACAGGTTCAGCCTCCGGAACGTCTTCAACGCTAGAACCTTCAGTTAGATTGGTATCCGCGAGCGGTACATCGTCATTTGCAGAGGATTTCGTCTCAACGGGCACGTCCTGAATGTGAGCGGTCAAGTCATCGACCGTCATTTCATTCGCAGGGACTTCATCGGTCGCGTGCAGTGCATCTTCCTGCGGCCCATCGATGGATGACGGAACCGGCAGCGGACGATTTGCCATCCACACACCCACGATGACTGGACTAATTGCGATCGTGATGAACAAACTGATTGCACGGGGAGAATTCATCGCACACGAAAAAACCAATCCAGGCCAACCTGCTCGCAACCATTGCCCCGACGGGGCGTTAACGGTCGACGAATTTTCGTCGGCAACAGCTCGAATCGAAGTAATTCTACGACCTGATATCAAAATCTGAATCGGCTGTTCGCAATCGGGGCAGGGAAAAATCTGCTCCCCCGGCATAAATTCACGGAATCGGAGCGGTATTTGGCAATGCGGACACAGCCATCGATTTTGCTCCGTCACGTCGGCATCCCTAATAGCAGTTTCACAACCACATAAACTGCGAATTTTGTTGGAATTTTCCGTCGTTCATTCTGTCGCCAACTGGGTTATGCAGCCGGTCCTCATCAAAACGTGCGCATTTCAAAAATGGAAACGCACTACTACGGGATAATCAATCGACATGTTGCAGCCTATTTTTCAAAGACGAAAGGCGTTAGCTTCTGGTCTTCGGCCGCCTGATATGTTGTTATCGTCGCAATATTTTTCTTCTCATCGATAATCAGACACATCTTGGGATAAGGCTTGAAAATCGCTTCGATGACTTCCAGAGCCGATGACTGATCCATCTTATACGTCTGCGGCATCACTTTGGTATATCCAGCGCCTCGTAATCCGACATCGCCATCGATGTCGATTGTCACCGACGTTTCGTCAGCAATGTAGGCAAAGGCTTCTTGTAATGGAGTTCTTCGGAAGTCGACATCGATCTTCTTTTTCAGGCGGTCAACGATCTTCGTTTGCTGAGTCTTATTCCTGTCCGCAGCAGCGAGCGTGGTCGGTTTTCCCCCACCATCGGCCGAGAAACTAGTTCGCGTGGATTCATCCCAGGTCAGAAGCGTACCGAGCGCCAGGTTGGGGGCCGACCGTTCGGGGAGTTGAGCCGATAGCAGCACGTGTCGCTCGTCGATGCTGATGAGTGTTGCCATTTGCAACGCCTTAAGCATCGCAGGGAAACGACCGATGATTTTCCGCACACCAACTTTCGTCGGATTCATTTGCTGCACAAGTGAGAGTACGTATTTCGGCAGCTCATCAAGCCGATTCTGAAATTGGCGCTGCGAGCGCATCACCGACATTTTTGCATCGCTGCGGATAATGATGTCGGAGCGAAACTCCTCGTCAAGGTGCGCACTCCAGACGACCGCTTCGACATCGTCTCCCAGCCAGTTGATCATGTTCGTGAACAAGGGGCGTGCGAGTTCCGGCAACAGGGTTTCCTGATGTCCGGTCAACAATAGGTCGATCGGCGTCAAGACGAGCGTAAAATGACGGTCGCGATCGGTGTGGGACATAATTTCTTCAATCGCAGGATCGGTCGGCTGCAACCGACCACGTGCATGTACCATCTCCTGAGCCAAATGGGCAGGGCACGTCGTGTATGTTTTCAGTGATTCATCGGCGATCATAAAGGCGCGATCACCAGCTATGTAGACCGGATATCCGAATTGATCATCCGGCCGCCCCTGAACAGCTGTAATGAATTCCGATCGTTTCATTTCCTGTTTCAGTTGAACCACAGCCGAGATTTCTGGTGGTGTACTCGGACTCCCCAACGCAAGACAAACGAGGAGTTCTTCGATCTCCGCCGGTTCGCGAAGTGAGATTTCTTTAATCTTGGTTTCGGCCCATTCTGTGACGGGACCGAGGCAATAGCGAACTTCCTGGGCAAGCCCTCCGTCTTCCCAAAGAGCGGCTGGCCGCAGATGGAAGATAATCCGAGAACCCGCCGGAATAAAATGCATATCGACTGGTTCGCCGGCGGTCGGGCTTTGGGCCTTGACAAACTTGAAGTTCTTTTCGAGTTCTTCCTTCCGAAGCAGATTGTCGGTTTTTTCGACGATTACACGTGTCGTTTCTCCGGCTGCGTTCTCATTGTTCGTTGCGGGCCTTTCGATTGCCTGCTGAATCTGCGGCGCAAACCACCATACTGATAGCGCCAGCAGCAAACCCGTACCGATCGTCGCGCCCCAGGCTACTCGAGAAGACTTCTTGTTCCGCTGTCGAATCTCCTGAAAGGCAACCATTCCCGGCGAGGCGGATTCGTTGATGAGATTGAGGCCCGGTTCGGTCCCCCCCAGAGGAGGAATCGGCGGAGCAATTTCTCTCCCACTGGAAGTACCCCCAATAACCGGCGATTTCGCCGGTTCGGACAACTGCGACACAAAGACCGCCGTTTCGTTCGCCGCATCCAATACGACCGGATCAGGCTCTTTCATGATAAACATGTGACTGCATCGGGCGCATTTTCCTTTGCGACCGAGCAGATGCCGATCTTTGAGTTTGAGCATACTTCCACATTTGGGGCAGGCGATTTCAATGCTTTGCATTTCCATATCGTATGCTGTCATACCTCATTTTGCCAAGAGAGTTTTGAAATCCTCTCACGATTTGCATGGAACACTGTGCGCTGGTCCGTTATGCTGTGCGGTCACACGGGAAATCGCGTAGCTTCCCCGAAAGAAATCGATCTCCGTTACGCTTCAGGTGAGCACATAAGAATAAGGCATCGAACACATGGACGCTGATCTGCTGTTACCTCTAATCTCCCGCTGGTTACACGTACTGACCGCGATCGTGCTGGTGGGAGGGACGATTTTCATGCGATTCGTACTCATGCCGTCAGCGACGGTGTTGTCCGAGGGAGAACACAACGCATTGCGAGAACAATTGCTCAGCCGGTGGAAAAAGTTTGTTCATGCCGGCATTGGATTATTGCTGCTTACCGGTTTTTACAATTACCTCGTGGTGATGCGCCCGTCTCATGGGGGAGACGGACTGTATCACGGCGTAATGGGGACAAAAATCATTCTCGCGTTGGTCGTTTTCATGATCGCTTCGGGCCTCGTGGGCCGTTCCGCCGCGTTTGAACCTCTCCGCCAGAACCGCAAACGCTGGCTCGCTGTGTTGGTAGCGATGACAGTGATCATCGTACTGATGTCGGGATTATTGAAAGTTCGCGGCGTACCGAACAAGAGCCACATTGACGTCAAAATCAAAATAAATGATTCGGAATAAAAACTATTCTCGACTTGCAAAGACAGGACCGTTGGCCCTTGGATGATGAACGCAACAACGTCACTCCACGCTCAACGACTCCCCATTATGCTTCGCCCCTAACTTCAATAAGAATGGCACTGCCGCGTGGCTCCAGGTGTCGGCGTCGGGAAATTTATCGGCGGAATGGCCGAAACAACTTTGCAGCATCTCGGTGTTGATGATCCCGGGGTTAAGCGGAATCGCCGCCATGCCGCGGGGGAGTTCCTGGGCGAGTGCTTTCGTCAGCCCTTCGATGCCCCATTTAGATGAGCAATAGGTCGCAACCTCAGGGGACGTCGACCTTCCCCAGCCCGAACTGAAGTTGACGATGACCCCGGACGACCGTTCGATCATTGCCGGGACGAAATGCCGAATCATGTTTACGACACCTTTCAAATTGACGTCGTAAAGTTCGCTGACCTCGTCGGCCCCGAGTTCCCACAGTGGGGCGTTACGATTGACGATCGCAGCATTGTTGAGCAGCAGATCGGGGGGACCGTGGGATTCAAGGACTTCTTTCGCCCAACGTCCGACATCGAGATCACTGCTGACGTCAACCGCGTCGAATCGATGAGGTACACCATATTTTCTCGCGAGATCTTGAGCGCTCGCGGCGTTGCGACCACAGCCGACGACTCTGTGTCCTTTTTCTATCAATCTCTCTGCCATGGCTCGACCCAAACCACGAGTGGCGCCGGTTATCACTATCGTGCGCGATGAATTCCTGCTCATCGTCTACAGCCCTTTATTCAGTTTTCTTCGATCGCTGGAAGTCGGTGCAGGGTATAATGTGCTTCGCTCGGCCAGAGTGAAGCGTCACCATCGACGCCAAGTTTTCCGCAATGAATCTCGTAGACGAAGCCTTCTTTCAATTCGTCGGTGTGCAACCAGACCGTCCGGCAGTCGTCGCTTATTTCGGCACGTTCAATTTTCGGTTGGAACCTTCCCGTATCGGGCGTAGCGTATCCCCCTTGATAGACTCGCGTATATCCCGAAATCGAGTAGTTTTCGGTTCTCGTCGCGGCGACGATGTTGACCGGCGCGGTAAAGGCAATCTCGATCCCGTCAGGAACCACCGTCACTTCTTGAATTCCTGGAGGCAGTTCTCCCGTATAGGTAAGCCGTTCGATGGCACCGGTGTTGATTCCCCCCTGCCAGCCGCTGTCGTGAATGCTACCAATGTAAATGTCCCCTTCAGGGCTGACGGCGACGGCAATTGGGCCAACGAAATTGTCACCACCCCGGTCGCCGTCTGGAAGTGACATCGGATACACGGCTCCTTGCACGGTGTTGCCGATCTGCTGAACCGAGTATCGAATCAGAAATCGGGTGTCGTATTCGCAACCGATACCCTGGCCGCGCCACTCTTCAATTGGGCTATCTTGCGGAATGAAAGCGATGCCGTTCACACTGCGCGTCCACGGGTGAGGAATTTGAATCGCAGCCGGGATCCCCGGTTCGTTCTTTTCTATTTCCGATTGGCTCGGCACACCGTAATGCGAATCGTCGACGAGCAGATTGAGTTCGTTAAACGTATTCTGCACTCCTTGCTGATCGCTGATAAACACGCGATCGTAGCAATCAATGGCCAGGCCGGTGGGAAAGCGCAAATCGTGGGCGACAGGGGTAATCGTCCCGTCGGTATCAATCCGAAGCACCTTGCCGCGCCAGCGTATTTTGTAGCGGGGCCGCTGCGGTTGGCCGTAATCACTACCCAAAGCGACGTAAATTCGGTCGTTCGAGTCGCGGACGATACCGCAGGTCCAGTCGTGATAATTTTCGGTGTATCCCCAACCGGTTGCCAACACATCTCGAACGTCGGCATGTCCATCAGCGTCGGTATCGCATAGACGCAACAGTTCAGGTTTATGAGAAATGATGAGATCATCGCCATCCGCAATAAGACCGAAGGGAGCGGCAAGCCCCGTCTCGAATAGAGTAAGCGTGTCTTCGAGACCGTCACCATCGGAATCTTTGGCAAGATAAACATCACCTCTCAGTGATGTGAATGCAAGAGTTCCATCATTGGTCCACGTCATTGCCGTCGGCATAATCGCCGCGTCGATCGGCAGGCGAACCCCGTCGAATCCGGGAACGGTTCTCACTGTCTCCGCCAGTGGAGGTTCGCGAGAAACGACGGGTACGTCCCCAGCCATCGTCGGTTGAAGCGAGCAGTGATATTTCAACAGAATCTCGGCAGTGTTGTGCAGCGGTTCGAGTCGCGCGAATTCTTCAGACGCGACGTTGTTCCACCGTGCTGCCGATGTCACTCCAGCTTCACCAAACGCTTGAGTCGGGACCGGTCGACGAACGAGCACATCGAATTCGTCGGGGACTTCCCCGACGCGTATCGAACGCAACCAGCCGGTCCCCTCGGAAGATGAAGGCGGCTCAGCCGAATACCTCTCGTTGACAACGACATCGTGCTTGTTGTCGTCGATGAGAAAAGTCAGGCGATAATTCATCTCTACACGATTCGCTGTAATTTCGTAATCAACCAGTTGAGAAATACTCCCGTCGTTAGCGACGGGATCGATGACGTCTCCAGAATCTCGGTCGCATCGTGCGAGCACGATATCGGATTGTTTGCCGATACCGGTCATAAGTGTGATTCCTGCCATGTCCCAGAACCAGCTTTTCCCCTGCGTGCGCTGTCGTGCGAAATCTCCGATAGTCCATTGTCGTATCGCACCACGATCGAGATCAAAAAGCAGACTGTGACCATTCGCCAGACCGACGGCAAAAGCCCTCGGCACAAATTCGTCATCGTTCATCAGGGGGAGCGTAAACACATCTCGTACGACCCGCGGTGTGCTCCCCGGTTTAAGCACGAGATACTGCTCGACAGATCCGGGATTTGTCGGCACCGTAAAATTACCGTCGTTAAGCGCCAACCAGATTGCATCGAGTTGTGCATCGAGATTACCGTTAAGAATCATCGGCTTTGGCTGCTGATATGAAGGCATCTCGACCCCTTGCACGATTCGCAAAGGACTCCGCGTCCAACGGAGAAAATACTCTTTCCTCATGCGAGTCTGTAGCATCAGCAGATCCGATCCCCGGCTACCGAGAGCCACTCCGCGCGGTTGAAAATTTCCCGCTGTGTGACACGCAATGCAACTGAACCCGCGGCCGCCAACGAGCGTATGGCCGATAACGACCTGTTGCGATTGAGGAATATCGACCGTTTGCCTGGGGCTCACCGGCGCCTCTGCGGGAATGCGGTCTCTTCCGATCAGATGATGGGCCAGCGCTATCTTCACCTCTGAGGAATGTTCATACTTTGGCATACGCACCTGCAACCAGGGGAGTCGTCGCTTTGGCTGTTGACCGCCAATCGCTTCAATGAGCGCCGTATCGAAGAGTTTGTCACCGACTGCGGTCAAAGTAGGGGGTATCAATTCACTGCTCCGTCCGCGCAGTTCGTCAATATCGTTTGCCAGACGGCCTGCGAGTGGAGTCAATCCCAACGACGTCGAACGGGGATGGCATGCCAGACAATTATTTTGTTCGAGTGACCGCTGACCGATGAGATCAAGACTCGGTGGTACAGCTGTTTCCCCCCGGGATGCGACAAACGCTCGTATCGCCTCGCGATCGAGACCGTCGTATTTCGGATGTTTTTCGACAAGTGGCATATCCGCAATGCATGAATCATTCCAGTTCACCTGATCGCCACTCAAAGGTGACAGGGGCTGTTCGTCAAATTGCTTCATTGCATAGTCGAACTGGGGGATGCGATGACACGCGAAACATTTTTTCTGACGAAGGACTCGGGCACCGATTTCAACCAGTTCGGTATCAAACGGGTCGATTATCAAATCGTCGGGCGACAGTGAACTTGCCGGTAGTGGTCGCCTTAGATCCGACAACGCCAACACGAGTTGTTGACGTTCGGTTTCTTCGAGTGAAAACGTCGGCATGCGATGATCAGTATTCAAATCCTGTGGACGGCGCAGCCAGTGCGATAACCATTCGGGAGTTCGCTTCAGGCCGATCGAGGCCAACGAGCCGCCATTCCACAACTGTGATCTTCCTTCGGCAACATATTCATCCTGAACGTGATGACATGCCAGGCAACCGAGCGATAAGAGCTTCAAGCGACCTTCCGCTGAGTTCTTCGAACGTTCCTCGGGGAACGCATATGGCGGAAGATCTATCGTCTTTGATTTCGTATTCAGATAGACGACGATTCCTTGCGCTTCTCGGACCGACAGTTGAAAATGTGGCATTTTGCTTCGATAGGGACTGCCGACATCTTTTTTCGGCACATGATCCAACAATTTACGGAGAAGCCACTCCGCCGAGACACCGCTCGCTGTCAATTCGAGAGACGGAGCCGCCGGAGGAAGCGTTTCTCCTTCTCCCCAGTGGCACCGACCACAACGATGCACATCGAATTGTTCGCGACCGCGTTCAATCTGCCGAGCCTCAGCCAATAAAGCATCGCGATAAAACAGTGACGCCGAGACAGGTTCTAGCGGAAAGTGCTCTGACGACCAGAATAGATGGATTCGAGCCGTCGATGCGGTCTTTTCAAAATGGATATGGATGTCGTGCTCGCCAAAGTCGAGTTCGAATTCTTTACTGGTGATCCATGACGGAGACTCGCTCCGTCCGAAGACGATTTCGTTTCCATCGATCGCCACCGAGACCGTTCCCGAAAGATACTGATGCAGCCGATATTTTCCTGCCTGACGAATCAAGATCCGACCGTTCCAATCCGCCGAGAAATTTCCGACTGCGAGTCGCGGATCGGGTGATCGATCCTGCCAGTCGACGCTAACAACGTCTTCTACTCGTTGAATCGTCTTTTCTCCCCTGCGAAGCGTGAGGATCAATCCGTTCTGATCTTCGTCGTCGATCTCGCCATCGTCTGCTTGGGCATACAAGACGCTTGTGAGACCTAGGGTATCGGTGTCACCGCCGATGATCACCAGCGTCAGTGTCAATCCAAAGCAGACGCCGTTGAGACATCGTGCCCAACTGAAACCCGCCGTGACATTTCGCGTCGGAATCGTTACTCTCATTTCGATCAACCGTTTCTGTCTGTGATCGTTTCGGTGTCGTTCACACGTTGAAGCCTCAATCTGGTCAATGCGCCGCGATTATAACCGTTGAGCGAGACGACATGAATCAATGGGATGAAATTCTCCAGCATTTTCGCGAACAACAACACGTCATCAACCAGGGGGGCGGGGCGAAGGCCATCGCGCGGCAGCACGATAAATCACGGCTGATCGCTCGCGAGCGTATCGAACGCCTCATCGATGTCGATACTTCGTTTTTCGAACTCGGCCAATGGGCCGCCTGGAATATGTATGAAGAGTGGGGTGGCGCTCCGGCAGCCAGCGTGGTCTGCGGAATCGGCACCATCTCCGGCCGCGAAGTGATGGTGATCGCCAATGACGCAACCGTCAAAGCGGGAGCGTTCTTTCCGATGACGGCGAAGAAGGTGCTGAGAGCTCAAAAGATCGCCCTCACGAACCGACTGCCGATCTGTTATCTCGTCGATTCCTCAGGCGTGTTTCTGCCGCTTCAGGATGAAATCTTTCCCGACGAAGACGACTTTGGACGCATCTTCCGCAATAACGCCGTTATTTCTGCAGCTGGTGTTCCACAGATAGCAGCGATTATGGGAAATTGCGTCGCAGGAGGAGGCTACCTTCCGGTCCTTTGCGACAAGTTGGTAATGACTAGTGGTTCAGGGCTGTACCTGGCCGGTCCTGCCCTTGTCAAAAGTTCGATAGGACAAGAAATCTCACACGAGGAACTTGGCGGGGCACAGATGCACGCCGAAATCAGCGGTACGATCGATTTTTTGGAACCCGATGACGAAAGCTGTTTGAAACGGGTCCGCTCGCTCATTGAGACATTTCCGGTGAATAGAACATCGCCTTTGTTTCGGCGCGAAATGGCGAAGTCTCCGGCGCGTGATATCAATGCCATATATCAAACAGTCACATCCGATCCCCAGGCGGCGTATGATGTACGTGATGTTCTCGAATGTCTTATCGATCAGGATTCGTTTCAAGAATATAAAGCACAATACGGCAAGACGCTGGTTTGCGGTTACGCCCGCTGGAGCGGATTTCCCGTCGGCATCGTCGGTAATCAGCACCAGCAGGAAAAATCACCCCAGGCAGGAATTCAATTCGGTGGTGTGATCTATCCCGAATCGGCCGACAAGGCCGCCAGATTTATTCTCGACTGTAATCAGACTTGGACACCGATTGTTTTTCTACAGGATGTCTACGGTTTTATGGTCGGCAAGCAGGCAGAGCAGGGGGGGATTATTCGCGCGGGGGCCAAACTCGTGAATGCGATCGCCAACAGCCGCGTCCCGAAAATCACGGTGATCACCGGCGGAAGTTTCGGCGCGGGGAATTACGCCCTCTGTGGTAAAGCGTTCGATCCTCGATTTCTATTTGCCTGGCCGACAGCGAAGTATGCGGTGATGGGAGCACGGCAAGCTGCGGCAACGCTACTCGACATCAACATCGCCGCCCTGAAACGTACCGGCCGCGTCGTCGACGCCGACGAGATGGAAGTCCTTCGACGAAAAACGATCGGCGATTACGAAGAGCAAATGGATATCCGTTATGCCGCCGCCCGCGGCTGGGTCGACGCGGTCATCGAGCCCGCTCAGACTCGCGAGCTGGTGACCCGAGCCCTGGAGTGGTCAACACGCTTTGCTGAGGACGTTCCGCTTCAAAGCGGTGTATGGCAAGTTTGAATTCCAATCACAGAACGACATCATGTATAATGGGTCGGAGAAAAAAACGGCTAATCAGTGAATTTCCCAGGTGCTCGATATTGCAATTAGAAGGGAGATTCCGTCACAATACCGAGCGGAATGGCAAGTCACGGATTTCACTGTACTATTTTTCTGCGATATGACGATGGATTCGCCTGTCAGTGACCGTGTTGTGATAAGTTGACACACCATTCCTTTTCAGCAAGATCAGCCGAATCGACATCGATACCCCGGGGCAGGAGTATGATGGGTTATCGACTGATCGAGTGAGATAGATATCCATCATCGGCGATTCTCGCGGCATCAACCGTCATCCACGAGATTTACGGTGATCGGGACACTGGCTGTTCGGGCTCAGCCAAATGATGGAGCGATGCGACATTTCGCGTGTTCTGTCGGATTGTATGGCATTCAGGGGCCCGTGTGCGCTGCACTCGCAAACCTTCGCGAGATCGTTCACACGTCATATGATGTGGAATCTTTACGAATGACGCCTGACGAGAGAATTTGGTCGTGCGCCGACCAGTATCTTTCTGAACACCCATGCGTCCGGATGTCTGAAACGACACTCGATTTTTCAACCGTCAATTGATGAGGACCATTTAATATGCCTCGTTCTCAAGGTCGTAGGGCTTTGCGGATTGCCAATAGTTTTTCCTCCGCTGCGATCGTCGAATTCCTCGAAGCGCGGACGATGCTCAGCGCGACAGTGATCGATCCGACCAAGGATATCGGTCTGTACATCGATAACAGTTCGGTTTCTTCGAGCGTTGTGTCGATCGACGGCGCTACCGTCAACAATCACACGTCGCATGGCATCGCCATCAATTTGAATGGGGTTGTCGGGCTCAATACCATCAGCCTCTCGAACATCACCGCGTCGGGCAACGGCGAAACGGGAATCATCGTCTCACTCAAGAACATGACGATCGACTCTCTGACAATCGACACAGCCTTGTTCAACAGTAACGGCGACCCTGGCATCAGCTTTGTCTTCGATAATGTTTCGATCAACTCGTTGACCGTCATTGACGTATCGACCAACAACAACGGCGGAGCCGGCGTGCTGATCACCTCGAATAACAGCACCATCCATCAGGTCTCGATCACCGAATCGTCCAGCACCAGCAACATCGGAAACGGCATGACGTTCCAGCTGACCAGATGTTCGGTCGATGAATTCAAACTCACCGACAACACGACCATTTCAAATAATATCGGTGCAGGTGTCGTTTTCAATCTGACCAACACCCCGATCGCTGCTCTGCTCATCGAACGAAACAACATTCAGGCGAATACTGCGGGGGATGGTGTACGACTGCAACTCAATAACAGCAACGTCACCGGGGCGATCAACGATAACAACATCATCGACAACGTCGGTAACGGCATCAATTTCGCCCCGACGGCTACTTCGAACCAAGTCATCGATTTCGGCAATCTCACACTCGGCCGTAAAATTACCGGCAATACGATTACCGGAAATACCGGCCACGGCATCGTTTCGATACTGACAAAGTACATGCAGTTTCAGGCTCAACTTGGCGGCAACACCATTTCCGCCAATGGAGGATTTGGCTGGTTCACGAGGGCCAATCGCGACGCGACGGTCAACGTCGAATTCGGCAATACATTACTTTCCAACACATCGAACACGTTTTTTGCTAACCACGACGCCGGCGTCGGATTCGACCTGACGGATGATGTCACCGGGCAGATCCTGATGAACAACGTCACGGCTACAAATACCGTTAACGGCTCAGATGCGGCCTTTAACGGCGAGGGGATCAAAGTGAAAATCGCTCGACGCGTCTTACTGTCGGCGGTGATCGTCGACCGAGCGACCGTGTCGGGGAACATCAGCAACGGCATCGCCGTCGAAATGGTCGAATCGACAAGGATCGCGAATCTGACCATTTCCAACAGTAATATTTTCGGCAACTTGAACGGCGTATCGCTTAACCGAACTGGTCCTGCCGACCTCTTCGCCATACTCGATCATAACGACATACACAACAACACGGCTGACGGCTTGAACGTTTTTGTCACCAATCGAAAGACGGCAATTCTCGAATTCGATCTGTTCGACAATCTGTTCCGTGACAACGGCAGCGACGGTGCATCATTCGATACACGGGCCGACTCGATTTCGCTTGTCTTTGCCCGCCGGAATAAGTTCGACGGTAACGACGGACATGGATTATTCCTGACGACCAATCAGGACTCGGCCATCGGCGATCCGGGCGACCCGACCGTCTCGCAGCCGCTGATCACCTCGCTCTTCGAAAACAACAGCTATAGCTTCAACGGTCTGGACGGCGTACACACTGTCGCCAACGATAACAGCCGACAGTTGCTTCACTTCGACAGTCCGAACGATGTCAATGCTACATTTAAGACAGAACTCAATGTCAACGGTGACGACGGATATTCATTCGAATCATACGGCACGTCGGTTGTTACCATGGCAATTCGTGGCACAAACGCGATGTTGAACACCGACGACGCGATCGTCATCTTTACGGGCGATCGCTCCGTCGCCAGTTTCATCATCGGCGGCACCGATCCTGTAGACATCAACAATATCGGCGGCGTGACACCCTATGAAGGAAATGGCGGCGACGGAATCGACGTCAGCACTAACGGCGGTAACGCCAGTGCGCTCGGTTCGAATCTCGATCTGACCGTTGTCGGAAACCGCATTCAATATAACGGTGATGATGCCGTAAAGCTGCGGGTGAACGGCAACAGTCTGGCCAACTTCGTTTTCGACGATAATCTTCTTCGCTACAGTGGAGAACAGGGAGTCGACGCGATATTAACCGGTTTTGTCGGTGATCGCGTCAACAATGCGGGAACGGAAGTCGGCGGTGTCGGTTTTCTGTTCACCAATAATACAATCACCGACAACGGCCTTGAAGGCGTTAAGTTCGAGGCCAATTCCGGTATCAACCAGCAGTTTCAAGTCCGCCTCCCCAACAGCGGTGCCCCGGGTAGCAATCTTTTACCTGCGTACGATCCTCGCGATGTCGAGTTCTTCGGTTCGCAACGGGGAAATGCGCTCAATCAGCAGCGGTATGACGGCGAGGATTTTCCCTGGCTGAACATGTTCACCGACATCGTCGCACGATTGACCGTTACCAACAACCTGATTCGCGACAACGGAAATCGCGTCGATAGCCACGGCGTCTTCATCAATGTGGGAACGAATTCGTACGTCGCAGCCGACGTGCAGTCGAACGTCTTCGGCGGAAACGTGCTCTCCGACTTTCATACCGATAGCTTTGTCTCGGCGGGCAACCCGAACACTTCGGTGAATAATTCGGGAGCAGGAACGTTCGACATCGTCACGCTCGATGATTCGGCACAACTCGACTTGCGTTTCGCACTCAATACCGGCGACCACATCGAAGTCGTTGCCATCGGTGCACTATACATGAATAACGATCCCGGTAAACAAAATGGGGCGAACGGCAACGGTACCGGACCGGCCTTTACCCGGCCGTTCTCGGCAACGAACCGACGTGCCGATCTCTTCCGCATCGACAACGCTCCCGGTTTGAACTTCCCGAACAACGATTTCCGTCAGTTTGGCATTCAACAGGACGTTCGATTCGGCTCCGACGGATTTCAGCCGAATGGTTATATCGAAGTCGGTTTTGCCGACCCGTTGTTCCCTAGTTATGGTTTCCCGTCCGACCAGACGGTTTCCATCGCCGATCTGAGCATCACCGAGGGAAACGTCGGGACAAAAACGGCGTCATTCATTGTCAGCCTCAGTCAGCCGGCCACCGACACGGTGACGGTCACGTACGCCGTAACGAACAACACGGCGACTCCCAACGTCGATTTTACGCCGACCAGCGGCACGCTCGTCTTCAATCCCGGCGAGACCACGAAGACAATCGATGTCGCCATCCTGGGCGATACTCTCGATGAATACGACGAGAAATTTCACGTGTCGCTGCTGTCATCGCTTAACGCGGTAATCATTCGCAATCTGGCGATCGGTACGATTCTCGATGACGACGCTTCGCCGCTCATTTCGGTCTCCGACGCCGCGAATGTCATCGAAGGCGACACCGGATCGACAAACACCGTCTTTACGATTTCGCTCAGCAAGGCGAGTGCAAAAATCATCACCGCCGATTATGCAACCGCATTCGGCACGGCCCTGTTCGACGTCGATTACGTCGGCACAATCGGCACCGTGAGCTTCAATCCCGGCGAGACATCGAAGACGGTGATCGTGCCCGTGAAGGGCGATTTGAACGATGAAGACGACGAATCGTTTGCCGTCTACGTCACTAACGTTGTCGGAGCCGACATTGGCGACGTCCTCGGTGAAGTCACCATCTTCGACGACGACGCCCCGCCAACGATAACCATTACCGATGTCGTCATCCCTCCCGCTCAAGGAATTGGCACTGTCCCTGCTCAATTGACCGTCAACTTGTCGAGAGCCAGCGGGAAGACGGTGACCGTGAACTATCAGACCAACGATGGCACGGCTGTACAGGGGAGCGATTACACCACAAAATCGGGTACACTCGTGTTCAATCCGGGTGAAACGTCGAAGACGATCACCATCAACGTGGCGGGCAATACCTTCAATGAATTCGACGAGAATTTCTTCGTCGAATTGAGCGGTGCCGTCAACGCCGTGGTGATCGACAACCAGGGCAAGATCGACGTTCACGGCGATACGATGTCGATCAACGGAACGGCACTTGCCGACACGATCGACGTTTCCATCAATGGTCAGGTGCATGTGAAAGTCAACGGGGCAACGACGAGCTACGACCTCGCCCGCTTCCGCCGGTACTTGATTGACGGTTTAGCCGACAATGACAGCATTATCATTCATGGCACGATAGCCGACGAGTCGACACAAATCGATCCGGGACATATGACGTGGACCGGCGAGAATTTGTTTATCGATGCCACGAGCTTTTCAATAGTTGAAGTGTATGGTGGAGGAGGAGTCGATTCCGCCGTGATGAATGACACCATCGGAGACGATACGTTTACATCTTACGTCTACAAGGCTACGCTGACAGGTTCGGGCGTGTCTCACATGGTCTACGACTTCGGCAATGTATGGGCGTTGTCATATACTGGTGGTTACGACACGGCAAATCTGTACGACACCCCCGGCAATGACCGATTTATTGGTCGTGAAAACAAGAGTAACATGACTGGCACCGGATACAATCATACGGTCTCGCGATTCGATCGTGTGAATGCGTATGCGTATCTGGCCGGAATTGATCTCGCTTATCTTTACGGTTCATCGGGTGATGATCGTCTCAATTCTCTCCCAGATCGAACGTCGATGCGCGGACCAGGATATCGATATCTTGCGACGTACTTCGAATCGACGTATGCATTCGCCTTGCCTGGCGGTAACGATACGGCTCTCATGCTCGATTCGAGCGGCGACGACGTGTACACCAGCACGCAGATATCTGGCACGCTAAAAGGCGCGACCTATCACACGCAGGCCAGGGACTTCAAATTGATTGAAGTCCTGGCGAGTACCGGAAACGATCAGGCGAAAGTGGTCGACGTCGCCACGCTCGATACGGTCTTCGGATCAGGAAAACTATTCGAATTGAGCCGAAGTTTTCAGAAGGACCAACTGACGGGATTCGACAAAGTCACCGCTGCTGCCAAATCGGGGAGTACTCCCACATCGAACGTGCTGGCAGTCGATTACGCCTTTATCAATACCGGCACATGGTTATAGACGTTGTCGTCGGCCGGCGAATGGAAAATGCCGACGACTGAACGATGTGTCGGAATTTTCAAAGGGGACAATGTTGGAAGGTTTTTCCCGATTTGTCTAACTCTCATATCAGAGATTGCTCCTTGCATCTCCCGCATTTCTCCGAAGCACCATGAGAATAAAATCCTCTGCGCTGATCTGAGGACCAACTTGAGTTCGGAAGAAATCGTCCGCAGGTGTTCGCAGAAAATCGCTGATACGAAATTCAATGTCAGGATTTCCGCCCGTTTACATCGTGCTTAGCACTTTCTGTGTGACCTTTAATGATAATAGGACTACGACCAACCAATTTAAGTCACCTCACTGCGATATCGGCTACGCCGACAATACATTCGGCGAGACAGCACCAAACCAATAAATTGACAGGGTTTACAACCTTGTCATAATCGTTGAGTTTTGCGTGTTGCTTGATCGAACTGACCAGTTGGGCCGATCCACTGTCTACGGAGCGGCGTGACGCACGGTCTGGCCATGCCTGCATAGGACAAAACCCTGGATTGAAAGCAAAATAACCCCTTTCAGTGACCGAACAACACTCCTCTCGCCAGGAACCTATTCTCACATACAGTATTATTTCTTCTTAACCGCGAATCCCAGACGATTAGCTCCATGACGATCGTAGAACTCGACGTCGCAGTCTTACGAAGTATGCGTCGTCAGGCATCGGTCGAGAGAATATCATAAACGGGGTCAATTGAACCTGGTTACGAACGGTTTCAGCGAGTCACAACCTTTGGGAAATTCCACCGCGTACAACGGAATTCTTGGCTCTAACTCGATTTTCTAGTTGACGAGTCGGCAAAAATACAGTTACCATGAACTGTCAGTAGTCGAACCGTTGACGCGAATTCAGAATTCACGAGAGCTTTTATCGCGATCGGAAAACGATGTAGCCAGAGTATGATTCGCGCGTATTTCGGACCGCGCATGAGCCCCAAACAGAAAACGTCCGTGGACCAAGGCGACATTTCCCGATGTTGAATGACGTCGCCTGGACTTGAGTGAATATTTGTAGCAACTCGATGTTACGGTGGCTTTATACTCGTAATGGGGGGAGAAATCCATGTTAAGTCGTCGCATGCGGACCAAGGGCTTCACGCTGATTGAGCTTCTGGTCGTTATTGCCATTATCGCGATTTTGATTGCACTACTTTTACCAGCTGTTCAGCAGGCCCGAGAAGCCGCGCGAAGAACTCAATGTCAGAATAACCTGAAACAGCTTGGATTGGCGCTGCACAACTACCATGACGTGCATAAGGTCTTTCCGCCGGGACAGGTCAATCAATTGTTCCTGAATTTCACCAGCGCAACCGGGGCACAGTCGAACGATCCGACCGAAGCCGTTACACCGGGAAGTTTGGGCACCGGCCTGCATGGAACGAGCTGGATGCTGCAGATTCTGCCTTATATGGACCAGGCAACCGTCTATAACCAGTGGAACTTCTTCTTGAACGTAGTCGACAATGGCAATCCACTTTATACCCCGCTGATTCCACCGGGTTTGAAGCCGCCGGCAACCACTGAAATTGCGGCGTTTTATTGCCCGTCTCGCCGAACGAACATGAACACAAGCAACCTCGCCTTTGTCACCCGCGTTCTTAACACCTGGACCAAGGGAGGAAACGACTACGGTGCTTGTGTCGGTTCGGGATTGGCCTTCAACGAAACCAATCGTGCAACCTGGAATCTGACGGGCCCCCAGTTGCAGAATGCACCGTTAACGACGCAGCTTCCGGCACCGTTTTACCTGGGCATCATGTATGTCAATAGTAAGACAAGTATTGCTGAGGTCACCGACGGTACTTCTAATGTGATTCTCGTTGGTGAATTGCAACGACTGAATAACCCGACCATCAATCTGCAACAAAGCAGTGACGGCTGGGCATGGGGCGGCCTGTCCACCCTGTTCACGACGCGTTTGGGAATCAACAAGGGAATTCATTACGACAGCCCGGGAAGTATTCACGAAGGTATGGCTCAATTCCTGTTTGCGGACGGCAGTGTCCGGTCGATTACCGAAAACGTCGATCTCATTACGTTTCAGAATCTCGGTAACATGTCGAACGGCGTTCCCGTTCAATTGCCATAAGACCGAAATGGCGCAGTTTGACGCGAGTGGATGACCGTTTTGTCGTAATTTCGCTTCATTTTCTGGGTGAACTCCGACCGACACAGACACAACGGCTATTCGCCAAATGTCTTCAGTCCATAATCTATATCTAACGTCTTGGGGCGGACGGCGTGAATTTTTACGCTGTCCGTCCTTTTATTTTTGATTGGGAATCAGGTATTCTGCGAGAGTGACCGGGTCGACGTTTTCAAGCAAGGGGTCCAGTATGGCCGTGCGTTTCCAATGCAAGTGCGGAAAGAAATTCAAGACAACCGACGACAAGATCGGCAAAAAGATTCTTTGTACGGCGTGCGGGGCCGCGATTATCGTTCCCGAATCGGACACGGTAGAAGTCGAAGATGTCTCTTCTTCGGCGTCGAGTCTGGCCAGCGATCTGTTGAAGGTCGCCAGTGCCACCAGCCGTAAGAAAGCAGATGAGGATCTCCCCGAAGAAAAACCAAGATCGATGGCCGATGATGTCACCGATGCCGGAATCGACATTGCCAAACAGATCGTCCCGGCCATCGCCGTCATCACGTTATTATGCGTGGTTGTATACTACCTTTCGGCTTCGGTGATGAAGTCGGGTCCGAAACATCCTCCGCTCGGTAACGTAAGTGGAGTTATCACGTTCAACGGCGCTCCGCTGCCGAACGCCGAAGTCGTCTTCCGTCCTGTGATGGGGGATCAGGAAGGAGCACAAGCCGCTTCGATCGGCGTAACCAACGACCAGGGGGAATACACCGTTGACTATGTGATGAATGTCAAAGGGGCGGCCGTAGGAGTGCACCGCGTGGAAGTTCGGGCTCGAGACGAAAACGGCCGCGAACGAATTCCCCCGGAATACAACGTTCAAACGACATTGAATTTCGAAGTGAAAGAGGGAAGTAACCAGGCCGATTTCGCAATCACACTTCAATAATCAACGACGGGGGATCAATAACGACTGAGATGCGGAAACCTTCTGTTGATGAGGGTATTAACGTGGCGATTCGCCAGAACGAACCATCATTTTGACGCTGGCCGTTACCGTTAGCACCGACAGCTCAATCGCACGACTCGACTTGGTCCGACTGAAAGCAGGCCATCTTGTGGTATAACCCCTGTTGTTCGCACTTCTGCAAGTAATCGGCAGGCATCTGACCCAGCGTGGCGTCGTCCCACTCGATAATGAATTTTATTTCCTGCTTTTTCCCCGACGCCTCCAGAATCGTGCCGGTCCATCCGGCGCACGTGATGTCGGGAAATTCCGGGGAGACCGTCCCCGGCTTGACGCGAATTTTTGCGCCAACACCGATTTTTGCTGAGGGCTTACTCGACATAACTCCCACTCATCTCGATCAGAGGTTCGCGTTATGGTTTGGCGAAAATTGTAACAGATTTTCCGGAGTTTCAATACCCAATTCTCACGATTATCGTCACATTAAATTAATGTGACTATTTCATAAAAATCTGGCTCACGCCGGCTGCAATGAAACGATTGCATAGGCCGGCGAATCTCGGTCTGCCTCACTGAAACCACCGCCGGTTCGGCTATGTCCTGCTTTAGAATCTCTTATAGGTTTCCATTTTTCAACCCACAACTGTTGGAAGCCTATAGAAATCGAGCCATGCCACTTGAAATGATTCGCTATAATAATTTGGAACGGCATCGGACGATGACAACAGATCGTCGGTATTCGACACGAGGAGGTGCATCTCTTGACGCCGCTGCGATTCTATAAACGCTCTCCCATTGCCGCACCGGCGGAATTTGCCTTCCTCTGGCATGAGCGACCGGGGGCATTTTTTCGATTGGCTCCTCCCTGGGAGAGAATCGAATTGGTACGGCAATCGGGCGGCATTCGTGATGGAGATGAAAGCGAGTTTCGAATCCAGCTTGGTCCGTTCCGCCAGCGATGGGTTGCGCGGCATCAACACTACATCTCGGGACAGCAGTTTGAAGATGTGCAGATCGTTGGTCCGTTTCATAAATGGACACATACCCACACCATCGTTCCAGATGGCCGGGAACGATGCTTTCTGGTCGACGACATCGAATACGAATTGCCGGGGGGACGATTTGGAAACTGGTTGGGATCGAATGCGATTCATGCTAAATTGTCACGACTGTTCGAAGCCCGGCACCGCATCACCGCACAAGATATCGCACAGCACTGGGCAATTCAACAACATGGACAAGTCGCCGCAATGCGACAGGGAGCACGAAATTCTATGCGCATACTTTTAAGTGGAGCAACCGGTCTGGTCGGATCAGCATTGACTCCGTTTCTCACAACCGGGGGACACGAGGTCGTTGCCCTAAGTCGTTCACTTCGAGGAAACGCCGGTGAAACTGTGATCTGGGACCCGGCTTCCCATCATATCGATTCCTCGCGACTGGAGGGATTTGATGCGGTGGTCCACCTTGCGGGAGAAAACATCGCCACCAAACGCTGGAGTTCCGAGCAAAAGAAGAAGATTCGCAGCAGCCGCGTCGATGCCACCCATTTTCTCTGTGAACAAATTGCCCAACTTGAACGGCCGCCGTCAACTTTAGTTTGCGCTTCGGCCATCGGATATTATGGTGATCGCGGTGATGAAATTATGGACGAGACAAAACCTCCGGCGACAGATTTTCTCGCTGAAGTCTGTCAATCGTGGGAATCGTCGACTGAACCGGTTCGGAAGAAGGGAATTCGCGTCGTGAACCTGCGCATTGGTGTGGTTCTCAGTCCCCAGGGGGGAGCCTTGCACAAGATGCTGTTGCCGTTCAAACTTGGCCTCGGTGGGGTGATCAGCAACGGACGACAATACATGAGTTGGGTTGCTCTGGATGATCTCGTGGGGATCATCACTCATTGTATCATGAACGAACGCATGTCTGGCCCAGTTAATGCCGTCGCCCCCTGTCCGGTCACAAATCGTGAGTTTACAAAAACTTTGGGAAAGGTATTACGTCGCCCCACGCTTTTTCCCATGCCTGCCTTCGCGGCTAGACTTGCTTTTGGGGAAATGGGAGAAGCACTGCTGCTCTCGAGCACGCGTGTTAGTCCTCAACGACTTGATGAATGCGGTTACCAGTTTCGGTACGCCGGACTCGAGCCTGCACTGCGACATCTGCTGGGGCGTTGATTTGTCGGTTTGGAGTTGATTTTCGTCGATCGTTCGGGGTTCAATGGTAGTTCCTGTCGGCATTGGGGTCGAAATGTCTGGACAAGGAGATCGACAATGAGTAAAGAATGGTTTTACCAGCTTATGGGTTCTGAAATCGGTCCGTTGAGTTCGGTGGAACTCCGTCAGAAGGTGACGCGGGGAGAAATCACCACGGATACACCTATCCGTTCGGGGAATTCAGCGCGCTGGGTGGATGCGAGTCAAATCAAAGGTCTATTCGACATTCCCACTCCCCCCGCACCCTTACCACCTGCGGCAAGAACAACTACGCCGGAAGCACCGGAAGCACAACAATCCACGCCAGCCCCCACATCACCGGATGAGGAAGACCAGTTGGATGCCCATTCCGACAACGAAGAGTACGAGTTTTTCAAGTTCGTCGGTTTTCGTCAGGCCCTTACGGCCAAACTTTACGACGAAGTCGATTCCCTCCGGCTGAAACAGGGGTGGACCATGACGCAGATCACGAGGCATGCACTCGCTGCATTTGTCGGCAAGCCTGAATTGGGAGAAGATTCACCGCCATCATCTTCAGTGGGAACGTCTAGCGAAGAATAAACGCCCCCTGACTGCGCGACGGCTGATGAGCCAACGATGAAAAGGATCGATGATCAGCCTGAAAACCACTCTGACAGGTAAGCTGGCTGTGCCACGCAGGTCTCTATCGGCTGATTAACCGAGGATCGGCAACATCGACGAACTGCCGTGCTGAACCTGTCGCGTCACAATCTGTCCGATCAGCGTCGTCGCCGAGCAGTCCAGGATCTCGACGTCGACCAGCGAACCGGCTAAACGAGGATTGGCATCAAAAACGACAATACGATCGCAGGTAGTACGACCGACGAATTGCTGTGCAAGCCGATTCCCTGCACCATCGTCGGTTTCGTCTTCTGTACGGCGTCCCGACTTGATCGCCGCCTTGCTCGGGCCTTCGACGAGCACCTGCATCTGCCGGCCGATATACTCGGCGTTGTCTTCTTCGCTGATTTCATTCTGAATCGCCAGCATCTCGTTATTGCGCTGCCGCTTGATTGCATCGGGAATATCGTCGGCGAACATATCGTCGGCCTTCGTCCCAGATCGCGTGCTATATTTGAAGATGAAACTGTTCTTGAAGCGAAATTCTCGAACAGCATCGAGACTGAGCTGATGTGATGTCTCGGTCTCGCCGCAGAAACCGACGATGAAGTCGCTCGACACGGCACAATCGGGAAGGCGTTCGCGAATCAGGTGCATCATCTTGCGATATTCCTCGACCGTGTAACCCCGCTTCATTTTCCTAAGCATTTCATCGCATCCCGATTGAAGCGGCACATGCAGATATCGTGCAACCTTCGGCAAGTCGCGAATCGCATCGAGCAGATCGGGGGTCATGTCTTTCGGATAATTTGTGACGAACTTGACCCGTAGCAAACCCGGGGTGTCATGAATCAACCCTAACAAATCTGAAAGTCGATACAACGTGCCATCGTGCGTGTACTTGTAGCTGTTGACAGTTTGTCCGAGCAGCGTGACTTCGCGAACTCCCTGAGAAACCAGCAGCCGGACTTCGGCGGCAATTTCAAGAGGAGGCCGACTTTGCTCCGGCCCGCGCGTCGTCGGTACCACACAATACGAACAGAATTTGTCACAACCGATCATGATCCGCACGAATGCCTGATACGGACTCGGCCGCATTTCAGGATCGCGCAGCGGATCGTAAAGCTGGAAACTATTCGAAATTTCCAGACGTGATCCTTCATGGCGGCCCAAACCGACCGCAAGTGCACGGTAAGCCTTCTTTTGCTGCAAACGATGTTCGCGAGCTTCGCCGACAAGTCGCGAGACTTCGCCCAGCTGACCAGTGCCGACGATAAAATCGACGTGCGGGGCACGTTCGAAGATGAGTTCTTGATCTTTCTGAGCCATGCAGCCGAGCACGCCGATCACGCGTTGAGGACGTTGACGATGAGCGAACTTTAATCGCCCCAACTGGCTGTAAATTTTATGTTCGGCGTGTTCGCGGACGCTACACGTATTAAACAGGATCGTATCGGCATCCTGTATCGTGCTAGTAATGTCATAACCGTTGCGGCGGAGTGTCGCCACGACGAGTTCACTGTCGAGCATATTCATCTGACAGCCGACGGTTTCGATATAAACCCTGCCGTTGTGTCCATCGGTCGAGATTTTCTCGTTTTCAGATGAAACCAGTTCGGAGGGTGCATCGGCAGCGACACGATGCATATATTCGCTTTCGGAAGCATCGCCTTTCCGAGTAGACGTCGAACCATTTGTGAAAAGCTGATCGTGCATAGAAGTATCTTAAATGACATCTTGTATTGACGTCGCGTTCGGTAATTTTCGTAACGTCATACGATTCTACGATCTTGTGCGTTTCAGGGAAACACTGATCGGCCGGGAGAACACTCCACGACGGTATTACGCCGCATTTCGCGTTGGCTGTTGTTCGGTCACTGGCGATTCCGCCACATCTGACGCATTCGAGGATTCGTCGTGCATCGATGGATTCCTTTGCTGGCGTTCGAGATATTCAATCAGATACTCCTGCCGATAAAGCCGATGGTAGTAAGACATCAGCGATGTCATAATCTGCAGTGCAATCACTGCCGCACCAGCGAACAATCCCCATTCCCATATGGTCATAACATTTTCCCGAAGAGGATCCGTCCTCTCGCGATATCGGCGATTCGAATGCCACTGGCTCAGCCAGTGTATCTTCGACTTCTCATCTCAGTCACTGGCAGAGCCAATGGCCCCCTGTCGATATCACTCTTTCACACGTTCAACATATTCGCCGGTTTGCGCGTTGACTTTGATCTTATCGCCCATTTCGACAAACGCCGGCACCTGCACGATCGCTCCGGTTTCGACAGTCGCCGGTTTGGTGACGTTGCCAGCTGTATTGCCGCGAGCAGCCGGCTCGACGTACGTGATCGCCATGATCGCGTGTTGAGGCGGGGTCATGCCGATCGGTTGATTATTCCAGTAGAGGAGGTTGCAGATTGCTCCTTCAAGCAGAAACTTGGCATCGTCTTCGCAGACTGCCGTCGGAATCGTATATTGCTCGAATGATTCCTGATCCATGAACACGTAACCGGTCGAATCCCGATAGAGGTATTGGGCATCGCTTTTGCGGATGTCGGCCGCCTCAAGACTGTCGCCGCTCTTATAGGTTCGGTCGAGAATTGTACCTTTGAGGAGATTTCGCAATCGCGTTTTATACAGGGCCTGTCCTTTGCCCGGCTTGACGAAATTGCACTCCAACATGTCGTAGGGATCGCCCTCTACCATCACCTTAGTTCCCTTGCGGAAGTCACCTGTGTTAATCTGTGGCATTGCTCTTCTTCTCTTCTTCCCTTACTGTTTTTCGATCGTTCACCATGTATCATAAGCCGTGCGCAGACTCTCCGCACACCGACATCTGTTTCGAACCGAAAAAGATAGCAGAAGCGTGCATTTAGGGGAATGCTGAAGAGGGGAAGTGTGGATATCTTGGGCGACAATTATGAAATAGCGGCTGCCGATCACGATCCCTCAGACCAGACTGGGTTATTCGCGGACGTCGATGTCGAGGTCGATTGGCATCATTCGCTGGCACTTGCGGTTCGTTCGTCCGATGTACTTCTGTCGGCAGTCGGCCTGCCACTCGACACACATTCGACCGGCGACAGGGGAAAGTGTCAGTTTCCCGTGTTCGTGTCGCGAAGTTACATCCGTCGCATGACGCCCGGCGATGCGAACGACCCATTATTACGGCAGGTGCTGGCAAGCGATTCTGAACTCACATCTAGCGAAGGATTTACCGCCGATGCCGTAGGTGACGGATCATCTCGACTGACACCGGGATTACTGAAAAAATACGAAGGACGAGCGTTGCTTATTGCCACTGGAACGTGTGCGATTCACTGTCGGTATTGTTTTCGAAGGGAATATCCGTACGGTCGAGAACCGCGGCAAATGTCGGAATGGGAGCCCGCCCTGCAGGAAATCGAAACCGATCGTTCGATTCACGAAATCATTCTCAGCGGCGGCGATCCGTTGATGCTCACAGATGCGCGACTCACCGAGTTGTGTAAACGCCTCGACTCGATTCATCATGTCTGTCGACTGAGATTTCATTCACGTCTTCCAATAGTGCTCCCCAACCGCGTTACCGACCGTCTGATTGAACTGTTCAGCCAGTTGCGGTCAAAGGTCATCGTTGTCGTCCACGCCAACCATCCTCGCGAGATCGAACGGGATTGCCCCCCGGCACTGCAACGGCTGGTTCGGGCAGGTTTTCCTGTATTGAATCAGGCGGTGCTGCTCAAGGGAGTCAACGACGACGTTGATGTGCTGACCGATTTGTGCGAACGGCTGATCAACCTTGGCGTCATGCCGTATTACCTTCATCAGCTTGATCGTGTGAACGGTACCTCACATTTCGAAGTTCCAATCGAAATGGGACGACAGCTCGTTGCCGGGCTGCGAGGCCGGCTTCCCGGATACGCCGTCCCCCAGTATGTGCAGGAGATTGCCGGAGCCCCCTCCAAGATGCCGCTTTGAATCCATTTCCGTTGTGTGTTACGACGGTTCATCGTTACAGCGATGGTTTCGCACAACCGATATCATCGGCCCAATCGCGCTATCCCCTCGTATCGTTGTGGTGCAACGAACCTGCCAGATCACCGACCGACCGGGTTCATAAATTGAATTCTATCGGTTTCGTGACGTCTTTCGACCACATTGTGTTGTAGGGTTTTTGCAACAGTATTTACTCTCCATTCCGTTTCGCAACTCGATCGTCGCTCAGCAATCGCCATGTTGGTATTGCCGTCACCGGGTTTCGAGACCTGTTCAATACAAACTGACTCATTTCAAACGCCTCGGGCCGACGAAAACCACTCGATGACCAAATCGTACGGTAAGCCAAACGGGAGTTGAAACGGGTTTTACATGGATTACAGGACGTCGCCATGCTCGTACTTAGCCGCAAAAAGGATGAAAAAATCGTCATCGGTGACTCGATCACATTGATGGTGATCGACATTCGTCACGATAAAGTCCGTCTCGGAATCGAAGCCCCCAAAAACGTCACCGTCCATCGCCAGGAAGTTTACGAGGCGATCAAAAAGCAGCTCGCCGAACCAATCGATCTGCCCGCCGAAAGCGATCAGCCTCAGTAACATCGCCGATTGCTGCGAATGTGTCACGGCTTACCAGAGTTCCCAATGGCCCGACTGCAGGATATAGGCAGCGAGCAGCAGGTTCGTGACCGCATGCGCCACAACGCAGCTCCACAGATTTCGGCTGGTGATGAACAACACGTTGATCAACGAACACCACGCGATGGCCGTGATGTACTCGGTGTGCGTCGACGCAAAGAGAATCGTCACTCCAATAATCGACGCCCGTGATGGTACTCCCCACGGAACCGCCGTAAAGTTTTCGTTCTGAATGTACCGCCAGATGCACCCGCGCCAAAATAACTCTTCGATGAGCGGTACGAGCAGAACCATTCCCGCGAGCCGCACGCACAAAAACGCGATTTGCCCAAACCGCGTCTCGACTTCTTCCCAGGGGTTGTAACCGACTCGCTCCGCCATCCGCATACCGTCGGGCAGGTACTCGTTGATTCTCCCCTCCAGATTGAGGTGGCAGAGTCCGACCCAAAGGATAACGCCGGCCACACCCGCGACGACACCCAACCCGATACCGCGCCAAGACCATGCCGGAAAAGCGCTGTGGCACGTCCAACAGAACCCCGAGACGAGCACAATCGTCAGTGCATACATCCAAGGATAATACGGCCTCAGCGGAGACCACGAAGTGAACGTCATAAGCAAAAGGAACACAACATAGGGCCCGGCGAAATTCCTCCCTTCAGAGAATGTCGCAGACGGAGCCGGCCCGACGGATTGTGAATCGGGTGTCGCATTCTGTTCGTCCGGAGTGCTTCCTGCATTCATACCCGGCATAATCCTTGGAAGATCGACACCGCGTTTCATCGACCTAACGTTACGTCGTAAAAATTCGACTCGACGAACCACCTTGCTCGACGATCGGTACTCTCACCGGTGCCGCGCATCGTGGACAAAATCCAACAAACGCATCCTTCGCCGCGTTCGGATGCAGATGCACATATACGTTACAGCACCGCAAATGCACGCCGACAACCGGCTTCGCCGGCGGCAAATTCGCAGGGTTCGTGGAAGAATCATCCATGAGAAAATTCCAAAGAGTGGCGGGGTTTATCCCTTCAAAAACCCCTCGATTCGATCAAACCCGTTCTTCAGCGTCTCCAGATCGGTCGCGAACGACAACCGTACGTAACCCGGTGCACCAAAGGCGTCACCCGTCACTAACGCCACGTGTGCCGTTTCCAAGATCGCGGTGCAGAACTCGGTGGCATCCTTAACGATTCTTCCGCCCCCCAGCGTCTTGCCGAAATGCCGGCTGACATTGAAAAACCCGTAAAACGCACCGGCGGGAGGAGCGAACGTCACGTCCGGCAAACCTTGCATTCGCTTCAAGACGTATTCCCGCCGCTCGGCGAACTTCAGCCGCATCTCTTCGACGCAATCCTGCGGACCCAAAAGGGCGGCGATCGCCGCGTGCTGACTGATGCTCGACGGGTTCGACGTCTCCTGACTTTGCAGCTTGTCCATCGCTTTCGTGATTTCGACCGGAGCCAACGTCCAGCCGATCCGCCAGCCGGTCATCGCATACGCCTTGCTCACGCCGCTGACGATGATCGTGCGGTCGTACACCTCCTGACCGAACGACGCGAACGACCGAAACGTCGCATCGCCGTAAATCAATTTCTCGTAAATCTCATCCGACAGCACCCAGATATCTTTCTCGACGGCGACCTGGGCGAGCGCTTCCAACTGAGCCGGTGTGTAGACGCCACCGGTCGGATTGCTCGGACTATTCAGCATCAACAGTTTCGTGCGCGGCGTGATTGCGGCTTTCAATTGTTCCGGCGAAAGGACGAACCCGCTCTCTTCGGTCGTGCTGACGATCACCGGCGTTGCCCCGGCGAGTTCCACGAGGTCGCTGTAACTGACCCAGTACGGCGCGGGGATGATCACTTCGTCGCCAGGGCCGCAGAGTGCGGTCAGCACGTTATGAATCGAATGTTTCGCTCCGTTCGACGCCATCACTTGCGCCGGCTGATACTTCAATCCGTAATCGCGAGCATACGCGTCGCAAATCGCCTTTTTGAGTTCAGGAATCCCGCCGACCGGCGTGTAATGCGTCTGCCCGGCATCCATCGCCTTTTTAGCCGCCTCGCAAATGTGAGCCGGTGTCGCAAAGTCGGGTTCGCCGAGCGTGAACTCATACACTTTCACGCCGGTATTCTTCAGCTCTTTCGCCTTCGCAGCCGCGGCGATCGTCGCGGAGGGCTTGATCTTCTGCACGGTTTGCGACAATACAATTTGAGGCATCGGTCGGCTCACATTTCAAGTTCAAATGACGAGTCTTTTTTTCACGAGATCGCGTCAGAAACAGCGACACGGTTCACTGTCGTGCGGTTCATCACATCCTCTTGACTCGGCCACCGAATTGCAAGGGATCGGTCGCGAGATTCGGAGAGCCGAAACGTCGGATAGCATGTTGTACGCTTAAGAGCAACAACCTTGTTGCGGATTAGCAATCGGTATCGCGCAACCGATCCGATAAACAGCCTCGTCATCCATCCGGAGTCAGTTGCGCCAGGCCTTGAAAAACAGGGAAATTCTAGCCCCATACCCATCCCGGTTGCGCGCTCGTTGAATCTTGTATATGGGTCACGAAACGGGCTCTAAATCGCGCCAAATTGGGGTTTCACAACCCTTTCGCGCGCTTTTTGCGCCAAAAATGCGCGCTTTCTACACGGTTTTACACATTCATAAACATCGATGCTTTTGAACGATCACGCCGACATAAAATGGTTTGAAAAACGTTGCGCGCAACCCAATCGTGTTTGCGCCTTTCAAAATTTCCTTCTCCCCTTGGGAGAAGTTGGCCGCAGGCCGGATGAGGGTGTCTTTCGAAACGACCCATCGGAATGTCGAATGTCGAAATCCGAATGACGAATCAAGTCCGAATGACCGAATGTCCGAAGGAACGCCGTGAGGGTGCACGCCGAAGCCATCACCTCTACCCCGCGACCCCACTTCATTTTTCACGGCTCACAGCGCCGTGGCACGCATGAATTCAGTGAGCGATGCTGTAACATGTCAACCGGGGCACCTGGCTCATTCAGGAATTCACTTAACTCTGCTGACTGTACCCCCCGCCAATCACAGAAACCTTTGATTTCAAAGTGTCGGATTCGAGTACACATCGGTCTCGGGATGCAACGCATACCAGGCGAACCAGAATGAATACATCCACTGCAAACCGTCATCGGCTTCTGAGACTCTCATGCTGCCGGCGTCAATGTCGTATTCGATGCAGGGCCAGCGCGCACTCTGGGTTAACTTGGTAGTCTGAGGCGACTTGCGCTGTGGTGTTGTGT
>JAQCEJ010000164.1 GCA_027618475.1 Planctomycetota bacterium | reverse complement strand
ACCCTTGTTTTGAAGGGCTTGGCGCAAATCGCGTGCCAAAGTTCGGGAAGTCAAATGGGAAATGCGGGACAAAGAATCAATGGCAGAATTAGGGAACGCTCATCATGACTCATCGCCGTGGTTTCACGCTGATTGAACTGCTGGTCGTCATCGCGATCATTGCCGTGCTGATTTCATTACTCCTTCCCGCCGTTCAGCAGGCGCGCGAAGCGGCCCGCCGAACGCAATGTAAAAATCATTTGAAGCAACTGGGCATCGCGCTGCATAATTATCACGATACGCATGGCGCGTTTCCCGCCGGATATTATTCCTGGGGAACGACCGACGGTACCGCTCCCGCAACGGCGAATATCGACCCGTTCACCTGGGATGCGGCTCCGGGTTGGGGTTGGGGGACAATGTTGCTCCCCTATATTGATCAATCGAATGTGTATAATCAGTTCGCCAGCGCATTTCCCATTTGGGCACCGGCTCATGCAACCGCCATTCAGTCGAAAATCTCGACGTTCTTGTGCCCTTCGGTAACCGGCGGTGACGAGTCTTTTACCGTCAAAGATAAATCGGGAGCGCCGCTGTTAATGAACGGAACGAGCGTCGTGCTGGGCCGATCGCACTTCGTCGCCAGTCACGGACAGGAATCATGCTGGGGAGAATGCGGGTCAGCGCTGACCGGCCTCATCTTCACCAATATCTACACCAGCACCACCGCCACAGTCACCATTTACGGAGATGCCTCGAAAGTCGCTGACGGCCCCTTCTACCGGAACTCGGCAACCCGGTTTCGAGATATCACCGACGGCACAAGCAACACCATCTTCTTGGGTGAGCATTCTTCGCAGCTCAGTGAAAAAACCTGGGTCGGTGTTGTCCCCGGCGCATTCACACATCCGGCGGTCGCCACTCCGGAAAACGGCCCCGATGCCGCCGCCACTTTAACACTGGTTCACGCCGGTCCGTCGGGAGGCGAACTCGATATCACCGGCTTCCCCATTATCCATCCGATTAACTTCCCCACTCTGCATGTCGGGCAAATGTATTCACAGCATTTCGGCGGCGGGCATGTTTGCATGGGGGATGGTTCGGTGCGGTTTGTTTCCGAAAATGTCGATCTGCTTCTCTGGGCTGAACTCTCCAGCATTGGCGAAGGCGAAGTCATCGGGGAGTTTTAATCATGAAAACGTTAGATCAAATCTCCATTCGAACGACGGCCATCGCGTTGTTGACCGGAATGCTGTTTCTCACCAGCTGCCAAAAATACGGCGAGGTCAGTCCGCGGGCTTACGATATCGCCAAAGCGCTGTATTCCATCTGTAACCGCAAAGACGCCGCGCGGCTGTCCACCGTCGAAAAGCTCGTCACCGACAGCGTTGCGGAAGGTGCGTTGACCGATTCCGAATCGGGATATCTCATGGCCATCGTCGAAAAGGCCCGTTCGGACAATTGGGAATCGGCCATGTCGGATGCCCGGTTGATGATGAGCGAACAAATCCAGAATTAGGAACCTGGAACCTTTTTTGCCGTTCATATGTGGGGAGTGAAAGGGGACGTGAGTGCAACTGGTGGCACTCACGCTGTCACTTCAAATCTGCTTGTTTTGACCACAATCCAACACGTACTGTTACCTACGGAGCAGCAGGTGTGTCCGAGTGTGTAATCGAGACACCAGTTGAAAAGGTTTGATCGTCCGCTGCTTCGGCCATCTGTTTCTGTATTTCCAATGCTCGAGAATACTTCTCGCACATTTTACTCAAACGATCTGTACTGTGTGGCAGACTTAAGAATTCTCCGTATTCTGCCAAACTCCCCACCATGTAAACATTTCTAATTAAGAAATCGAAATGTTGATCGATGAATGATTTTATCGTGTAACATTCACGATCTCGCTCGGGGGCCCCAGTTCCGGCGTGAACGAATGAATTTCTCTGTGTTCGCACGTGATTTAAAAGCTGCTTGGAAATTTCACGTTCTTCGTAAGGCCAAATCGTCCTTTCAATCGTTTCGTCATATGCCTTGCCTACCGTATCCGTAAATTTTTCTAAAATGCCCCATAACATTAACAAACACACGTTTAAGTTTGACTGATCCAATGCGATTGCATACCTTGAAAATAACTCAATGATTTCAACCTTGAAGGGCAATTTATCGATCAATTCCATAATCTTAAGTCGTTCGGTTTCAATTATGTTCCATTTTTTTGACTTGAACAGTTTTATGTCTTCGGTGTAATCGGGCTCATAGAAATAACCTTCGTCAAGATTCGATCCATCCAGTTCGTGTAATGTTTGGATCGGCGAACACTGAATTTTTCCAATCCATGTTCTTTCTGGCTTAATACTCCATCCAATTTGAAAGGAACTGAACGAAGAAATGAAACTCCAAAGGCCTCTCAAGTAATTGATCGTCCTCATCGAGCGATCATATGCTTGGTGAATCGTTACTTCTTCCGTAAGCGCCGATATCACCTCATAGTCGGAGCTCTTCACATGGCTTGCCAGAAAACCCGGATGGTTCCTCAAACGGTCTGGAAATGGAAATTCCTTCCTTGTTGTACTCTTGATTTGGACGCCGTTGATATCAAGCACAGTGTCAAGTTTTTTGTCAATTGAAAGTGATGTTACCAGATATCGCTTTTTCTTTGGGCGTTGAAATAGTTCTTTTGCCTTCTTCTCCACGGTGCTCAAAAGTTCCCGTGGCTTAATTGGCTTTCCACTTCCCTGTATCTTTATCAGTTCTTTTATCGATTCAAGGACAATATTATTGCTGTCAACGGAATTCAGGGGCTGTTCATCGTTCTCATATACTTTGATACTCGAGATGGCGGCTAGCTCGTAAGGATGGTATTTGTCCATAGGCCAGCTAATGCTCCCGTCGTCCTTCAGCGTGGAATGAACTCCAATCTCTTGAAAAAGTTTTGTTGGTGCATATCGATCGTCTTGACCTTTATACCGTTTGTTTTCGTTTGTGCGATAATTCGCATGTTTCATCATGGATCATCCTCGAAATCAAGACTCGAAAATCTGATGTAGGGATTGCGCATTTTTCAGCCAGCCAGCTCCGCAAACACCTCCCGTGCGTCAGCAATCGTCTTTTCGATATCCGCCGGAGTATGACACGCCGAAACAAAATTCGCTTCGTACTGACTGCACGGCAGATAGACGCCGCGATCGAGCATCCCCTGAAAATACGCTGCGAAACGCTTTGTATCGCTCTTCGTGGCGGCGGTATAATTCGTCACCGGTTCGGGATTAAAGAAGAACGTGAACATGCTCCCCACGTGCGGGATCGTATGTGCAATTCCCGCCGCTTTCGCTGCGGCGGAGAGTCCTTCACACAACGCCTTCGTCGTTTGTTCAAGCTGCGGATAAGGATCTTCCGATTGAAGCGACATCAGCGTTGCGATGCCGCACGCCATCGCCAATGGGTTCCCCGAAAGCGTTCCCGCCTGATACACCGGACCGAGCGGTGAAATCTTCGCCATGATATCGGCGCGACCGCCGTACGCTCCGACCGGCATTCCTCCGCCGAGAATTTTTCCCAACGTCGTTAAATCGGGAGTGATGCCGAATCGTTCTTGGGCACCGCCGTAGGCAACGCGAAACCCGGTCATCACTTCGTCAAAGATCAAAACGGTACCGTGATGTTCGGTCAGTTTGCGCAGTGCCGATAAAAATTCTTTCGATGGGATCACGACCCCCATGTTGCCGACGACCGGTTCGAGAATTACCGCTGCGATCTTGTCGCCCCGTTCGGCGAACGTTTTTTCGAGTTGCTCGACGTCGTTGTATTCGAGGCTGAGCGTATCGGCCGTGCACCCCGCAGGAACGCCGGGGCTCGACGGCACCCCCAGCGTTAACGCACCACTTCCCGCCTGCACCAATAAACTGTCGACGTGGCCGTGATAACACCCCGCGAATTTAACGATTAAATCCCGCCCCGTAAAACCACGTGCCAACCGGACGGCAGACATCGTCGCCTCGGTCCCCGAGTTGACCATCCGCACCTGTTCGATCGAAGGGACAGCCTGAATCACCAGTTCGGCGAGTTCGGTCTCGGCGGCGGTCGGCGCTCCGAAACTCGTCCCTTTCGACAATGCTTTTTCGAGCGCCCCCTGCACCGCGGGATGCCGATGCCCCAGAATATGCGGACCCCACGAACCGACGTAATCGAGCAGTTGGTTGCCGTCGATGTCGTACAGATACTGGGCTACGCCGCGATCGATGATCAGCGGGTCTCCCCCCACGGCTCCGAAGGCCCGGGCGGGACTGTTGACTCCACCAGGAATAACCTTGCAGGCCCGGGCGAAATGTTCTCGGCTTTTGGTACGATTCAATGGCATCGACATGACGTATTCTGCTCCTGAGCATATAAGTGTAACGGGTTCCGACGATTCCGATGGTAAGCAGACCGGCAAAAAGGTACAAGCAACCACAATCGCGCTTGCCGGACGAGTCTTCTATAAGGTAGTATTAATCAGTTGAAATTGATTTGAACTCTCCGAATCGATGCATAAAATGTTCCCTCAGCGTCGATAATAATTTATTCTGACCTAACATTCCTGCGAAGAAATTTGCTCCCCGTATGGAACATCCCCGCCCCCCATCGAAAACATCCGCCGGACGCCGTGAGTTTCTCAAGGCGAGTTGGACGGGGTTCACCTCGCTGAGCCTGGCTAATTTGTATCGCCTCAAGGCGTTACAGGCTGCCGAGACCGGTGAAAAGGAACGGACCGCCGTTATTCTGGTCTGGTTCCGTGGGGGGTGCAGTCATCTCGATACGTGGGATCCCAAGCCGAATGCGACCGCCGAATACCGGGGCCCGTTCGAGCCGATCGCGACCAACGTCCCCGGCATCAACATCACCGAGCTGTTGCCGCGGATGGCGCAGATCGCCGACAAATATTCGATATTGCGATCGGTCACGCATAACGGAGGAGGTCACCCCTCTGGGTCGCTGCAGGTTCTCGCGGGAGATCCCGATGCTGGCGACAAGCTCGTCCCGAAAATTCCCGACTGGATGTCGATCGCTCACTACATGCGATCTGATCAGCGAAAGATGCTGCCGAATTACATCGCCGTCAACCCGGTCGACCGATACGACAGTTTTACGATCGCCGGCCCGACAACGCTGGGAGCCTCGTACGAACCGTTCAAAATCTTCGGCGACCCGAGCAGTCCCGATTTCAAGATTCCCAACCTCGGCCTCGATACGTCGCAAACGGCCGATCGATTCGACAGCCGGTTGCGGCTCAAGCAATCGTTTGATCGCATGCATCGAGAGATCGACCAGTCGGGGATGATGAACGCCATCGATCGTTTCGAAGGTCAGGCGTTGTCGCTTCTCACAAGTCCCGCTGCCCGCGAAGCCTTCGACCTCACCAAAGAGCCGATCGAAGTCCGCGAGCGTTATGGGATGCATCAGTGGGGACAGCAATGTCTGATGGCTCGCCGACTCGTTGAAGCGGGGGTCGAGATCATCACGACCGAATTCGACGGCCCGCTCTGCGGCCGTGTGCAGAACTGGGACGATCACGCGGTGAATCAGCATGTCTTCGACGCTCTCAAGTTTCGGGTGCCGACCGTCGATCAAACGCTCTCGGCACTGATCGAAGATATCTACGATCGCGGACTCGACAAACGGGTATTGGTGATCGCGACTGGTGAATTCGGTCGCACGCCGCGCATCTCGCATGTCGCCAGCAGTGGCGGCGGTGTGGCGAGTGCCGAAGCAGGGGTCGTCCAGCCAGGCCGTGACCATTGGCCGGGGGCGAATTCAATGATCTTCGCCGGCGGCGGAATTCAAACCGGTCAGATCATCGGAGCGACGAATGCCAAAGGGGAATATCCCGTTGACCGTGCCGTCGGACCGCGCGATTTCCTCGCAACGATCTATAGGCATCTCGGCATCGATTACGCCAACGCCACCATCACCGATTTCGCCGGCCGCCCGAGATATATCCTGGAGAGCGGCGAAGCGATCCCCGAGTTGATTCGCCACGGGTTGACGTGATTTTCCCTTCTCCCTCAGGGAGAAGGTGGCCGCAGGCCGGATGAGGGTGCCTTTCATCGGCGAGTTGACGTGGTCTGCGACCACGGTCCGGCCTCACAGAGGCCAGCTACAATGATGCCTTCAGTTCACCCAAAAACGCCTCAATATCCGCCTGCGTATTATAGCCGTGAATCGCCACCCGCAATCGACCCGCGTGCGACATCACGTGGATGTTCTTCGCGTGCAGCTTCTTGTGCAGTTCTTCCGCCTTCGGATGCCGAAACGCCAGAATGCCTGCAACTTCACCTGTCTTTGGTGTGAGCAACTCGACGGGCAGTTTGTTCAACTCCGCACGGCACATCTCGACCAGCGGTTGGGCACTCTTGTAAATCGCCTCGATGCCGATCTTCATAATGTAATCGAGAGCCGCACGAATCGGATAAATCGCCGGGAAGTTCGGCATGCCGACGGCGAAGCCTGCCGCGCCTTGCTGACTGACGGCGCGATCGAACCGCTCGGCTCCGAAGGCATCCTTCAGGTGATACCACCCTCCGGCAGGAACGGTCAGTTTCGCGGCGCTGCGATTCGGCACGCCGACGAGACCACCGCCGTGTGGGCCGAGAATCCATTTGTGCGTGCTGCTGACAATCCAGTCGACGTCGTCGAGCTTGAGCGGAATACGTCCCAGCGCCTGCGTCACATCGACCGCGAGCAACGCCGACGAATTCTTACGGACGGTTGCCGTCACTTCGTCGAGCGGAATCATAAACCCGTTGAAAAAACTGACAAGCGACATCGTCACGAGTTTGGTATTCCGATTCAACAGCGGAACCAAATCTTCGATGCGAAGCGCACCCCCAACCGATTTCCAGACTTTGACGGTCGCGGGACACGATTCCTGCAACCAGGGCGTCGCTCCGGCGGGAAAATCGAGATCGTTGATCACGACTTCGTCTCCCGCTTTGAACTGCATCGCGAGCGCCAGCAGGTTGTATGCTTCCGACGTGCACGAGCAAATGGCGATCTCGTCGGCGGTCAGGTCGTAACATCGACCGACGAGTTCTTTCGCAGCGGCGAGTTGTGCGAAGTGCGGATCGCGGCCGTCCATGCCGAGTTGCTTGTCGGCGAAGTATTGCAGCAGTGACTCTTTAACCGCGAGGGAAGGAATCCCCTCGGCGGCGGTGTTGAGATACGTTCTGCCGGTGAGAGACGGAAAATCGCGAGCACGAGTTTCGGGTGTGAGCATGGGGTGCCTCCGTGGTGTGAGTGTTGGATGCGCGCATGATACCGCAAGCGGTGACGTTTTCGTAGCGTGGCGTCGAGCGGACGGGTACTTAAACCTCTCCCTGTGGGAGAGGTCGGATGCGCAGCATCCGGGTGAGGGGAGCGGGGGACGATGATGGCTTCTTGCTCACGTTCGAACATCAACCACGCCCCTCACCCCGCCGCTGCGCGGCGACCCTCTCCCGCGGGGAGAGGGTTTGGAAATCACGCCCGCAGGCGGCGGGAAATCTCATCGACGATATCCTTGATCGGCACGCGGACTTGTTCTAGCGAATCGCGGTCGCGTAAGGTGACGCACTGATCGGTCGCCGTGTCGCCGTCGATCGTTAAACAGTACGGCGTTCCGATTTCGTCCTGTCGGCGGTAGCGCCTTCCGATGGCCGCCTGCTGGTCATAGATGCATGCGATACCGGCCGATTTGAGATCGCGATAAATCGCGGCGGCGGTTTCGGGCATCCCTTCCTTCTTAATGAGCGGGAAGATGGCCGCCTTGATCGGGGCGAGCCGGGGGTGCAATTTGAGCACCGTCCGCTTTTGCATTGCTCCCTTTTCGTCGGGCTGTTCGTCTTCGTGAAACGCTTCGCACAAAAATGCCAACGTTGCCCGGTCGGCACCGGCGGCGGGTTCGATGACGTGCGGAATAAACCGCTCGCGCGACTGATCGTCGAAGTACGAGAGATCCTTTCCGCTGCCGCGATATTTGGGAGCGTCTCCTTCCCCTTTTTCGACGACGAGTTCGTTATTCTGGCGGACGAGTTTGCCTTCCATATGCGAGCGAAGATCGAAATCGCCGCGGTGGGCGATTCCTTCGAGTTCGCCATATTCACCGGCGTCGAGAAAGGGAAACGCATACTCGACGTCGGCGGTTCCGACTGAGTAATGCGCTAATTCTTCCTGCGTGTGATCGCGGAGGATCAGATTATCGGATTTGATGCCGTGCGTCAGATACCAGTTGTAACGGCGGTCGCGCCAGTATTCGTACCAGGCCCGCGATTCGGAGGGATGACAGAAAAACTCCATCTCCATCTGCTCGAATTCGCGCGAACGGAACGTGAAATTCCTCGGCGTGATTTCATTCCGAAAACTCTTGCCGATCTGCGCGATACCGAAGGGAACTTTCACGCGGCTCGAATCGCAGACGTTTTTGAAATTGACGAACATCCCCTGCGCCGTTTCGGGGCGGAGAAAGACGGTTCCTTCTTCTCCCGATAATGCTCCAGCGATCGTTTTGAACATCAGATTGAATTCACGCGGTGCGGTGAGTTGGCACTTATCGTGCTCGCCGGGGTGTTTACTCGGCTTGATTGGACATTCACTCGACTTGACGTGATCGGCCCGAAAGCGGGCTTTGCATTCGCGGCAATCGACCATGAAGTCGTGAAACAGATCGTAATGCCCCGAGACTTTCCAGACCTGCGGATGCATGATGATCGACGATTCGACACCAACCATCGAGAACGATTGCGGAGCCCCGGCGGGGATGCCAAGTTCGTCATGCAGCGTGATCATGTCGCGCCACCACGCCTCGCGAACGTTCCGTTTGAGTTCGACGCCGAGCGGGCCGTAATCCCAGAAGCCTTGTATCCCGCCGTAAATGTCGGACGACTGAAACAGGAAACCCCGTCGTTTGCACAATCCGACAATCTGTTCCATCCTGGCATTCGCATTCATCGGAAAGTTTCTTTCGTAGGAGACGTCAATCGTTGTTTATCGGTATCGGACACGCCCTGTCTCGAAATGTTCGGTGCCGGCATGTTCTGCGCTCCGAGACGATAGATAGTTTTGCGGTTGCCGACAAGAGAGAATGGATTTCGGCAGACAGTAAAATGGGTGGCGGGGGCGCACCGCGCAGCGGAA
>JAQCEJ010000163.1 GCA_027618475.1 Planctomycetota bacterium | reverse complement strand
CAACGACTTTCTGCTCCAAACCCTCACCGGCTCAGGAAGTTAGTGAGCGCTGGCCCTGGGGCTGTAACAGACATCGAATCGTCCGATTCTGGTTCGGAAGCGCTGACGGGTTCGCGATTCGCTTGGGAAGTCGTCGTCGGTTCATCGCGACTCGAATTCGCGGATTCGACAGGAGGGGGGGCATTACCCACTTTCGGTGAAACGGCAGTGACGCGGTTGGGCGTTTGCCCTTTCATGTTGTCGAAGGCTTCACACGTCCATTCGGGAAGCAATCGCAGCAACTTGGCAAGAAATTCTTCGCGGCGGAAGCTGGCCTTGATGATGTAATCGTTGGCTCCGCTTTGAATCGCTTCCAACACCGACTTGCGCGTGGCGACGGAGGTCATGATGACGACCTTCACCTGATTAAGCGACGGATGAGATTTGATCGCTTGCAGCGTGCGCATTCCATCCCAACCCGGCATCAGGAGATCGATGATCACAATATCGGGAGGATTATCGATGGCGAGTTGAAACCCTTCCGACCCTTCGCTCGAGACGGCGACGATGAATTCTCTTCCAAGAATCGACATCATCAGAGTGCGAAACAACGGATCATCATCGATCACCAGAATATGGGGTCGTGTTTTCATGATGATCGTCTTGGCGAGATGTCCTGCGGGGATGCGGGTGGCTTACGTGTCGCGTCGGAGGGATCGGTCATTGAGTCAAATGTCAGTCCACCTTCTGTTCGACGGGCAGAGGCGAGTTAAACAGAGTATTTAATGACGACAACAGATCGAGAATGCGCGGTGAAAGAGTGTTCCATTCGAACTCTCTTGCGTTGGCATTGACTGTGCTTTCGGTTGTGCAAGTGAATGTATCACTCCACTCCGGATGGCACACGTCGATTGTCGTTTGCTGGTGACTTAATAAGGTCATTACACTTTATATTCGTTAGGATCGCCCCCACGAATGATACGAATTCGTGTCAGCGATCTGAATGTTCTCGGGTCTACACAAACTTTACAACACTCACGTGTCGGTGCCCCAAAATCGTTGAAACTTCATCGTGGTTTGTGGTGAGTTCAGGCACCGAACCGGCAATATGTGCATAGCTGTTATATTCGGAACGCGCTCTCTTTCGGGAGATGCGTTATTTCCCGGGGAGACGGATAATACCGTCCCAGTTGGCAGGAGCGGCCCGGTTATGCTGGGCGATCAGGATGGATAGAAAATCCTGAGCCCGATCTCCCGCTGGCATGCCGTGCAGTGAACGATACGCCGACTCCCAGTCCCCTGCGATAAAATCATCGACTCCCCTCTCGAATTGCCGAATCAGTTCGTCGGTCAATTCGGGTTGCACGCTGGCAGCGGGTAACAATTCGCTGACGACGACATGGTTTTCCATCCCGTATGGCAGGATCTTCGCAAGCTTGCGAAGACGGCAGTCGTCTACTGCATCTCGTGAACGAAGAATCGCAGCCGTTGCTTCATCGATGATGATCGGTACCTGGAGTTGCTTCGTCATGCCTTCCAATCGGCTGGCGAGATTGACGACGGGACCGAACACGGTAATCTTCACCTGGTCGCTGGTACCGATTTTTCCCGCAACCGCCCGGCCGTGGGCGATTCCAATCCCCATGTGAAACCCCGCAAGTGGATGATCGCGGCGATGGAATGTCTGCGAAAACGCGTCGCGAATTCCGAGTGCTGCCCGGCAGGCCTTAAGGGCCGAATCATCCGAGGCAAACGGCCAGCCCCAGAATCCGAGAGCTGCATCTCCTTGAAAATCTCCGGTGACGCCTCCATGGGCATGAATCTGTTCCGTCATCACACCCAGCGCGCGGCTCACGCGGTCAAGCAACCCGCGCAAATTGTCGGCGGACTGGTCGGCCTGTCGACTGAAGCCGCGCAGGTCGCAGAATAAAACGGTAACGTCGCAATCCCTCGGTTCAAGCAGATCGGTATTCAGGTCATCGCCCAGCGCCGCCAATACGGGTGAGGCAAAGAACTGCCGCAGTCCCGACTGCTGGCGTTCGAGTTGATTGGTTCGAATCACTGCGCGGACGATTGCCGAGAGGAGTTCGACGAACTTGACATCAGCTCTCAGGTTGTCACCTTCACCGAGCGTTTCCCCCGTCCCCATCAGCGAGCGGTCCATTCGACCGGCGATGTACAGGCCCCACGGTTCGCGATCCGCCTCCGTTACGGGGGTACAGAAGGCCCAATCGACTTCGGCACTATGCGTGAACGCGTCGCCGCGCTCTCCCTCATCGGACGACCAGACGTGCAGCACCGTACGCCGACTGTTTTCGAGCGATTCTTTTGCCAGGCGGAGGCTCGGCTGAAACGGCCCGGCGGTTTCGCGGCGGCGGTCCCAATGCAACACTTTAATCGAATGATTGGTATCCAATTGGACGATCGCTACCGCCTCGGCGTGGGCAACGCCGGCCAAGATCAGATTCACCAGATGAAAGTACATATCGGCTTCGCTGCGCGAACCGGAGATGACGTCGGGAAGGTGAGACAACACTTCGATTCGCCGATCGGCATCGCGAAACCTGACGCTGGCGAGTTCTTGCGGTTGAAATGTCACCTGTTCCAACAGAGATTCTTCGGAGGGACTGGTGGACTGTGCCGGTTTGCGCAGGAGAAATCGAGTTGAGCCGATCACAAAAAAATCGCCCGCCCGCATCGAAAATTGATCGGTGGGGTTTCCGGCGAAAAAAAGCGGATTCCCTGCACCCGGCAATTTGCGCACGTCAATCTTTTCGTCGCCGATCGTCAGTTCGACGTGCCGCCGTGAAAGAAAATTTTCCCAGGGAATCGCCACATCGGCCTGTTCGTGCCGGCCGATGGTCGCCGATCCCTGTTTCGGGAACAGATGACGTAACCTTTGGCGCGGGTTGGGGCCTTCGACAAGTAGTTCAAACAAGCGGAACGTTCCTTACAAACAAACCGTTTCTTGACCATCAGGTGGCTAATTTTTCCGCCATCGATCGAGCGATGAAACCGCGGCCATCCCGGTTCTCAAACCCGTGCGAGTGCAGAGAAGCAATAACAACGGTATGCCGGTTCTCTCAACGTGTTCACAAAGCACCGGCGATTGCAGCCGAATCGATTGTATCGCCACAGAGGGCCCGTCACAAATCGGTAGGCGTCTTCACCTCGGAGGGAGTGCCAGTCGAAAGGCTGAGGTTGCTCGAGCGGATGCCTTCGTCGCGTTCACTGACCGCACGAAAGACGAAATACCACAATGTGCCGACGAGCGTACCGCCGATCAAGAACGCCCAGATTCCGAATTTTTCGGCGTTGGCTCGCATCCGGTGGATTGGTTCAAGGGCCGCATTTCTCCGTTCTTGTACGACGGCGATCCATTTGAGATTTCCGACCGGAGCAAATGCCGCGAGCCATTTTTCCCCGAATTCGTGAGGAAGGATTCGTCCCACGGGATCGTCGTACGAATCGTCGGCGAACGGAGGGACGATATGATCGTGATCGGTCGGAGGATGCGTTTCTGCGATCTGCAGGTCTTTCGAATACCGTTTTAATTGGTCCGGGGTCCATTTCATCTGTTCGACGCGCTCATCCGATAAATCGGCCATAACCTGCGACGTCATCCAGGGATGATCGAGGAGTTTGCCATTGCGGCCGTCAACCAGGCTGATCGTGTTATCCGCGGAAAGTTGGTTTTTTCCCTTCATAATGTGAGTATGTTCCGCCAGAAGTTGACCGAGATGTGTCGTCTGTGCCAGTATCCCGATGACTTCGGTTCGGTCTTCGTTCCAGACCGGAACCGAAACGGCAACCATGTATTGATGCGTCTCGGAACTGCGAAAGGCCGTTGAGATGTGCGGCTGGGATGTCGGTTTGATATCAGCAGGAACGGTCTCGGGTGAAAACTCGCGATCGAGCCCGTGAAAGTAATCGCGCCAGTTCCACAGTTTGTCGAGCGAGGTCACACCGCGTGGATGACGCCAACGCTGATATCCCTTCTGATCGTCGAAAAACCAGCTCTCGGCTGACTCTCGTCCCTGTACCTTCACACGAGTTTCGATCTTTTTCTTTTCAGCATTCAACAATTCCGTCAATTGGTCTCGATCGCGATAGCCCGTCTTCGCCGCGTGAATGACGGCGTCGATGACTTCCTTTTTCTTCGAAATGTCTTCGAGTTCGGCCTGACGGATGGCGAGTTCGCGTTCGACGCTGTGCGCCAGGAACCGAACCGAAATTCGCTCGCGATCGAGCGCGCTGGCGATGAGATTGGATTCCGAATCCTGAAACGTTCTTGAAACAAGTTGCGTCGCCATCATCGCCATCGCCGACAGCAACACGGCGGGACCGAGAATTCCTAATACGATCAACGGTCGGCGTTTGCGATAGGCTTCGCGATCATCCAGCGCTTCGAGCACGGCTTGAGCGTTAGGAAAACGCTTCTGAGGGTCGACGTGCAGACATCGGTCGACGATGTCAGCGAGTCGACGGTCGACTCCCTTCACACGCCGGTGTGCATTCGGAGTCGGTGCCGAGCGAATGATCCGGCGATAGGCTGTCAGTCGATCTTCCAGTGATTGTGCGTCGTGAATGGTTTTGAGTGCGTCATCGGTCCGATGCGGTGGCTCGCCACACAACATGTGATACAAGAGTGCCCCAAGGGCGTACACGTCCCAACGGGCATCCGGCACCGCCTTGAGATCGGCCTGCTCGGGAGCCATATAGAACAAAGTTCCCAGCGCGGGATTTTGTTCGTTCGACAGGCGCGACTGACCAAAATCGCACAGACGCGGTTCGAAATCGGCATCGAGCAGTACGTTCGCCGGTTTCAAGTCGCAATGCAATACGCCCCGGCCATGCGCATGAACCAAAGCGACAATCAGCGCACGTGCGATGCGCACCGCCTCCTCTGCAGGCAACGGCCCCGTCGAAAGGACATTGGCAAGCGATCCGTTTTCGAGGTATTCCATCACGTAATACGGCGGGTCGCCATCCCAACCGACCTCGACGAGTCCGACGATCTTGCGTGAGGTATACAGCGTTGCCAGCTTTTCCACTTCGCGATTGAGCAACGACCAGTCGAGGCTGCGGCGGTAAGTGTAGAACTTGATGGCAACGAATTTACCGGTGTTCGATTCGCGTCCCAGCCAGACCGATCCATACGCCCCTTCCCCGAGGCTGCGCAGAATCTGATAGCCGCGAACCGATGCCGGGGGTTGGCTGAGCGCACGGCTGAGTTGCTCGGCGTGACGCAGCTGCTCGCTTGACATCATCAATGTCGGTTCGTTGCTGCTCACTGGTGCGTTTTCATCCGTGGTGTGAAGTCGATCTCCGCCGAGGTCATGGGGTTAAGTCGACGGTTTTCAAGTGGCGATACGTCTCGTCGTTCTCGATGTTGTAATCCCCTCGCATCATTGTCGCCGGATACGGACAAATTGCCAGTCCTGACGATGGATTTTTGTGGATTTGGAGGGTGGGGGTGAACGCCGGAATCGATTTGCGACGACGAGGCGAAAAATTCGCGGAATCTACTATTTTTCAAGGATTTAGAGCGTCCCGTTCGATTGAGAATCGAGCCTCGATTTCGTATAATTTCGCCACGTCAGAAACATGTGGTTTTTATACGCCGTCGCCCACTTTTTCGGGCGTTTTTTTCCGTCGAAACTGCGGAATCTGGCGCTCAGGCTGTGACACTTCAACGTCTCTTTCGTGATCGAACGAATGAGAACGACTTAAAGGAGAATTCGCTTTGTCAACCGGAGATGGAGATCTGTCCGTTCCCACGCCGCCAGGAGGAAACGTTCGGCAACTCGACATTCAAGACGAGATGCGGAACAGCTATCTGACATATGCGATGAGCGTGATTATCAGTCGCGCCCTACCCGATGTCCGCGACGGGCTTAAACCATCGCAGCGCCGCATCCTGGTCGCGATGGACGACCTCAATCTCGGGCCGAATGCCAGTCGAACGAAATGTTCCAAGATTGCCGGCGAGACGATGGGTAATTACCACCCGCACGGCGACCAGGCGATTTATCCTACGCTCGTCCGTATGGCGCAAGAATGGACGATGCGCGATGTGCTTATCGACAAGCAGGGAAATTTCGGTTCGCTGGCCGGGCTTCCTCCTGCGGCCATGCGATACACCGAAGCTCGCCTTTCTTCACTCGCAGCCGAAATGATGCGAGACATCGACTCGAACACCGTCGATTATGTCGCGACCTACGACCAGCAGCGAACCGAACCGGTTGTCTTGCCTGCCCGGTTTCCCAACTTGCTGGTCAACGGTTCGAGCGGTATCGCCGTCGGCATGGCGACGAGTATTCCTCCGCATAATCTGAGCGAAGTTTGCGACGCCATTATGCTGATGATCGACGAACCAGAGGCTTCGCTCGACGATCTGGTCGAAGTTCTTCCCGGTCCCGATTTTCCCACGGGGGGCCTGATCTGCGGTCGGATGGGGATTCGACAAGGCTATTTCACGGGTCGGTCGACGATTACGCTGCGAGCGCGAACGCACTTCGAAACCGAGAAGAACGCCGATGTGATCGTCGTTACCGAAATTCCGTATCTCGAAACGCGCGACCGCATCCGCGAGAAGCTCGAACAACTGGTGCGCGACGAACGGATCAAAGGGATCGCCCGCATCGTCGATCTCACCGACCGCAACATCCCGCCGTGGCAGGTGCTGTTGCACATCGTGCTCAAACGAGATGCCGATAAAGACGTCGTGCTGAATCAATTGTTCCAGTATTCACCGCTGCAGACGACGATCAGCATTATTCTTTTGGCGCTGTCGGGCAACCGTCCGCAGTTGATGAATGTTCGCGAGATGATTCAGGCGTTTATTCGCCATCGCATCGACGTCATTCGCCGGCGGACCGAATATCAACTCGCCGAAGCCCGCAAGCGCAAGCACACCGTTGAAGGATTGCTGTTCGCGCAGATCGACATCGATAACGTCATTCAGACGATTCGCAAATCTGCCAGTCGTGCCGAGGCGAAAACGAATCTACAGGCGATCGAAGTCCCCTCCGAGATGCTGGCCCGTGCCCTCGGTGACTATGGTTTCAGCATTTATCAGGAAGAACAGGGAATCGCTCCCGTCTATCGTCTCTCTGCCAATCAGGCCGAGGCGATCGTCTCGATGCAGCTCGGTTCATTGGCTAATCTCGAACGAGACAATCTTGTCGGTGAACATCGACAATTGCTCGACGACATCACCGGTTATCGCGAACTTCTTTCCGACGAATCGCGAATTCTCGCTCTCATCCGTGAGGATATGCAGGAACTCCAGAAGAAGTATGGCAACAAACGACGCACAGAAATCACCGGCGAAGAGCTTTCCAACGTCGATATGGAAACCCTGATTGCCGAAGAGCCGATGGTCGTCACGCTCTCGCAGCGCGGCTACATCAAGCGGATTCAGCTCGGTGCGTATCAAGCTCAAAATCGCGGCGGCAAAGGGATTATGGGGGCCAAGGCCGACGAAGAAGACCCTCTCGAACATGTGTTTGTTTCGAGTACACATGCGTTTCTATTATTCTTCAGCGATCGTGGCAAAGTCTATTGGCAAAAAGTGTATGACCTCCCGCTGCAAAGCCGGACGTCGAAGGGCCGGGCGATCGTTAATCTGTTGTCGCTGCAGGAAGGCGAACGGATCTACAACTGTCTTCCGGTACGCGACTTTGATGAAGACCGCTTCCTGATGATGTGCACGCGCAACGGCATCGTCAAAAAGACCCCTCTGACCGCATACAGCCGGCCGCTTAAGGGGGGGATCATCGCGATCAACCTCGACGACGGTGATGAGTTGATCGAAGTCGCGATCGTCTCTAAAAATGACGACGTCTTGTTGGTTACTGCCTCGGGAATGTCGATTCGCTTCTCGCAAGCCGATGCCCGCAGCATGGGCCGCAACACGCGTGGCGTTCGCGGCATCAAACTATCGAAAGGTGACTGTGTCATCGGCATGGTGGTTGCCCATGAAGAGATGAGCCTGCTCTCTGTCTGCGAAAACGGATACGGCAAACGGACACTGTTCGGCACCATCGATCCCGCACTCGATGAAGGAGTCGAAGCACCCGCTGCCGACGAAACGCCGATAGAATCCGATACCGAAGAGATTGAATCCGATGCACAAACGGACGCCGAGATCGATGATGAAGCGGAAGAAGCTGACGCCGACACGGTCAGAGGCAATATGTATTACCGCCGACAACGCCGCGGCGGTAAAGGAATTCGCGATATTCGTACGTCGGCCCGTAATGGAAAGGTCGTCGATTGCGTCGGCGTCCACGAAGGGGACGATATTCTGATGGTAACAGCGGCCGGAAAAATTCAGCGGATTCGGGCGAAAGAGGTCAGCCTCGTGGGACGCAATACGCAAGGTGTTCGTGTCATTCGTCTCGACGACGAAGATACTCTGGTATCGATCGCCCGGATTCCTGCCGAGATTGTCGAGCCCGAGTAAAATCGGCAACAGGTTTTGCCGATCGTACTGGTTTTAGCGGGTCGCGGTCGCGACCAGAGAAAAACCGGCTCTGAATATGACCTTGTGATTGACAGGTATCCCCTACTCGTCACCACAATACAACCTTCGCAGAGAAGGTGCGCCCTGAAATTGCCATGTTAAATGATGAGAGCCGCAGACGGAGAGATCGAAAACCATGCAGATCGTGATGGTGGGAACGGGATACGTCGGACTGGTGACGGGAACATGTTTTGCCGAAAGCGGCAACGACGTCACCTGTCTCGATATCGACCAGAAGAAAATAGACGACCTGCGTCGCGGGATCATTCCGATTTACGAACCGGGGCTTACCGAACTTGTCATCCGCAACGCTAAGGCAGGCCGGTTGAAGTTCACCACGAAATACGAAGAATGCGTCCCCACGGCGAAATGCGTTTTCATTGCCGTCGGCACACCGCAGGGAGACGATGGCTCGGCGAACTTGTCGAGTTTATGGAAAGTCGTCGAATCGTTGGCTCCGATTCTTAAAAATGACGCCATCGTCGTTCTTAAAAGCACGGTACCCGTCGGTACCAACCGTCAGACCGCCGACAAGCTGCAAGAACTGTCCGGCCGCCGGGTGTTTGTGGCATCGAATCCTGAGTTTCTCAAAGAAGGGGCCGCGATCGACGATTTCACCAAACCCGATCGCGTTGTCGTCGGCGTCGAACGGGCCGACGTCGCAC
>JAQCEJ010000162.1 GCA_027618475.1 Planctomycetota bacterium | reverse complement strand
GAAGTGACCATCCGTCATTTCCCCATTCACCAGTTTCAACACTTACGAAAAGTGGCGTGAACCGTTTTCGTTCCCCCACAGACGCAGCGGTGCTGCGAAGACTTGCGTTCCCAGGCGGAGCCTGGAAACGAGAATGACAAAAAGTTTGGAAAACTTCTCACCCCGGTTCTTTCGGTGAGAGTGGAAGAAAAGACACGAGGTCTACCATGCCTGTGATCGAACATGCCTTGCGACAGATCACTAAAAAACTGATGTCCGTTCGCGGCGGTAACCGGTTGATCGAACCGGTTCGACGTCACTTCGTCAAACGGTACGCCGGAACATCCCGCGGGTCGATCGTCGTTAACGATTTCGACGGCGACCTGAAGCTTCGCATCGATCGTGCGTCGTACATGGGAAGCCTCATTTACTGGCGCGGGTATCACTCGCTGAATGAACTGTTCTGCCTGCGGACGCTTCTCAAACCCACGTCGGTCTTCGCCGATGTCGGAGCAAATCAGGGGGAGTTCACAACGTTTGCCGCGAAGTACGCATACAACGGCCGGGTGCTGAGTTTCGAGCCATTACTCGATAACTTCGTCGTGCTGAAAGAAAACGTCGAAATCAATCAATTTCAGAATGTCGAGCTTCACCAATGCGGTCTGGGTGACGCCCGCGGATCGCTCGAAATCTACACCACTGAAGATCTGACCGCACACGGCAGCTGGCACGAAGGTCTCGGTTCGCTCTATCGCACCGATTACCGCAACAAAGCGCTCGGCACCGTTCGCATCGAGGTGTTCGACGAACAGTTCGCCCAGTCGGGTTGTACGCGGCTCGACGGCATGAAGATCGACGTCGAGGGAGCCGAGCTGTTCGTTCTTAAGGGAGCGGCCGAATCGATTCAGAAATTTCATCCGTTCCTGATGCTCGAAATCAATGAAGAGACGTACCAGGCCGCCGGTTATTCCAAGCGCGACGTGGTCGAGCTACTGACGGGATGGGGCTATCGCATGTTCAAAATCGGCCGGCGCGGGCGGCGCGTCGAGGTCGATCCGTCACAGCTTCCCGATTTCTGTTGCACCCTCTGGTTGCCATGCATGTCCTGATTTTACCTTCGTGGTATCCGACCCCTTTACAACCGACCCGCGGCATCTTTTTCCGCGAGCAGGCTCAGGCTCTAAGGGGATCCGGCTTACAGATTGGCGTGATCGCTCCTCAGCGACAAAGTCTGCGCCGATTTACCAGGCGCAAGAACGTCGCTTCGGCAGGACTCGATTTCGTCGACGACAACGGCGTCGCCACCTATAGCCATTACGGCTGGTCGTGGTTCCCCTTCTGGCCCCCCTGTCATGCGAAGTTGTGGCTTCTTTCGGGGCGACGGCTGTTCGAGCATTACGTGCGACAACAGGGAATGCCCGATCTGATTCACGTACACAGCGCGCTATACGGAGGCGTACTCGCCGACGAACTGCGCCGCCGTTACGACATTCCCTACGTACTCACCGAACACAGCACAGCGTTCGCGCGGGGAATCGTGCGTTCGTGGCAGAAGCCGATGATCGAACGGGCATTTCGCAGCGCTGCAGCCCGCATCGTCGTCAGTCCGTCGTTAGGGTCGTTGCTGGCGGAACAGTTTCCTGTGATCGACGGTCTCGACACCGTGAAGTGGGAATGGGTTCCGAACATGGTCGACCCGAGGTTTCGTCCCGCGGCACACGACATCGACGGAACCGATTCTTCGGTACTTCGTCCGTTTCGCTGGCTGAACGTGGCCATCCTGACAGAGAAAAAAGGACACCTCGATTTACTGCAAGCCTTCGCCGAGGCGTTTCGTGGTAACCGGGGACACGAATTAAGAATCGGCGGCGATGGTCCGCTGCGCGAAAAACTGATCGCCCATGCCGCTGCACTGGGAATCGCCGAGCAAGTTCGATTTCTCGGCGAACTCGATCGCAGCGAGGTGCTCGCCGAGATGCAACATTGTGATGCGTTCGTGCTGCCGAGTCATGTCGAGACGTTTGGCGTGGTACTGATCGAAGCGATGGCGTGCGGAAAACCGGTGATCGCCACTCGGAGCGGCGGACCGGAATGCATCGTCAATCGCACGAACGGGATTCTCGTTCCTCCGCGATCTCCCTCTGCGTTCGCCACAGCGATGCGAGAATGTTCCGACGACTATCTGCGGTTTCCGTCGTTGACGATCAGCGACGATTGTCTGCGTCAATTCAGCGGCGAGGCGGTGGCACGGCAATTGCGTACGATTTATCGGCGTACGCTGACAACCGCCGATACGAAGCAAAACGTTTCCGACGATGTTTCCCTGTCGCTTGATCGCGAGACCATCAGCACCAGGGAGCGGGCGGCATGAGTGCGACGGCATCGGTTCCGGCGATCTCGTCATCGACCGGGTTACGCTCGATCATCGGCCATGTGCTGACGACATTGATGTCGAAAGTATGGGTTTTTGCATTGGGTCTGGCGTTGGCATCTCTGCGCGGACGAGTGCTGGGGCCTGAGCTTTTCGCGGCTGTCGTGCTCACGCTGGCATTGCCCAACTTCTTGCTGTCGTTGTTCAACATGGGCGTATCGGCGTCAAATGTCTATTTTATCGGGCGGGGCGAGATCTCTCCGGCACAAGCGCTGCGATCGAGCCTGCACATGGCCTTTATGCTCGGCCTGCTCGGTTGTCTGCTGGGTGGCACGGCGATTCTCTGGGGAAGCGAGTCTTTCTTTCCCGGCGTCGGTCGCGAACTGCTGTGCGTGGCACTCATCATCTATCCGGTGTTGCTCGTACGCTCGTTTGTGATGAGCCTGCTGCACGCCGCCGAAAATTTTCGTTGGTTCAACGGTATTCTCTCGTGCGAAGCGCTGTGCGGGCTGGCGATTACAGCAGTCGCCTTCGCGGCGGGAGGAGGGGCAACCTCCGCCATCGTGGCCTTTGGCATCGCCGCAGCGATCGGATTATGCCTGTGCATCGTCCCGATTCGCCGACAACTTCAGTCGGAAATTTCAGCTCCGGTCTCCAACGTCGAATCTGCTCCGAGTACAAACGAAAACTATGCCTGGCGATGTCTCAATTACGGGTGGAAGGTGAATCTGTCGAATCTTCTGGCGTTCTTGAATCATCGCGGCGACCTGTTTCTGATCAACGCATTCGTGACACCGGCGGCAGCGGGAATTTACGCCGGGGCAACGATGGTCACCGAACGCATGTGGATTCTCTCTCAATCGGTGAGTACGGTGATACTCCCCCGGCTTTCGCGATTGAATGCCGACGATCCGTCTCGACAACGGTTAACGCGTCTGGTGAGCAACATCGTCTTTTTGCTGACGTTGCCGATGTCGCTGATTCTGGTTTTTGCCGGACGCTTTCTGTTGGGGCTGTTGCTCGGGCCGAAATTCATTCCCGCCGCCGACGTACTTGTCTGGCTGTTACCGGGAACAGTTCTTGCCAGTCTGGCACGGGTGCTGGCGAACGATCTGGCAGCTCGAGGATATGTCGGCTGGAACGTCTGGAACGCCGGCGTGCTCGTCGTCGTGAACGTCAGTTTGAATTTGTGGTTGATCCCAAAATTCGGCATTGTTGGGGCCGCGTGGTCGTCATCGCTCGGCTGGACCGTTTATACCATTCTGGCGATTGTCGTCTATTGCCGATTGAACTCGACACGGTGGTGGGAACTGATGATCCCTAGGTCGAAGGATGTCGTTTCGCTCCTCCAGTTATCACGCGCAACCTGTCAACGATTGTTCGATCGCATCGGCCGAAGAACGATCGCAAAACCGGGCTTATCGAAATGGCATTACACCGGTTACGTCTCGATCTGTCTCGTCGGCGGACTGTTTCTGACGTCGCTTCTTGAATCCGAGCAGACCAGAGCAATCGTCGCCTTACGCAATCTCTTTCAAAACGACGAACAAACATCGCTGACCGACCGTGGCAATCGTATGAGCGGGATGCAGGCCGTACATATCGTCCGCGGCTCGGCGCTGGCCGTGCTTGATGCCGTTGAAAGGCAGCAACCGATTTCGATATCGGCGGCAGCGCGAAACAGATTGCTTCACATCGCCGATGTGTTGAACGAATCGCACGACAAACGGTCTGTCAACGGCTTGAATCAACCCTGGTATTCCGCGAAGGTTCAGGGAGACGTCATCGTGGTCGAGCTTGCGGCGTATCATCTTACAAGTCTGCCGCGATATCTTGACGCGGCCCGTGAGGCGGCTCGCGCGCTGGACGTATCGATCGAAAACGGCGGCGTTGCCATACCGCAGTCGAAGGGTCATGGTCTCTGGTTCGAAGAGTACGCTTCGCCGGACATCGCACCGCTGAGCGTGTTGAATAGTCACAACGCTGCAATGAACGGCCTGTGGCATCTGTCGCGGATCGAACCCGAATTTCTGCCGTTGTGGGACGCCGGCGTTCGCGCGCTGAAACATCGCCTTCCCGAATTCGACGCCGGTGTCTGGTCGCGATTCGATCTGCACGGACGACTAACGAATCAGGACTATCAGAAGCTTCACGTCGCTCAGTTACGCGAATTGTTCGAACGGACGGGAGAACCCCGTTTTGCCGAATATGCCGGAATTTTTTCACGTCAACTTTATTCTCCTTTTCAAATCCCCTACCGCTTGTGGATGCATCCGGAGCCGATGCTGGCGGGGTTGTGCCTGATGAATATGGTGATCGTCGCCGTGATGTCTCAGGCGATACACGGCACGGTTACTTATGCGGTTAACAGACGGGTGAGAGTGCGACGCGAATCGGTGCAGCCGCCGAAGTTGATATCGTCGCCGGCGGTTTCTATCAGTCGTGCCGCGTGATGAGGTGAGTTCGATGTTGCCACTGTTATGGATGTGCATTCTGATGTCGCCGCTCTTCGAAGCGGGAGCGTTTCTGCGCGTCGATCAATATCTGTGTCCAGTCATCTTCGTGATCTCGCTGTTGCACGTGCGGCGGCAGCCTGCCCTAAGCCGCGGGGCGTCGATCATCCTGTTGTTTTCGGCGTTGTCTGCCATCGTGGCCTGTTATGGCAGTCTGATAACGGGGAAATGGAATCTGCAATTTGTCATTAAATGGCCTGTGTTGTACGTGTTCAATATGCTCTCGTGCTTCGCCATTATCTGGTGGTCGAAAATACGACGCGACGAATTGCTGCACCGCTCGCTGCGCTGGTTGCAGATTTTCATGTTTCTGGCAGGTTGTCTCGGACTGTTGCAGTCGCTTGAACATCATCGCAAGTTACCGAGTTTGATCGTCACTCGAGGTTTGAGCAAAGTCTATCCGTATTATGGAGAATTGACCGACAGCGCCCACATGCAGGCCTCGGGTATGCAGTTGCGGTCTGGCGGGGCGGGACGCATCACGTCGGTGTTCGACGGACACCCGATTCTCGCCGGCGACTATTTCGCTTTCGGTCTGATTCTGACGCTCCCTCTGACACGAGGCGTATCCGGTTTCGTGATGGCAGCAGTGCCGACGCTGGCTATGTTTCTGACGCTGTCGCGAGGGTCGATTCTCGCTTGGATGGTCGGCATTCTTGCGTACATGGGGTTTCTTGCCATGCGGCCCGGTGCATCGCGACGAACGGTTCGTGTGTTTGCCCAGGTCTCTGGAGTGGCCGCGGCACTGTTCGTGGTGACGATGTTCACCCCGCTCGGAACAATGATTTTGTGGCGCATCGAGGGGACGATGGAAACATTCGCAGGAACCGGCGTCGACGACGGGCGTACCGATAAAGTCTGGCCTGTCATCTTCGCGGCGCTCGAACGGAGTACCCTGGCCGAATGGTTCTTCGGATTCGCCCACCGCTACGACGGCCCTTCCGACAGCCAGTACTTCTTCACGCTGATCAATTCGGGTGTCGCCGGCATACTGCTGCTGCTGCTGTTTCATGCACAACTGCTGCGAATGGGCCTCCGTTACTCGCGGCAACTGAACGTGAACGAAAGCCACGCCGAAGAAGGAATCGCCTTCGCTGCGGCCATCGTCACCTTGCTGACACTGTATACGGTGCATCCCGCCTTGCAGAATCGCCGGCTTCTCACGTCGTTTATCACGATTGCCATGATGGTGCCGCACGTCCCCAATTACCTTCGAACTCGTATTTCGGCAGGAAGAAATCATGACCGCCAGAATCGTCCACCTCACGACCGTCCATCGGCCCGACGACGTCCGCATCTTCCACAAAGAGTGCGGCAGCCTGTTACAGGCCGGGTATGAGGTGACGCTGATCGCCCCGGGACAAGCCGATCTCACCGTGGCTCGCGCGGGAATCCGCCATGTCGCAACTGGAACGGTAAAGCATCGTCGGCAACGCATGCTTGCGCTGCAATATCGTACGCTCAAGCGGGCGCTGGCACTCAAGGCCGATCTCTATCATTTTCACGATCCCGAAATGATGCCGACCGCCGTGCTGCTGAAACTTTTTGGCCGCCGCGTGATTTACGACGTCCACGAAGATCTCCCGCGACAGATTCTCACGAAGCATTGGATACCCCGGCGACTGCGCGGCGTCGTCAGCCGCTGTGCGGAAATCATCGAAAACGTCGGCGTCCGCTGTTACGACGGAGTCGTCGCGGCAACGCCGAAAATTGCGTCACGGTTTCCGGTTCATAAGACGTCGCTGGTTCAGAACTTTCCCATTCTGGGTGAACTGGCGATGCCACAAACGGTTCCCTATGCCCAACGGCCGTGGCGTATTGCCTATATCGGCGGGATGACGGCACCGCGCGGCCTGCGCGAAGTGATCGCCGCCCTGGCCAAATTGCCCGACGAACTGCCGATTCGTGCCGATCTTGTCGGCGGGTTTACTCCTGCCGCGTTCGAAGAAGAACTGCGCGCCCAGCCGGGGTGGAGCCGTGTCGACTTTGGCGGATTTCAACCGCGATCTCGCGTCGCCGAAATCTTATCGCAGGCCCGTGCGGGACTCGTCACCTTTCTCCCCGTGCCGAATCATACCGAAGCCCAGCCGAACAAACTGTTCGAGTATATGTCGGCGGGAATCCCCGTCATCGCGTCGCATTTTCCGTTATGGCGCGAGATCGTCGAATCGGCGAACTGCGGTATCGTCGTCGATCCTGCCAATCCCGATGACATCGCCCGTGCGATCACCTGGATCTTCGATCATCCGCGCGAAGCAGCCGAGATGGGAGCCCGAGGACAGGCCGCCGTGCAAAACCGCTATCATTGGGGGCGCGAAGCGGTCACGCTGCTCGAGACGTACGAACGCCTTCTCGGTCGGACGGCTCGGAAGCCGCACGAATCACCGTCAGAACAGCAGCCAGAATCGATCCGACGAGCGGCGTAAAGTACGGAATTTGAACCCGTAATTCGGCTTTCTGGTTGACACCCGCTCGACCGTGTGAAATCATATCAATAGATGTGAATGAACTGTTCGATCAACATCGATCACGCCAACGGGGGCTGAATGATTCGCGCAGGGCGTCTGAATACCCGCGATTGTCAGGGCATCACCCGCCGGGGACTCCTCCATGTCGGAGGACTCGGAGCGCTGAATCTCTCGCTCGCCGACCTGCTGCGCGCCCGCGCGACCGCCCAAGACGAACCCGCACCGAAGGCCCGTTCGGTCATCCTGCTCTGGCTGTGGGGAGGACCAAGCCATGTCGACGGCTTCGACCCCAAGCCCGAAGCACAACTCGAATATCGCGGACCCTACTCGACGATCGAAACCGCCACCCCCGGCATCTCGATCTGCGAAATGTTTCCGCAACTCGCGAAACGATCGTCGCTTTATACCGTCATCCGTTCGATGCATCACGAATCGAACGACCACGGCATCGCCGGGACGATCAGTCTTACCGGTTCGATCCAAGGGGCCAAAAGTCTCGGCGGGCAGATTCTTCCGGGAGACGTCTTGCCGACACACGGTGCGATGGTCTCGAAGCTCGAAGGGTTTCATCCGCAGATTCCGCGATTCATTACCATCGGCAAGAAACTGCATCAGGGGAAAAAATTCATCACCGGCGATGAAGGAGGAACCTTCGGACCGATTCACGACCCCTTCCGCATCGATTACACCCGCGGCAACGGCGTCGAATTGCCGAATCTCGAATTGCTCGACGGCGTCACTGCCGACGGTTTGTCGCACCGCCAGAAACTTCTCGCACAGCTCGATGAACTCTCGCGCGGCATCGATCGGACGGCCTCGGTCGCACGCCTCGACAGTTTTTACGAGCAAGCCTTTTCGATGCTCACCTCCCCCGATGCAAGAAAGGTGTACGACCTCGACGACGAACAACCGGCGACACGCAATCAATACGGCCGGCATCGCTTCGGCCAAAGCTGCCTGATGGCCCGACGCTTGATCGAAGCAGGCGTACGTTTCGTACAAGTCAACTGGAGCGCTCACGTCGAACCGGTCGAAGATGGCGGCGACGGTGGATGGGATATGCACGACCGCTACTTCCAGCAGTTTCAAGACCGTCATTCGTGGATGCTCGACCAGGCCCTCGCCGGTTTGCTCGACGACCTCGAACAGCGCGGCCTGCTCGAAGAAACGATCGTCGTCGCGGCAGGAGAATTCGGCCGCACGCCGCGCATCAATGCGAAGGCGGGGCGCGATCATTGGAATCAATGTTACTCGGCGCTCGTCGCCGGCGGCGGATTTCGCACCGGACAAATCATCGGTGCCAGCGACCCGCTCGGCGAACACCCGGTGACCAAACCGCTCACTCCCGCTGACTTGTTCACAACCGTGCTCAATCAAATCGGCATCGGCACCACGCGCCTGACAACAATCAACATGGTCCCGCTGGGGAGCCTGATTGAGGATCTGATTTGAGGGATGCAGGTCATGTCTCACGATCCACTGGGATCACGAGCCTATGTCGAACTCATCGAATTCGTGAGAACGCTCCGACAACAACAAACCGATGCCGAACAGTTGATGTGGATGTTACTCAGAAACCGCCGTTTTCTAGGATTAAAATTTCGTCGTCAGCACCCCTTCACACCTTATGTTCTCGACTTTTATTGCGAGTCGCTGAAATTGGGAATCGAACTGGATGGCGGTCAACACAACACCCCTGAAGCCAGGCAGTACGATCTCGACCGATCGCGTTATCTTGCAGATCGTGGCGTGAAACTGGTGAGATTCTGGAATCACGAAGTGCTCACAGATTTTGAAACCGTCGTTGAGGCCATCGCCTTGCATGCTGACAAGATTATGAAAGGAAGGATATCGAAGGAATAAGCCAAAACCCTCTCCCGATGGGAGAGATGTAAGTCAGAAACCCTCTCCCGGTGGGAGAGGGTCGCCGCGCAGCGGCG
>JAQCEJ010000161.1 GCA_027618475.1 Planctomycetota bacterium | reverse complement strand
GAAGCACAACTCATTCTAGATGCTGCACAAGCCGATGCCCGGGATCTGTGGGAACCCGACATGGCTCCGGCTGCGGTCCATCTCGAAACCTGTCGCAACTGTCAGAGTGTCCTGCAAAAGAAGAACCGCTTTGATCTCGCGTTCGGCGTCGCCGTGCGCGATGTCACCGTTCCCTCGGGATTAAAACAACGTATGCTCGCTGCCATTGCGGTGGATTCTTCATGCGGAAGTTCGTCGCTTTTATCCGACATTCAGCAGGTTGGAACAGATGAAGAAATGACCGTTGCTGCACCCACTGAGGAAACAACACTCTCCGGTGTTGCCGCAACGGCAACCCTCGAAAATCGTCCAAGACGGCAACGACTGTGGTGGATCAGCACGGCGGCGGTCGCGCTGATCGTCGCTCTCAGCAGCTTCTGGTTCTGGCCGACGGAAGACCATTCGGGTTCTCTCGACGAATTGCTGGCTGGTTTCGCCGTGCATGGACAGTATCAGACCCCCTTCGACGAAAACTTCTCCGTAAAATTACCGGCGGAAGGGTGGGATGCAAAGCCATTGCAAATCGAAGGTCCGTTCGGTTTTGCTTCGGCCCATTCCAGCCACGATCTGGCCGCCGTCTATCGGTTTCGGCTTGCGGCGCGTCACCGTCCATTGCAAGGAAAACTGATCGCCATTCCGATCTCTCGAATCGCCAATCCCCCCTCCCCTTCGACGATCTTCGAAGTGGCTGCGGAGTCTTCGTCCGACGGCAGCTATTCACATGCGGCCTGGACGGAGGGAGAATTCGTTTTCGTCTGCTACGTCGACGGCCACGCGGGTAATTTCACGGCGCTGCAACAGGCGTTAGCTCCGCGATTGGGATAACGTCACCCCGTTCTTGATATCACGAAGCACGGACGGTTGCGTAATACCCCTCACTGCATCGATTGCGCCTATCCCGACTTTTTCACTTCGACCCAGACCGTTTTCGCACCAACGTTGACTTCCTTGCCGACCGGCTGACCAGAGAATTGCAGACCATCGGCGAGCGTTTCGCCTTTGATCGTCTCACTCCACGATTCGACGGCGGTGCGACTGTCGGCATCGGCGGCGTGAAAGCTGATCGCGATGCGGTCTTGTATTTCGAGGTTATGGTCTTTCCGCATCTGCTGCACCTGTCGAATGAAATCGCGGGCAATCCCTTCCTGAATTAACTCGGGTGTCATCGTGGTGCTCAGCGCGATCTGAACCCCGCTGTCGTCCGCCGAGACCCAGTCGCTGGCCCGTTCGGTGCTGATGAGGACGTCGGCCGGTTCGAGCGTGACGGGCTCACCCTGAATCGTCACCTCAACCGTTTCGCCTCGGCGAAGCGGTGCAAGCAATTTGCCGTCCATCTGCGGCAGGTCGGTACGAAGCGCGTTCAGCAACTTGCCGTACTTCGGGCCGAGAGTTTTCAAATTCGGCTTGTAGAGATAATGCACGAGGTCGTCAAGATTGTCGGCGGCGGTGATCTTCTTGACGTTGAGTTCTTCGGAGATGACATCAGCCAGCAGTGAGATCGCCTTTTGATCGTCCGCCGATTGACACGAGTAACGCAATTCGGCCAGCGGTTGACGGACTCGCTGGTTTGCTTCATCGCGTGCTTTGTGACCGAGATTAACGACGAGCTGTGCAAGCGACATTCGCTTGTTGAGGGACGGATCGAAGAACGCTTGATTCGATTCCGGGAACGGGCAGAGATGCACGCTCGGCGGGGCGTCGGGGAAATTCGTTACGACGAGATTACGGTAAATCCGCTCGGCCATAAACGGAATCGCTGGAGCCAGCATCTTCGAAAGCGTAGCCAGCACGTCGTACAGCGTCTGATACGCCGCCAGCTTGTCGGTGTCGGACGCATCGCGCGACCGCCAGAATCGCCGGCGGTTACGGCGGATGTACCAGTTCGAGAGGTCGTCGATGAAGGCCAGGGACTGCCGCATCACTTCAGGAGCATTGAAGCGCTGAAACTCTCGGTTTGCCGTGTCGACGAGCCCCTGCAGGTTCGAAAGAATCCAGCGATCGATCTCAGGACGCTCGGTTACGGGAATCGCCGGTTGCGTTGGATCAAAACCATCGAGAATGGCGTAGTTGACGAAGAAGGCGTACGAATTCCAGAGGGGAATCAGCACCATCCGGCGGATTTCATCAGCCGGTTTGCTGGTGACGCGACAGGTCGGGAGCCCTTCTTTTGTGGTCGAAATCGGCCCCTCGGGAGTCGACAGCGTCACCGGTTCGTCGTGATGCCGTGTGCCGAAGCGCAGATCGCTGGCCGGGTTCTGGGCGAGGTACATCCAGCGCATCGTGTCGACGCCGAGTTGTTCGGCGGCTTCTTCGAACCAGATCGCCGTGCCGTCCGACTTGTGCATCGGCTTCCCTTCTTCGTTCATCACGAGGCGATGACCGAGCAACGTTTTGAACGGCGGCGTGTGGTCCATCATAGCAGCCATCGAGAGCAGCGCATAAAACCAGTTGCGGAATTGCCCCGGGAAGCACTCGGTGACGAGATCGGCGGGATACCATTCTTTCCACAGTTCTTTGTCGCGGTTGTAATACAGCGTCGAGAACGGCACGATCCCCGCGTCGAGCCAGGGGTTGCCGACATCGGGGATGCGCGTCATCAACCCGCCGGTCTTCGGATTCCTGATTTTGACTTTATCGATCCACGGCCTGTGGGGCGAATGACCTTCGAATTCGTCCCACCCTTCGACCGCTTTCTCTTTGAGTTCGGCGAGCGAACCGATGACGTCGATGTCGAGTTGCCGTTGACCGTTTTCTTCGTACTCTTCGACCCAGATGGGGAGCGCGAGACCCCAGAAACGTTTCTTGGAAATCATCCAATCGCGCATGCCGGTGAGCCATTCGAGTTCGCGTTCTTGCCCCTGGATGCTGTCGGGGAGCCAGTCGATTTCGCGCGTCACGTCTTTGATTTCTTCCCGCCAGTCCATATTGATGAACCACTCGTCGACGAGGCGGAAGACGAGTTCGTCCCCCGTCCGCCAGCAGTGCGGGTAGATGTGCGGATACTTTTCGACCGCGACGAGCAGATGTTTCTCGGTGAGCTTATCGAAGACCATCTGTGCGGTCTCGGGGTCGGTCGCCGAGCGCCCGGTGAAATCACCAAACCCTTCGAGAAATCGGCCGTCATCGCCGAGGGGAGCGATGCCGACGATACCGAGTTGCAGTCCGATCTGATGGTCGACATCGCCGCAGCCGGGGGCGATATGCACGATGCCGGTTCCTTCCCCGGCGGTCACGTTGTGTGTCCCCTTGAAGTCGCGACCGCCGTCGATCACGCGGTGACATGACACCGCTGTCCGCTCGCGGACGGCGGGATCATCTCCCGAGGCATCTGGTGGAAAACCGCCCGGCAACTGCTGCGCAGCCAAGTTGTCAAACGGCCCATCGTATTCCCAGCCGATCATCTCGGAACCTTTAAGCGTTCCTTCGATCTCGTATCCCTCCTGCTCTTTGAAAATCTGGGCGATCGTCTTGAGCTTCGGAGCCTCTTTCGGCCAGGCCCATTCGGGGCGACCGAACCCTTCCTTGAGTTCTCGGCTAAGCCGTTGAAATTCGAGGTTGTCCTTCGCAAAATAGTAGACGGCATCATCGCGTTTCGAGCGAACTTTGACGTAATCGAGATCGGGATTGACCGCTGCGGCAACGTTGCTCGTCAGCGTCCACGGCGTCGTTGTCCAGATCAACAAAAACTCATTCTCGCGGCCGCGCAGCGGGAACCGCACGAAAACCGAACGGTGAATCGTCAGCTTGCGGCCGTCGGCGACTTCCATCTGGCTGTAGGCGCTCCCTGCCCTGCCCGACCACGGCATCACGTCGTAGCCGCGATAGATTTTGCCCCGCTCGAAGCACTTCTTGAGGAATGTCCAGATCGTCTCGTTATTCTCGGTCGAAAACGTGAAGTAACTGCCGCCGAGTTCGGGGCTGCCGAGTTGGGCGACGATCGCTTCGGGGTTGTCGGTCAGGTTCTTCTTGCGAGGGGTGTCGACGGTGACGGGTTTGCCATCGTCGAGAGCCTTTGACAGCTTGCGAAGTTCGTCAGGATAGTCCCATTCCATCCAGTAACCGAGGCGAATCGACTGCTCGGTCTGCCGCGCGGCGAAGCGAAGAACTCGTTTCTTACATTCAAGCACAAACTTGTCGATGCCATGCTCTTGAATCGCCTGTTTCGTCGCAAAGCCGAGTTCGCGTTCGACTTCAACTTCGACCCATAACCCCTGGCAGTCGAAGCCGTTCTGATACCGCAACTCGTGCCCGGTCATGGCGAAGTAACGTTGATAGGCATCTTTGTACGTTCGCCCCCAGGCGTGATGCACACCCATCGGGTTGTTCGCCGTAATCGGCCCATCGAGAAACGACCACTTGGGTTTGCCGGCGTTCTGTTCGCGGAGCCGGTCAAAAATTTTCTCGGACTGCCAGAATTTGAGAACGTCGTGTTCCCCTTTCACGAACTCCGGCTCACTCACTTTATCGAACATGGCAAACGATCCCATCTAACTCGGTCTTTTGGTCATCTCCTCGATGAAAGCGGGCATCATAGGTGATTTCCGGCTCGCTGAGAAGCATTCGAACGACCGTCTCATCGCGAGAATCGGTCCCGCAGAATCGTTGCAAACGCTGAGATCGGAACAATCCACATGTATTACGCACAAGTTGAGTCTCAGCGATGCGGAGTTCACCCCTACCATGACATAAATTTGCGGTATAGGTTGGGAAAATGTCACCTGGTGAGAACCCGATATGTTCACATTACCTCTACTCGCATTGTCGCTTTCACTGACGGAGATCGTTAACTGGGGTCTTGTTACGATTCTCAGCTCCGCCGGTTTAGGTTTTTTCGCGGGTCGATTTTTCGGTTCGCGAAGCGAACTCGCGCGATTGGCCAGAGCCTCGCGGAATATCGATCAGTGCTGCGAACAGCTTCTCCAATCGTTTCGTAATGCCAGGCAGATCTGCCGTAGCATGCAAGATTTCCCCGAGTTGTCGCTCACGGCGGCGCAAAGCGAACAGCTCGAAACCGAACAACGCGAATTGATGCGAACGTGGAAACAATGCTGGGAACGGATCGTCGAGGCCGACGCTTCCGACAAATCGCCTTCGATGGAAACTGATTTCCGAATGATGACGTGGATCACACCCCGTATCGATCCTGTCATGGGAATTCCCGACCGAGAATCGTTAATCACAAATCTCAATCATCTGCTGTCCCTTCCGGCCGCCGGTTCTGATGCGCACGGCATTCTGCTGGCACGACTCGATAATAGCCTGAAGTTGAAACTTCGTTTTGGCGACAACGGTTGCCAGGAATTCCTGAAGGCCATTGTGGGTCTCGTTCGGCCCTTTATTCGCACTCAGGACTTCATCTGCCTGGCATCCGGAGATACGATCGCCGTGTTGTTTCCCGGACTCGATTTTCGCATTGGTAGAAATCTGGCCGAGAACCTGAGAAATGTGATTCGTGAACATCGATTTCGCCTCGAAGAAGCTGGACCGGAAGTTCTCGTGACGGCCAGCCTCGGCTATGCAGTCGCCTATCCCCAGGAACATTTCGAACTGGTGCGCCAACGCGCCGAGAACGCGGTCGCCGATGCCCGTCGGATGGGTCGAAATCAGCTCTGCCTTCACGATGGAACGCGACTCGTACTCTGTACTCACAGCACCCGTCCGTCAGAAACATCCCCCGAGATGCGAACATTGGCCGTCCCACAACGCCATTGAAAACATGTGTTGAAATGGTCTCGGGGCCTCCGTCACCGCTCTGCGGCGAGTTTACCATCGCGTTATCGACCGAAATGGTCGCTCGAATAGTCCTTTGGACAAGATGGAAACCCGGGAGATTTCTGCTTAAAGAGACGCCGTCGTGTTCTGTGAAGGGATCGTGGGTTGCGAAGGCCGACAGGACAGTGTAAATCAAGAACTGTAGAGGCTTTGGGGTTAACGGGGTGGAGATTATATAAATTCGTTGTAAGCTCGGTGATATGGGGGAATTGACTGTTGACCGAATTCACAAAATAGATACAATCGGAGCAATTGATAACACTGGTAAAGTTGTGGCTTGTGGAGTGATGGCGCGAATGGAGTCAGTTTAACGGTTCACATCAGCGAATCAGAAGCCTTCGATGACCTTTCCGGGCACTTGAATCGAATTCTTCAAACTCCGCAAATCCTGCCTATCAGTTTTTCAATCTGTCTTGCACAGAATTGCCAGATCATGGAGGAATCGCCCTCTTCACGTGGAGACGTGGTTCCTGGAAGTATCCCGTCTAAGCGCCCGCATTGAGGTGGGCGGATTCAAAGGATGGATTGTGCATCATGAAAACAGTATTCACCACCGGTGAAGCCGCGAAGATTTGTAAAGTCAGCCAGCAAACCATTATTCGTTGTTTCGACTCGGGACAGTTAAAGGGATTTCGTGTCCCCGGCTCGCGGTTTCGTCGCATCCCCCGCGACATTCTGTATAAGTTCATGAAAGATAACGGCATCCCCACCGATGCCCTCGAAAGCGGCAAACGTAAAGCCCTGATCGTCGACGACGACGTCGAATTGGTGGAATTGATTCGCGACGCTCTCGTAGCCGACGGCCGGTTCGAAGTCCGTGTCGCCAACAACGGTTTCGACGCCGGAATGATGGTCAAGGAATATCATCCCGATATCATCGTGCTCGACGTCATGCTTCCCGACATCAACGGGAAGGAAGTCTGCCAGCGCGTCCGTAGCGATACGGCTCTCGACGACGTGAAGATCATCTGTATCAGCGGCATGGTCGAAGCGGCAAAAATCGATGATCTGCGCGAGTCGGGTGCCAACGATTTCTTGCAGAAGCCGTTCGAAGTCGAGAAGCTCGTCGACCGCATGTGTCTGCTCTTGGACGTCGAACCGAGCCATACGTAGGGCCAGGGAACACTGAACAGAACAAGAAGAAGAGTGGGGGTGTGGTAGAGGGGGAGATAAGCAGTGCGTTTCAAACGCCAACCTTGTCTCCTTGTCTTCTGCCCAACCCCCAAACCCTAACCCCCCACCCCCCGAATTTCATGCCCGACGACGATCGGTTGCGCACTGCGAAACTGGAAGCCCTGGCGGAATTCGCGGCCGGTGCCGGCCACGAGATCAACAATCCGCTGGCGACGATTATCAATCATGCGCAAATCCTGCTCCGTGGGGAGCAGGATCCCGCGCGCATTCAATCTCTGCTCTCGATCGGTGCACAGGCCCGCCGCATCCGCGATATGATCGGCGACGTGATGCTCTTCGGCCGTCCGCCGACGCCGCACCCGGCGAGCGTTTTGCTAAGCGATGTCGTCGACGAAGTCGTCGCCGCTCTCGCCGATGATTTTTCCGCCGCCGAACTTTCGCTCAAAACAGATATTCCCCCGGAATTGACCGTTTGGGCCGACCGTACCCAGTTGTGCGTCGTCTTATCGAGCCTGCTGCGCAACAGCCTCGAAGCGTCGGATGCGGGTAAAAGCGTGCAGCTTCTCGCCGCGAATTCCGATGCCGGTACGATCGAAATCACCGCCATCGACCACGGCTATGAACTTTCAGAACTCGAACGAGAACATCTGTTCGATCCGTTCTTTTCCGGCCGGCAGGCGGGGCGCGGTCTCGGTTTCGGCCTGAGCAAATCGTGGCGAATCATCACGCTGCACGGTGGAACCATCGATGTGGAATCGGCGAAACAGCGAACCGCATTTCACATCAAATGGCCGGCCGTTGATCCACGCGACTCAACATAAAATGTCCGCAGAAAATATTCACAAGAATTGCAGACTCTCTGCGTCCTCAGCGAACTCTGCGTTTCTACCTCTTCATTTTTGAAATGCAGAGTTCGCAGTGTTCGCAAAGACGAAATCACTCGGATCATTATCTTCTCAATCTTTTCGCTCCCACCGATCGTTTCGGCCTCGAATATAGCCGATATTGGTGAAAGCCGGTCGTCGCTTTGATGTGACGGGCCGTTCCATTGTTCCGGTCGGGTAAACCCGGTAAAACGTAACGATTGCGTTTGCCCGGATTGTCGATCGATTCATCAGTACCAAATTTTCTCTGTGGAACTTCAATGGCCAGCTCGACCCGCCTGCAAGGTATTTTCACTCCCAACCTTGTCCCCTACGACTCACACGGGAACATCAATGAACCCGAGTTACGAAAATACGTCGACTGGTTGATCGCCCGTGGCGTGCATGGGCTCTATCCCAACGGTTCGACCGGCGAATTTACGCGATTCACCGTCGAAGAACGCAAACGCATCGTCGCGATTATCGCGGATCAGGTGAAAGGTCGCGTCCCCATTCTCGCAGGGGCCGCCGAGGCCAACGTCAAAGAAACGATCGCCGCGTGCGAGTATTATCACGGCCTCGGCATTCGAGCCGTCGCGATCGTGGCACCGTTTTATTACAAATTGAGTCCAGCATCGGTTTACACGTACTTCAAGGAAATCGGACGCAACACGCCGATCGACGTCACGCTCTATAACATCCCGATGTTCGCCAGTCCGATCGATGTGCCAACGGTGCAGCGCTTGTCGGAAGAATGCGAAAAGATTGTGGCGATCAAAGATTCATCGGGCGATATTCCGCACATGATCCGCATGATTCAAGCCGTGCGTCCAAACCGTCCCGATTTCGCGTTTCTCACGGGCTGGGACGCAGCGCTCATGCCGATGCTGCTGATCGGTTGCGACGGCGGTACGAATGCGAGTTCGGGTGTCGTGCCGGAATTGACCCGCAAGTTGTACGACCTGACGATGTCGGGCCGGCTTGATCTCGCCCGGCAGGTGCAGTACGACCTCGTGACGCTCTTCGATACAATGATCTACTCGGCCGAATTCCCCGAAGGATTCCGTGCGGCGGTGCAACTGCGCGGCTTCAATATGGGCGTCGGCCGTCAGCCTCTTTCGCCCGAACAAAAAACCGACATAGCAACCCTCTCGACAACGCTGCAATGCATGCTCTCGACGCACGGCTTCACCAACGAACCGGTCGGCGGCTGTTCCACCAGCAAGCCGGAGATCGAGTCGAACCAGGTGACGAACATCGTGCAGCACGTGTTAGCCGAACTAAAACGCCGCGGCCTGGCGTAAGTTGCGAGAGTGGGAGCAAAATCGTTTAGCCGCGACGCAACGCGAAGCCCTCCCCTCTTCACCTCTCCCCATGGGAGAGGTGAAGAGGGGAGGGCGCGTGGGACGTTGATTTCTTGATTGCCGGCGATCGTACGTCGATATTACCCCTCACCCCGCCGCTGCGCGGCGACCCTCTCCCGCAGGGAGAGGGTTTTACCCCAGTATTGTTCGGCTCAATTTCTGCACAGGGGTGGGGTTGTCCAAGTTGTTGCTGGGCGGCTGG
>JAQCEJ010000160.1 GCA_027618475.1 Planctomycetota bacterium | reverse complement strand
TTCCAGAACGGGGGCTTCCTGCGGTGCGCCCCCGCCACCCGACCCTTTGTGTTAAACCCGATCCCCCTGTCCCTCACCGGCGTGTTCACGACGGAACACGACTTCGCTGATCACCGACATTTTATCCGAATTCATTTTGCGAAATCGGCGAGAATTGGATTATAATCAGCGACGATATTTCACCTTTCGAGTTTCAACGAGGGGCGCTCGATAGCATACGCGCTACAACAACCATACTTGCGACCATACAGAACGACGTGCATCCCGCTACGGGATATCATGATAATCCATCAACCCGTGAAGTGATTTCATGAAAGGAGTTCGATAAATGGCAACGGATGTTCTCGATGCTGGCGTGGATACCATCGGTTTGGCAGCCGGACAGATCTGGCAATATCTCCACGACCAGGGACCGGCAGCCGTCAGCAAGCTGGTGAAGGATCTCGATCTGACGCGCGACCAACTGATGCAGGGATTGGGTTGGCTGGCTCGTGAAGACAAAATATTGATTCAGGAGGGGCCACGCAGCAAAGTGGTCGCGTTGAAATTATAACTGGAGATCGGGGACATCAATCGAACGCTCGTAAAAAACGATTGACGGTCTGCCTGCCTTCGATTTCACTCGGTTGGAAATGCCGCACGATGGATGAGCGATTCACCGCATGGGGAGTCGACCTCTACCCTCCCCGACCGGGGCACGAAACCAATACTCGATATCACGTTACGAAGCGTCGGAGGCATTCCAACGAAATCGTACGCGAACTTTAAAGGGTGATTCGCCGCTTAGGAATCATCGCAAGGGCCAACTTGATGCCGCATCACGACGATACCGAACGACTGCTGTCCGAAGCCAAAACGTCGTTGCAGTCGGGTAATATTCCGAAGGCGATCGAACTGTTCGAGGCCGTTCTGAAAATTGACGAGCGGTTGGTCGAAGCGCACGAAGGCTTGGCCGCTTCATTATATATGCAAAAAGCCTATCCCGAAGCCATCACCCATTTTCAGCGCGTCTCGGTACTCGACCCTCGCAAAGCGGCGGCTCTCATTAACGTGGGAGCGATCTACAACCGCATGGGAGAACATCAGAAGGCGGTCGATATTCTGCGCAAGGGACTGTCGCGCGACAAGAAATCCGCCGAAGGATATTACAATCTTGGTATCGCCCATAAAGGCCTTCGCCAGTGGAGTCTGGCAGTCTCGGCCTATCGTGAAGCGACAAAAATCGAACCCAATATGGCCGAGGCGTATCAGAACCTCGCGAATGTGTACGTCGAAATGGGCAACTATACGCTGGCGGTCGCAAACTTCGAAAAAGCCCTCGAGATTCGTCCTGACTTCGAGCGGGCCAAACGAGGCCTGGCGAAAGTTCAAGAGGTCTCCGCCCAGGCCAAAAAAATATCGAACCCCTTCGGACGTCTTGTGGGAGACGGACCGAAGGTACAACTCTCGGCAAAAAAGCTCGAACGAGAAATGACCAATGAAGAGCAGTTTCGCGATCGGATGGCGCTTCACGGGATCGCCAGCGATATCCTTATCGAAGCGATGCAGTGGCTCGATCTGTTGAAAGAACGGCTCGATCCCGATCTGGCCACCCTGCATCGAACCATCACCGACGATGACCCCGCTCCCTTCGTGTTGAACAAAACGCAAGTCGCGCTTCAGCAGTCGATCGCCCTCAATCTGGCGCTGCGAAAAAATCTGAAGCGCAAACTGCTCGAACTGCGCGCCCACGAAGAATTGATTTTGACGTCGACAATGCTCCCCCCGTCGGGCTAGCCGACTTTACCCGGCTTTGAAATCCGGGCTATTCCACTTTGGTTTTGTGCGAACAGTTCGATCTCGCGAGATGGCTCCCCGCATTGCCACATCCCGAGCCGCCCCCTAACATGTCCGACATGAATCGCACCTTGCACATCGACGACGATAATCGCCCGCCGACTCCTGCAGAATGGCTCGGCATCATGCTGCTCTGGATCGGAGCCGGAGTGCTGACGCTCAGCGTCTGGGAGCGGGCCGCCGGGCTCCCCTTTTCGATGCCGGGGTTCTGGTATCGGCATCAGACCTTGTGGGGTTTTATCGGGGCGGCGGTGTTGATCGTCGGGGCCGTGCTCGTCAAGAAAAAACCGCCCGAGTTTGTGCAAAAGCGATGGCGTGCCAACCGGACAGGTTTGCGTTTCCACCGCATCGAACTCTACACGAAAGCCGAATGCCCTCTTTGCGAAGAAGCGGCTGTGATCATCGACGAATACCGCGATTACCTCCCGCACCCCGAACTCCGCGACATACTCTCAAACCCGGAATGGCAAGCCGCGTATGCCGATAAAATCCCGGTCGTCGTCTGCGACGGCAAAGTCCGCTTCCGTGGCCGTGTGAACGAAATCCTCCTCCGTCGTCTGATTCAAGGAACGAAACCGGTGGACTAAGAGTGAAATTCCTCCACACGTTTTAATAAGAGACCAAGACAGAAGATAAAGAAATAAATAGCCGCGAAAAAACGTAAAAGACACAAAAATTGGAGTGGTGTCATCAAGCCTGATTGTACTTTTGTGTCTTTTGCGTTTTTTTGCGGCCATTCCTGACTTTGCATTCGCCTTCTCGTCTGCGTTCCAGCCCGTTTTTGTTCCCATTCCTCCTGTTCTTTTCGGGAACGACAAAACTCCTTATAATCCTGCTATTCCTGTCTCGAACAACAGCACCTCCCAAGTGGGATCAATATTATGCCAGTCGAACCTGCTCCAACTGTTTCGAAAATCCTCATCGCCGACGATAACCAACAGAACTGCGAGCTGCTCGATGCCTACCTTGCGGGGGAAGGCTACACCATCGAAACGGCCTACGACGGCGAAGAGACGTTGCACAAAGTCGTCAGCTTTCAGCCCGATATCGTGTTGCTCGATATCATGATGCCCAAGCTCTCGGGTTACGAAGTCTGCCAGCAGCTCAAGCAGAACCCGATGACGAAAGATATCCCGATTCTGATCGTGACCGCCCTCAACGAAATGGGAGACATCGAAAAAGGAGTCGCCGCCGGCTGCGACGATTTTCTCTCGAAACCGATCAACCGCATGGAACTGACGACCCGCGTTCGCTCGCTACTTCGCGTCCGTCATCTCACCAACGAACGCGACCGCCTGCTCGCCTACCTCGCCGAGATCGAGCAGAACGGTCCGAGGGAGTAATCCCGAACGCGTTTCGTCGAAAGTCCGTCACCGTCAATCTCCGCACCGCCGAAAGTTCACTCATGTCCTCCGTATCCACCGATCACTTTCCGCGCGTGCGAATCAAATCGCGCCGGGCTCAGCCGTTTTTCGGCCGGCATCCCTGGGTCTTTGCAGGGGCGATTCAATCGATCGATGGCGATCCCGCTCCCGGTGATGAAGTCGTGCTCGCTGCGCATGACGGGCAATTCATCGGAAAAGGAATCTTCAACCCGCACAGCAATATTCGCGTTCGCATGTATGCCTGGGACGAAACGACTCTGCTCGATCGCGAGTTGTGGTCGCGGCGGCTCGACGACGCCATCGATCTTCGCAAACGATTGATCGTTCACTCCGAATCGTCGGCCTGTCGCATCGTCAACAGCGAAGCCGACGGACTCTCGGGCCTCACCGTCGATCGTTACGGCGACTGGCTCGCCGTGCAGTTCACGTCGCTTGCTCTCGCCCATCGTCGCGACGACATCGTCGGCCTGCTGAAGGAAAAACTCCAGCCGCGCGGCATCTGGCTCCGGACCGAAAAGGGAATCCGCGATGCCGAAGGACTCGAACTCGACGATGGGCTGCTCGCCGGCGTCGAACCCGAGCGAACGATGTTCATCGAAGAAAATGGCGTCTCGTTCGGGATCGATTTGTGCCAGGGACAGAAGACCGGCTTCTACTGCGATCAGCGCGACAACCGCGCAGCGATCGCCCGATATTGCCACGGGCAGAAAGTGCTCGATCTGTTCTGCTACTCCGGCGGTTTTTCGCTAGCCGCCGTCAAACTCGGCGGCGCAAAAACGTCTCTCGGCATCGATTCTTCTGCAACGGCGATCGAACTCGCCAAGGCGAACGCCCAACTCAACGGCGTTGCCGAACGAACTCGCTTCGAGCAGGGAGCCGTCTTCGAGACGCTCGAAAAACTTCAGCAAAGCCAGGAACGTTTCGACGTCGTCATCCTCGATCCCCCGAAGATGGTGCGGCATCTCAAAGGAATCGACAAAGCGATTCGCGGCTATCACAGTTTGAATCGCCTCGCCGTCGACGTCCTGAGGCCCGGCGGAATTCTGGTGACATGCAGTTGCACCGGCCACGTCAGCCGCGAGATGTTCGCACAGATTCTCGCCGATGTTTCGCAGCGATCGCATCGCCCGATCCAGATTCTCGAAGCCCGCGGCGCGGCCCCCGATCATCCCGTCTCGACTTACTGCCCCGAGAGCGAATATCTCAAGTGCTTTATCTGTCGGGTTTTGTGAGTTCGGCTGAAAATAGCAGTGAACCATTCCGCCTGAATTGCGTATAATCCGTCAGGTGGACCGTCGGCTCACGGTCTCAACGGCGAGACATGACACCATCACAATTCGGGAGGGGATATGTCGACATTTTTTCTTTTCGTGGTGATGGCTACAGGGGGAGAGCCGTTCGTCTTAACGGAAGACCCTTCGCTTACGCTTCAGGCTCGCCAGGAAGCCATAAGCCCGATCGAGTTGCTCGAACGTGAAGTCGTCACGGGGACGTTGATCTTCAGTCAGGGAGATTGCCTCGCCGTCAAAGCGTACACGCAGAGCCCCTACACGCACGTCGGCGTCGTTGTTCGCCGCAACGATTCAGCGATCATCTACGATTCAACCGCCGGCAAAGGGGTTCGCTGTCAGACGTTGACCAACTATCTGGACGACCAGAACCCTGCGGAGATTTACGTCTTCCATCCCCGAAAGCCGTTGACGGAAGAAAAGTCGCAGTAGCTTGAAGTCTATCTCGACAGCCAGCTTGGCCGTCCGTACGACATCGCCCACCACGTCACCGGCAAACGTTCGGAAGGGGTCCACTGTGCCGAATACGCCACCGATGCGCTAATGTCGTGTCATCTGATGCACGCCGAGAAACCGTCGCGTGTTTCCCCGGCGAGTCTCGCCATCGGGATCGTCGAATCGAACGTCTATCAGACGGGACGAACGATCGTGCTCGTGGAACCGGCGATCGCCGAGTCGACCGACGATCTGTCGTGGTGTTCGCGAATGTGGGTCGACACGAAGAATTGCACTTCGAATTTTTGCACCATGTTGAAGCGCAAAGTGATGTGCCAGCGGTGAGGAGAGTGTATGATGGATGGCGGCCTCGGTGAGGCCGGAGTCCCTCATCACCCCCTTTCGAAAGATTCGAATAATGCACTTGGCGTATCGCCTTCACTCGCTCCCACGTAGGTTGACATACTTTTTTTCGCTCGCGATGCTGATCGGCCTTATCGGATGCTCCGCCGACGACACCACGACTCCGGCAAACAGCGAAACCGGCTCAAAGTCCACCAATGAAGCTCCCGCAACCACCGTCGAAAAAGTTCAGCTCCAGCTCAACTGGTTCCCCGAAGCCGAGCATGGCGGGTTCTACACCGCCGACATCAACGGCCACTACAAAGCCGCCGGCATCGAAGTGACGATCCTCCCCGGTGGACCGAACGCCGCGATGATCCAAAAAGTCGCGAACGGCGACGTCGAGTTCGCCGTCGCCTCGGCCGATCAGGTGTTGACGGGCCGGGCCGCGGAAGCCCCGGTCGTCGCGATCTTCGCCCCGCTGCAGTTTAGCCCGCGGTGCATCATGGTCCACGAAAAATCGGGGATCAAATCGCTTGAGGAGTTGAAAGGGGTCACGCTGGCGATGTCCGCCGGTGCCGCGTTCGCCCAGTACATGAAGAAAAAACTTCCGCTGACCGACGTGCAAGTCGTGCCGTACCCCGGCAACGTCACGCAGTTTCTGCTCGACGACAATTATGCCCAGCAAGGCTACGTCTTCAGCGAACCGTTCGTCGCCCAGAAAGAAGGGGGCGACCCCGTCGCGCTGATGGTCTCGGGCCTCGGCTTCAACCCGTACACGAGCATTCTCATCACGAATGAAAAAACAATCAAAGAGAAACCCGAACTGGTCAAAAACATGGTCGCCGCCGTGACGAAGGGTTGGCAGGAATACCTCGACACCCCCGAAGCGACAAACAAAAAGATCAATGAACTGAACCCCGAGATGGGAATGGACATACTCGAATACGGCGTCGAAGCGTTGAAACCGCTCTGTGTGACCGAAGAGGTCGACCTCTCAAAGATGGGAGCGATGACCGCCAAGCGCTGGACCGATCTCGCCTCCCAACTCGTCGAAGCCGAAGTGATCGAAGCCGGCAGCGTGAAACCGGAAGAGGCGTTTACGGTGGAGTTTCTCTCGAACTAACCCGAAGCGCAAGCGAGGGTTCTAAACCTTCTCCCCCCGGGAGAAGGTGGCCGTCAGGCCGGATGAGGGTGCCTTTTCTCTTGGTTTCGATGCTCCGCATCGACGCCGGTAAATAAAAGTTGAATCCAGTCAGGCATTCACAAGACCGTGACACAATGAAATGGAATCTGACCAAATTGCCGCCGGTCGTGCTTGTGTGGTGTGGGTTACTTCTACCCTTGGCTGTCGGAATATTGTCTATCATGGTCATGAGTGACAAACTCCGAGACAAGAGTTTCTATACGTCCGGAGGACTCTCAACATGGGAGGATTTGACCACTCTGCTAATTTTTATCACCATGATGCTCGGATGGATTCTCTGCTGGCCGTGGCTGAAAATGCAATATGCATGCAAACCGTCGCTAACCCTCTGGATTCCAATTTGCGTTGTGGCGATTGTAGTGCAATACATCACGACTTTTATTATTGTTTTTTGGCTTGCCTTTAGAGCGAAAGGTTTTTTTCCGTAGCGGGTAGCTCCGGTTGCTCGTCAACCGGAGTCGCACAGCGACAAGAGGCCTTTAGTGAAATCAGCGAACACGGGAATAGTTGACCGCTCCCTGACGGTCGCGGCTCGTTAGGACGCTTTCACCTTTCGCACGACATCGCTCACGCTAATCTTCCCCGGCGTGATCACCTTTGCGTAAATCCCGCGCAGGTGCAGTTGCTTGCCGATCGGTGAATTGACGAACGCTTTCGCATCGTCACCGAAGCGGGCGATGAACTTGCTGCAGCCGTTGTGCGGGATCGATGTCACCTCGATCACCGCCTCGCCGATCGCCAGCCGCGTCCCCGGCGGAAGATTCTCTTCGCTGAGATCGAGGTCGACGTACAACTGGTCGCCGGCAAGTTGCCAGCGGGCTTCGTCCTGGGCGATCATCGCGATGCAGCGGGCATTCATCAACGTGAGCTGCGTCTCGGGTTTGCTGTCGGGGTCGGAGATTTTCATCCGCCAGCAATCGCCGGCGAGTCCTTCCGCCGGATTCAATTCTCCCACGTCGAGCGATTCGCGTTCTTCGGCGTTCGGCCGGCGGACAATGAGCTTCAGCACCCCGCCGTCGCGCGGCGAGGCTTTGATGTCATCGAGTCCGGCTTCGAGTTGTGATGTCGTGAGATGCATATGCAAAAATCCGAGTGTCGAAATCTGAATGTCGAATCAATGACGAAGCTCGAATGTCGAAACTGATGACTCCCATTTGTCATTGGGACATTGGGATTTGATTCGTCATTTGAGCTTCGACATTCGTCATTCCCAGGGTGCCCTCACCCGGCCGCTGCGCGGCCACCCTCTCCCTGCGGGGAGAGGGTTTTTTGTTCTCGTTCCCAAGCTCCGCTTGGGAACGCAAGTCTTCGAAGCTCCGCTTCGCCGAGCGCGCGATAAGTGGCGTTTCAAACGATTGCTGATCGAACGGCGTCGGCTAGCGCTCCGCTTTGCGTCGCGGCTAAACTGTCGAGACTCGTCATACGACGATTTCGTAACCTTTGCGTTGTTCTCTTGCTTGCCATTCGTTCGCTTCGGAATCGTTCGTTATCGTCTGGCTTTCGGCGTCCCATTCGAGTTTGCGGCCTAAGCGGATCGCGATGTTCGCCAAGTGGCAGGTCGTGATCGCCCGGTGGTGAGTGTAGACGTCGGAGATCGGCTGCTCGCGGTCGTGGATCGATTCGAAGTAGTTCCGCATGTGGTCGCCGAATTCTCGGCCTTTGTAGAGTTCGACCAATGCGCCTTCGGGAATCGGGTTCGTTTCGAGATCTTCGACCGGCTTCCCTTTGAGGGCACCGCGGCTGACGAAAACCCGGCCATCGGTTCCTTCGATGAGGATGCCGTTGTCGGTGTCGTGGCGGATCGTCAACTCGATGTCATTCGGGAACTGGCAGACGATGTTGAATTCGGTCGCCGTGTTGTAGCGGGTGTCGTCGGTCGCGTAGCCGTTTTCGTAGGGGACGGGATGCGTCGCCGTCCCTTCGATGGTGAGAGGGCCGGAGTTCTCCATGCCGATCGCCCATTGAGCGATGTCGACGTGGTGGGCGCCCCAGTCGGTCATCTTGCCGCCGGAGTATTCGTACCACCAGCGAAATTCGTAATGGCAGCGCGATTCGGGATAACCGCCGTCGCTCTTGATGTCGTTCGCCCGGTAGTCGACGAGCGGCGCCTGGCCGAGCCAGCGCTCCCAGTTGAGTCCCTCGGGGACATCGGCGACGGCGATTTCACTGCTGGTCGGAGCCCCGCCAATGGCGCAACTCACTTTGGTAATTTTGCCGAGCCGACCGCTGCGGGCGAGCCAGACGGCTTTGAGGAAGCGTTGCTCCATCTCGCTGCGCTGCTGCGTGCCGACCTGAAAAACCCGGCCGGTCTTTTCGAGCGTGGCGATGATCTGCTTGCCTTCTTCGATCGTGAGCGTCAGCGGTTTTTCGCAGTAGACGTCTTTGCCCGAGAGCATCGCCTCGATGGCGATCTTCGAATGCCAGTGGTCGGGAGTCGCGATGATGACGGCGTCGATATCTTTGCGGTCGAGCAGTTCGCGGTAATCTTCGTACTTGGCAACTTCGCGATTGACCCCCTTTTTTTCCTGCCCCTCGTACATCAGCTTGTAACCCTCGGCGAGGTGATTCGCATCGACGTCGCTGACCGCCGCACATTCACCGAAGTCGAGAGCATGCGGCCCGAGCCCGTGCCAACGGCTGCCGGTGCCGATGCACCCGAACACAGGCCGATCGTTTGCCGCCTTGAACGAAAAGGCTTTTGCGCTGGTGCTCGTGTACCAGATCGGCAGACTGCCGGCGGCGAGAGCGGCGGAGGTTTTCAGAAAATCACGACGGGTGGTGTTCGCTCGGCTCACGGGATTCTCCTTGCGCTGTTGTGGGGGAAATGGTTACAGATAGTGTAACCGCGCGGTTGGGGGTGTGCCAAGCGTTCGGACGAGTGGGAGAGGGGGGGA
>JAQCEJ010000159.1 GCA_027618475.1 Planctomycetota bacterium | reverse complement strand
TTCGGCGTATAGACGGGGGTCGTTCAGCGGCATTTTTTCGACGACCTGCTGGGGACTGGGGATGTAATGACGACGGAGATAAAGCGTTACCGATTCCCCCTTGTGTTTGAGACGCAGATGGTCGGCGAATGATTGGGCAACGGCGTTCAACGATTTCGGGTCTTCAAACTGGTCGGCTTCGAGTGCCAGGCGATTGAGGTATTCTGTGAGCATAAAATGACGATGGTACACGAGTCGCGGCCGATGCGTTGCGAGGTCGGGAATGATGCCGTTCACCTTCGTGCCGTCCGCGAGTTCCACTTCGTAACGCACCAGATGACTCGGCCCCGGCTCGGGAGCGAAAAAATGATAGCCGTGATTCAGATTCAGAGCTTCCAGATATGGCCGGCAGATCCGCCAGCACTGAACGCTCAACAGCGACGACGGCGGAACCGACCACGGCGCGACAAATAAGGCAAACAAATGAAACACCAGCCATGCGCTGACAACGCATTTGATCGCTTTCGACCAGCCGGGCCGAGAAGGCGTTTCGACCGTTGCCGGCGTATCGTCCGCGTCGCGCCGATCTATGCGTGCGTGTGACATCGATCTCTTCACCCTGTTCAAAATCGTTCGTTGCCCTACAAAACAGAACCGTGCTATAAACAGGAGTATCGGCAACGTTGGAGAGTTCGAACGAGACGACGGCAGGTTTTCCTGACGTCGCACGCGATGCCCGGCGCATAAAAAAACCCTTGCACCGGTCGTAACCGATGCAAGGGGTCCGTAGTTTGCGTAAAAAAGGATGACTTTAAGTCGTGCGATCTCAGATATCGAGTTCGACGATACGGCCGGGAACCAGCCGGACTTTCCAGTATCCTTTCATGTGACGGCCGTCTTGCGTAATGCGACGGGCGTCGACTTCGAAAATATGCGGGACACCGGGTGTCAGCGGCTTTTCGCTTTCGAAATGCCACACGCTGTCGTCGCCATAGTAACCGTTGAGTCCGTCGACGGTCACTTCGACATCGGCAGGAGCCCGGATTTCGAGCATTCCGACGCGAGGATGCTTATCAACGGGAATGGGTCGCGTCGGCCGTTGATAGGTGCGACCGAGATTTCCCGGCGGGGGTTCTGTATACGACGCGGCGTCGGCAGGTACGCCACCATTTTCAGGAACCGGAACCGGTCCCGGCTCGATCGCTTCGTTCAACGGTTTGAAACCGTCATCGTTTTGAAACTGAGGATTGGCAGGGCTTTCTTCGAAGATCGAACCGGGTGCGTCCCCTGGCGATGCCTCTTCCATCGGAACCGGTTGAACGGGTGCGTAATGATCGTAAGGTACTTCGGGCGCACCGAACGACGAATAATAACCATCGTCGATCTCCGCGTAGCCGCCGCCGGACGAACCGCCGCTCGAACCGCCGCTGCTACCGCCAGACGAACCGCCGCGTCGACCGCTCGACCCCGACGAACCGCCGCGCAGACGGAGACGATCGCGAATATACCCTGAACTACCGCTGGATCCTCCGGACGACCCGAGACTCCCTCCCCATCGACCAAGGAGTCGACCTCCCGATGATCCCCCGGATGAGCCCGACGAACCACCGAAGGAACCGCCGCGAGAGCCGGAACTCCCTCCGGAAGAACCTCCCCAGCTGCGAGCATAGGCGACGGTCGAGTGGTCGCCGGTCGAGAGGATGGCTCCGACGATCAGCATCCCCACAGCCCGGCTGCGTAGTTTCGTCAACATGTCAAAAATCCTTTGATTCGTAATGAATTCCGACAAAGTGTGCGACGGGTGACGAGAGAGTTTAATCGCGTTTTATAACCCGTATGGCGACGGAAAGACCGTCCCATTCAACCTGAAGATCTCGCTCTTTAGAGGGTTATAAAACGCCCGGCAGTGTTACTCACTCGATTCGCGTCACTTCGTCAATTTGTGTGTACTGCGTCCCAGGTGTCAAAATCGAACTGTGCCAAAGGGGAGCTTGGCAGCGCAAGTCATTCCGAAGTTCCATCGGAAAACCGAGAGGCGATTCCTCGTGGAACTCGCGGTCGGAACGACGGAGTTCGAAAACTCCCGCGCCGGGTACCACACAAACGTCTTGCCCGTTGCATCCGGACACCCAAGTCGTTGTGAAATAACGGATAGCGCGAATCGAAGGGATTCACCGGTTGCGCCAATCCGGCGGATGATTGCGGCAAATATCGGTCGCCGCGAGATCGGGGTTGGACCCGATCCCGTTATCCTGTAAATTATATCCGCCCGAAGAATTGAACAGAATGCAACTTAACGCCCCTGACACCGGCATTTCGATCTCACTCAGTTGATGGAGGACGGCCTCCTTCGAAAAACTGCCTTCGACCCCTGCAACCCGTGACTGTCAGCCAAGCTGTGTCGAATTGGTAAAGTCTGACGATAGAAGACTATTCGGGTTAGGAGCAATTGTCGGATCGGGTCATAGGAAATATTACAGACGTTGACATTTTGACGGTCGCATACTAAGTTCCAAATTGGCGTTAGCCGATGAGGCGTAAGGAATTTTAGGTGTAAACGATTTGCACCGACTCCATTGGTTGCGAATACCTTGGATAGGGAATCTCCTTAAAACTTATCTCGACCTCCGGTCGGCGAATCGATCCCGAAACTCCGTCAGTCCAAGGCTGCACGGAAATGCCCCGGTGGTTTTTGAGATTGCTTTAACGATAACGAGAAAAGCACCATGCCCATGTCGTATCGAGTGATGCTGCTGTCCGTTGTTTCGGTCCTTTTTTCCTCTCCCGTCGTCGGATATGCCCAAACCCAGGTGGCCCAGGAAATCGCCGCCAACAATAACAGCGGGTTGAGCTGGGCACAAAAGATGTTCGACCACCAGAAGATCGACTTCGGCACCATTGCCAAAGGCTCCGACGCCAAATTTCAACTGAAACTCAAGAATCTCTATAAAGAAGACGTGCACATCGCCAACGTGAAGACGACGTGCGGGTGCTCAGCAGCCACCCCGGCGAAAACCACGTTAATCAGCCTCGAAGAAACCACCATCGAAATCACGATGGATACCAACCGTTTCAGCCATCGCAAAGACTCGAACGTCATCGTGACGTTCGACGCCCCCTTCCCGGCTGAAGTTCGTATCCCCATCACGTCGTACATCCGCACCGACGTCGTCGTGACCCCCGGTGCTGCCAACTTCGGAGCCGTCGAAAAAGGTCTCGGCGGTCAGATGAAGCTCACGCTCGCCTACGCCGGCCGCGACGACTGGACGATTACCGAAATCATCAACCGCAACGAATTCATCACCGCCAAGGCGGTGCAAGTCGGTCGCGAACCGGGCAAGGCGAACTACGAATTGCAGTTCACCATTTCGCCCGACGCCCCGGTCGGTTTGCTCCGCAGCCAGGTGACGATCGTCACCAACGATGCCAACGGCCAGACTGTCCCCATTCTCGTCGAAGCGAAAGTCGAGTCGGATATCACCGTCACCCCCGACAACGTTTCGCTCGGCCTGCTCGTGCCGGGACAGGAAAAAACCGTCAACGTCGTGCTCCGCTCGAAGAAGCCGTTCAAAATCGAGAAGATCGTCTGCGATTCGAATCTCCAGGCGTTTCAGGTGCGGTTGCCAGATCCTGCAAAAGACCCGAAAGCGATCTACATTTTGCCGCTGACGGTCACGACGCCGAACAATCCCGGCGACTTCAAAGAAGACTTCGAAATCACCGTGGAAGGACGTCCCGAACCGGTGACGTTCAAAGCGGTCGGTAAGATCGTTCCCAAAACGAACTGACCTTCCTGCCGATAAAAAATCACGCTGCCACGGGACCGAGAGTTGCCTTTCGGTCCCGCGGTTCGTTTAACGGTCGTCAGGTTGCAACGATTCCAGCGGCACGAAACCCGATTCCGATCCGCCGGGGTGTTCGCGGTTGTTCCCCGCATCGGCGTTTGTGTTCGTCGGGCAGGTCGAGCATCCGCTGCCGCATCCCGATTTCTCAGGAGATCGCCCCAGCGCCAGCGATCGGCGCACGACGACCGATATCGCCCACGCGATACACAATCCGGTCGCGATCATCTGCCAGTCGCTCACCGATGCGTCTCCCCTACCACGGGTAACTTGTCCCCCCGTGTAATTCCGATACTCCAACACCACACTGCCGAACAAGCCGGCAGTGCCACCCATTTTTTTAACGGGTTGCATTAAACAGATTCTACGAGACCGGCTCGCCTCTTACGACATCAACGCCGTCCCCGCCTGATACGTCACCCAGGCCGCGACATACGCGAGCACCGTCATGTAGACGAACGTGAAAATCGGCCAGCGCCAACTGTTCGTTTCGCGGCGGATGATCATCAGCGTCGCCGCGCATTGAGCACACAGAGCGAAGAATACCATCACCGATAACGCCACGGGAATCGTATACACCGGCGAACCGTCGGGCCAGCGGGCTGCTTTAAGAGCCGATTGCAGATTGGTATCTTCTTCACCGACGTCGCTGCCGAGACTGTAAATCGTGCCAAGCGTCGCGATGATGACTTCTCGCGCCGGAAACGACGCGATCACTCCCACGCCGATTTTCCAGTCCCAACCGAGCGGCTTGACCGCCGGTTCGATGATGTGCCCCATCCGCCCGAGCAGACTCTGCTCGATCAATTCTCCCGCTATCCGATTCTGGGCTTCGTACAACGTCGGAAGCATCGCATTCGGTTCTCCGTCCGACGACGGCTGGGCTTCGTGTTCTTCGATCTGTGCTTGAATCCGTTCATATTCGGTGCGGTCCCCCGGAAAGTATCCCGCGGCCCAGACCAGAATCGTCGTCGCAAAAATCAGCGTTCCCGCACGCACCACAAACGCCTTCACCCGATCGTACACGCGAAACAACACGATGCGCGGCGACGGCCATTTGTACGGCGGAAGCTCCATCACGAAGGGCGGCGTCTCGCCTTTGAAAAACGTTTTCTTCAACACCCAGACCACCCCCATCGCCACAATTAGGCCGATCGACAGCATGAAAAACATCACCAGACTCTTCAGCGTGATCAGCCCCCCCAGGTAACTCGCCGCCGGTACGAACGCCGACGTCAACATCACATACACCGGCAAACGGGCCGAGCAACTCATCAACGGCGCAACCAGAATCGTCACCACACGGTCGCGGCGATTCTCGATGACGCGCGTCGCCATAATCCCCGGCACCGCACACGCGAACGACGACATCAGCGGCACGAACGATTTTCCGCCGAGACCGAACATCGTCATGATTTTGTCCATCAAAAACGCCGCGCGCGACATGTAACCGCAATCTTCAAGCACCGCGATAAAGAAAAATAGAAACGCAATCTGAGGGACGAAGACAATAACGCTGCCGACCCCCGCGACAAGGCCGTCGACCAGCAGACTCCGAAACGCACCGGGAGCGATCGACGCAGCGATCGTATCGCCGAGCAGTTCCTGCCCCGTTTCGATGATTCCCATCAGCGGTTCGGCCCATTTGTAGATCGAGAGAAACACAAAAAACATCAGCGCGGCGAAAATCATCAGGCCGACGATACGATGCGTTAAAATTGCATCGAGCCGATCGCTGAACGACACCGCTTTCTGCACCGGTGTCTCGACCAGCCCGCGCAATGTCTCCCGTGCCCAGGCGTAACGAACTTTCGCCTCGGCGGCGGGAATGCGGCAGTTCTGTTCCTTCAGCCGTTCTCGCGCCGCGTGCAGATAACCGTTCAACTGATTGTGTGTCCGCGAGGCAAACAGATTTTCGATCGTCCCCCCGACGTCGAGCAACAACCGTTCGACGAGAAAGAACGGCACGTCGGCCTGTCCCCATTCTTTCAGTTGTTGCGACAGCAATTCGCACTCGCGATAAAACGGTTCGGCGAACGGACGGGGGGGAGCAGGAACCGGTTTCGACAACGCACGCTGCACCGCCTCTTCAAGTTTGTTCGTCCCCTCGCGATGATGGGCCGCCGTCGGAACAATGGGAACACCGATCCGCCGTTCGAGTTCGGCGATGTCGATTTGAATTCCCCGTTTGTGCGCCTGATCCCACATGTTGAGCACCAGCACACACGGGAGCTTCAAATCGAGCACCTGACTCACCAGATACAGATTCCGTTCGAGGTTGGTCGCATCGGCGATGCAGACGACCACATCGGGCAATCCGATATCGGCCACCTGCCCCAGCAACACTTCTACGGTTACGAGTTCATCGAGCGAACGGGGCGAGAGACTGTACGTCCCCGGAAGGTCGACCAGCCGGACGTCGGACGAACTCCACTTCACGCGGCCGATTTTTTTCTCGACCGTCACACCGGGATAATTCCCCACGCGGGCCTGCATACCGGCGAGCGCGTTAAAGAGGGTACTCTTGCCGACATTCGGATTGCCGATGAGTGCGACTGTCAGCGTTTTTCGGGCAGCGGGGGTCGAGATCGTATTCAAGGCGTGGAAATCCAAAATTGATACAGGGAGGGAATCGTCCGGCAGATCGCGAGAGTGCCACTGCTGACAGCTTTGGGTCAGCAGTGATTCTTTTCTGAAATCAACAAGAACACTGCTGATTGCAGAGCCATTCCGCAATGGCACCAGGCGCACCTATTGCGACTTTGTCTCAAAAAACAGGCCGTCCGCATTGTACGCCAAACGGGAGAGAAATCCGAGCCGCACAGCCCCCGGATCCAAAGGAAATCCTTATCGCGAGGTAGCCCGGACAGCTTTGTGTCCGGGTGCCGCAGGCACAAGAGGTCTTCAACCGGTTAGCCGGGGCTAAGTCTTGGCGTCCCCCGGAATCAATCGAAAACCTGGGATGAATTTCAAAGTACAAGGTGAGGGTCCGCAGATTCACGCAGATGAACGCAGATGTTTCGATGCTCACAGTACATCACAGCCCGGGTAGTCCGGACAGCTCTGTGTCCGGGTGCCGCAGGCACAAGAGGTCTTCAACCGGTTAGCCGGGGCTAAGGCTTGGAGTCCCCTGGAATCACCGACCCATGACGACATCGATCCCGGAAAAAATCGCTTCCAATTGCTTCCGAGAGAGCTTCCCTGTGCGATCGATGAGTTGCCCCTTGTCGACCGTGACAATCAACGAAACGTTGGCCACGGAATCCTTCTCCAATCCTGTTTGCCTCGCCTTGAGCAGCACATTTCCCGGTGCCGATGCCCATTGAAGATTGCTGGTGAGCGGCACACACACGACGGTTCTGATCCGACTCCGATTGAGCGCCGGGTGTCACTGCTGACAGCTTTGAGTCAGCAGTGCTTCGTCTTCGATATCGGCAAGAGCACTGCTGAATGCAGAGCGACATGACGCAGCTCTCTATCATTCCATTGAAACAATACCTCCCGCGCAAATTCATTCGATCATACATCGGCAGCGGAATTCTTCGATCGAACGATGTCACGGCCTTTTTCGGTCAGTGAGATTTTTGTCGTCCGGTCACGTGCGACGATCAAATTCAGTCGCCGTACGATCTGGAGGGCTTGTGGTGAAACCTCGATGGTTCGGAGATCGATTTCCGGCGTGCACGAGAGCAGAATCTCCGCCGCCTCATCGAGCACTGCCGCTTCGGATGGCAGGCGATGCAGCCAACTGCGGAAGGCGCTGACGAGGTTCTCCGGTCCCGCCAGCAACAGCGTGGCGATTCCCGCGACAGAATGACGGTTCACGGACGTTACTCCCCCCAGCCCCCGGCTGACTTGCACCGCCAGATGATCGGCGGCCGACATCGGCTTGAGCCCTGCCAACGGATTCACCTCTCGCCAGGCGGAGACCACACCGACGAGCAGCACGATCGCCGTCACTCCGGCGGCAATCGGCACGGCGGGGACGCGCACTCCACCGAGCCAGACGGCCAGAAACCAGCTGAAGGCAAACACCCCCCCGGCGGTCAAGGAGGTGACGAACACTCCCATCGCCAGATCGATGACAATTTCAGTCGTCAGCTCCTTGTTCCGGGCAGCCACCTGACGCTGCAACCGGCGAACAACACGCGCATTCTCAGCCATAATTCCATCTCTCACAAAACGGCCCAACACGTCGCGATCCCGATGGATGCCGCAAGCACAAGTGGTCTTGCCCCATATTGTCATCAGACACAAACCAAAAGTCGAGTGGAGGAGGCTCCCGTCCGTTCGTCTTCAATGACCCGTTCGCGAAATCCTGGCGTGATGGGTTGTCGTTGTCAAAAGGAAGGCATGCCGGTGTATGCCCTGCGGGACTGCGCGACCCGGTGTCTAAATCTCGTCAACCCGTTTTAGTTCGCGTACAATTCGCTCACGCCAATTTTCACAGCTCGCAGAGCCGTCGCACGAATGAATGCGGGTTGATTGAATCATAACGTCAACCAGCCCGGGTAGCCCGGACAGCTTTGTGTCCGGGTGCCGCAGGCACAAGAGGTCTTCGGCTGTCTTTTCATCATGCACAAGCGAAAAATCTACGACGAGGAAGGCCACGCTCACTTCGTCACGTTTTCATGCTATAAGCGGCGACGATTTCTCGACCATGACGACGCGAAGAGAATCGTCCTCGATGCGCTGGGAAACCAAATGCAGATCCAAAACGGTCGTTGCATCGGTTTCGTTATCATGCCGGATCATGTGCATGCCATCGTCTGGTTTCCAAAGCCGAATCAGTTGTCGAGTTTCATCAAATCATGGAAGCAGAAGAGTTCGCTGCGCATCAAGGAACTATTGCGAAATCATCTGATTTCGTACGCCGAGAATATTGATCTTGCTGAACCGGTCTGGCAGTCGGGGTACTATGATTTCAATGTGTATTCTGAGCGAAAGATTCAGGAAAAATTGCAGTATATGCATCAGAATCCGGTGGCGCGGAATTTGGTCGAAAAGGATATCGATTGGCCATCGAGTTCGGCACGATTCTACGAACGGGGCGATGATGTAGGTGTGCCGGTCGGTTGGATCGAATGAAGCGAAGGCCCTCTTATCGCTGCGCGACCCGGACACAAAGCTGTCCGGGCCACCCCGCGCCGGGTGCCCCGGTTGAGGTGATTGTTCCGAGTGCAACCTCACGGCATTTCCTTCGGACATTCGGTCATTCGGATTTGATTCGTCATTCGGATTTCGACATTCGTCATTCCGGGTGAAAGGCACCCTCATCCGGCCTGCGGCCACCTTCTCCCAGGGGGAGAAGGAATTTTCAGCGGGGTACCACCGGTTGCTTGCCAACCGGTGTCGCGCAGCGATACGAGGCGTCTTTTGTTTGTCGTAGAATGGCCTCTTACCGTTTCACGGCTCCGGTTGCGAGCAACCGGAGCTACCCGGTTCTCCCAGGGGGAGAAGGAAATATTGAAAGGCGCAAACACGTTTTGGGTTGCGCGCAACGTTTTTCAGACCATTTTATGTCGGCGTGATCGTTCAAAATGCATCGATGTTTACGAATATGCAAAACTGTTGACGGCGGTTCAAAATGGCGGCGCGGGGCGGTCGAATCTGGTGGCGCTAGTTCCGTGAAGGTC
>JAQCEJ010000158.1 GCA_027618475.1 Planctomycetota bacterium | reverse complement strand
GCGTGATTCTTGGTCGATCGATGTGATACGGGAAATTCACTTCCCGGATACGGCGTTCTCTGATTGGGTGACGCGCACGAAGTGTTGCTGCACGAGCCCTGAGGCCCCTTCTTCAACGCGAATCGTCCAGACGCCCGGCACGTCGTTCGGTGCCATATCCATGGTGAATTGATATTCGCCATCCGTCGCAGCGTAATAACCGCTCGGTTCGGCGAGTCTTCCATCGGGATCGGTCACGTCGATTCGCAACGGAATCACTGCCGAGATCGGTTTCTGCTGGTTGTCATTGATGGCCATCGACACCGACAGCGATTCACCTATGTTGACGGATTCTGCCGCCCGAATTTGCACGTCTGAAATTGGTCGCGGCGTAATGAGGAATAATCCTCCGTCACACGGTGCAAGATTCACGTTCCAACTGATGCTCCCTTTAGCATTTTTTACCTCGATCGATCGACCACGACGCAGATCGTAGACGAACGAGACACCCGGTCGTTGTAACGTGACGTCAGTACGGCTGGGGAGCCCCTGTTCCATCACCAGGCCATGCTGGCCAACATAACTGCCGAATTCTCGCTTGTCGTTAATAGCGAATAGATAATCACTTTCGCCTGATCGACGACGCTGCACAATAACATCGGCGTTGTCGGCATCGGCGGGGTGCAGATACTTTTTATCAAGTTGTAACCGCAGTTCTTTCGCAAGACTCTTTAATGCCGCAAGATCGACGTCTCCCTTCTTAACGCGCGTATAAGCCTTGAGGGTAATATCGGCCTTAATGCCAGGTGCAAGTCGATCGTCGGCAACAACGATCCCCCCCTGCTTTTGAAATTCGCGAATGCGATCGGCGACCGAACGTGTCAGCACGTCGCCGTCGGAAATGACGAGCACCTTATAAGACGAAAGCCCCTTCTCGACGATGGTCTCGTCGTACACGATGTCGGCCTGCAAATGAGCATGTTGCAAAACCAGCCAGAAATCGGCAGTCCAACTGGTTCCCCATCCATAGGTGCCGCGGCGTGCAAGCATTTGCGATGAAAAACTTTCGAGAAACGCGACATCATTTTTCGCTTCTGGAATCTGCTTAAGCGTTGGGCCGAGTGGTTCGACGACCGACTTCACCAGCCGTGACAGTTCGTGCTGCGTTTCGGGATGGGTGTACCGATACACCGATTTTTCTCCAGGGACGAGCGACTGCCAGCCGTGATACATGATTCCCTGAATGGGGCGAGACAGTTTCGTCCAGAGCGCCTCGCGGAGATGCATCGGAGAAATGGTGATGTACGCCGCATCGGGGTCATAATCTTCCCACGGCGAACGAGTTTGATTATCGGCTGCCGGTGTGACGGGAGCCGTCTGCGAGCGATACCAGATGATCTGCGTCATCTTCATGACCTGCTGCGGTGTCGTCGTGCGACCGGAACCTCGGGCCATCGCCAGCAATTCATCGGTACACAAGCCGATGCGCTGCGGATCGGGATAGGTATACGTCCAATGCGAAATGTAATCGACGTTGCCTCCGCTGCCGTACAAACTGGGGACGCGCACGGCCGGGTCGAAGAAGGTCCAGAGAGGGGGACCGGCTTTTCGCAAGTGATCGGCAGCATGAAATCCTTCGTGCATCGCCGTATGCCAGTCGTTCCATCCATCGCCCGACTTCCAGAACCAGCGATAGAAATTCAATTCGGGTTGATCGTCGGGGACGATGCGATCGGCAGGAAAATCCTTGATCTGTGAGTAATGCACGCCCCACGGTTGCTGCACCAGATCGGGAATGTCGTAACCGGCGAAATCTCGAAATGCCTGTTTTTCCGCCGGATGAAACGAAGGAGAGGTTCCATCGCGAACTTCAGTATCAATCAATGCCGCCTGAAACGCCGGGTGAGCGGCCCACTGCCGGGCTGCTGAAACTCCGACGTTGTAGAAAAACTTCGTTAATTCGGGAAACGCATTCGCAACATTCTTCCGCGCGTAGGCTTTGCCGTCGCGATCGACGCGTAACATCTCCGGTTTGTTATCGAGCCAATGGCCCGGCGAGAGGCTGATGATGATTCCAAGATCGTTCTCGAGGGCGGCATCAAGCATGCGGTCGGCCGCTTTGAGTTGTGCCGGAGTCGTCGGCACAACCGGTTCACCCGCCTCCCAGACGCCGTTGTAATCGCACGACAGCCCGAGGCAATGTGTGAAACCGATCTCTTTCAAACGGGGAATTTCCTTCACCACGCCGTCGATGCCACCGATACCCCACATCACGACAGGCATGCGCTGCGAATTCGGCCTCGGCACGATTGTCACGTCGAACGACTCGGTCGATTGTAACGTCGACACCGCGTTTGTCTCGGCCTTTCCTTCGGTCCGATCGAGTTCAGCCGTCACCTGCACTTGAATCGGATAACGATCGGCTCTCAGCAAAGTATTAAGCGAATATCGAATCTCATAGTTTTTCCCCGATTCGATTTTCTTGACCGATGTGATTTGCTCACCCCACCCACCGGCGGAAACCTGTGCCGAGAGGTTTCGCAACGGTTGGCGATGGTGATTGGTCAAATGAAAGACGAGTTCAGGAGAGGCTTCGCCGCGAACAAAGACATGACGCGGGTTTTCTTCGCTCACCGATAGATATCGAAACTCGCGAATCCCGCTGCTGATACGGACTTGATCGATATAGCCGGAAAACCCACCGTAATTACTCCCCAGGCGATCGCCGATCGATAGACCGAGCGGACCCGGTGAGATCGAACCGCGGCCCGCTATGGTTTGATGTCCTGCAGGAATTCCATTGACATAGAATCGCCCCGTCCCGGCACCATCGTACGTAAAGGCGAGATGTGTCCAGACACCCGGCGTCAACTGCAACGGTTCGTCGGAGTACCACGACTCCGAGTCTTGTCCGAATCCCAGATTCGCTCTCAGCGTACGGCCGCCACTCGGTTGCGGCGCATCGAGAATCAATTGAAAATCAGTATGGCCGGCATATTTCTTATCGAGCAGAAAGCAGTTTCCTTTGACGTCGGCGATTTCCGGTTTGGTGTTCACCCACATTTCGAGCGTAAAGGGACCGGCGGGTGATAACGCCGGATGATCGAGCGCAGTCGCTGAGTGAACCTCGTCACGCACCGGCCAGCCCGGAAAACATTCGAGGCATCCGCCGAACTTTCCGTCGGGAGAAAACTTCGCACCACGAAGATGTAATGCATGATTCCCCGATGACGAATCATCCAGTTCCTGACCGGTATTGAATTGCCACAAGCCGATGACAGAATCGCCCGTCGCCTGATCTTGTGCATATTCGGTCTCCCAGGGATCGGCAAGCTGCCCCTGGCTCGTGCTGTGCCCCAACAGAAACTGTGCAACCGTCACGAGAAAACAGAACTGAAATCGAATTGAAATCATCACTCGTTGCCACCTTGCCTTCATCGAAAGAACCTCTTCTGAGGGAGTCATTTGCAGGGACATCATTACCTATCACCGTTGCGAATCGTCGATTCTATTGCGGCGTCAGCATTTGAATTCGCTTCTGAATATCGACGTTAATGCTCTGGTACCGGGTATAGAGATTGCCCGGACGGAACAGATCAGTGCGGATGAATTCCATGTCGTCGGTACCAATGGCGTGCGTAAAGATCGGCCGCAGATAATCGATTCCCAGTCGCGACGGCTGAAACCGTTGTGCGTCGTAAAACGAAGGATGTACTTCTCGCGGATGAATTTCGCGCCAGCGATCGCGTAATTTGTTGGCGGCGATCGAATCGACGGTGAGGCCGTTGTCCTGGGTCCATTGCAGCGTGGCGACTGTGTTATTCTGCGATTCGACCAAGAGATCGAGTGCCTTGCCCCCCAGTTGTGAAGCACACGAGCGATCGAAGAGAATCGGCCTTCCTCCGCGCTGCGTGTGTCCGACTTTTCGAGTAAAAATCGCCTCGTGGGCATTGCGGTGTCGATTGTTCTTGCGGAAGAAGTCGTCGCCAAGCTGCTTCGTCAACAGATATTTGAGAGCTTCGGCGGCACCGCTGTAAAGAATGTTGCCGGCAGGGTCGACGCTATTCCGCGTATCGCCGAGCGGGCAGCCGGTTTCGTCGCGAATGCCTTCACCGACAACGATCACCACATGCTTCTGCAACGTGTACAGCGCCGCAACGCGTTCGACGAGTCGAGGAGCATCGATGCAGGTTTCGGGTAACAGAATGATGTCAGGTTGTCCGTACGCCGAACCGAGGGCGAGATAACCCGACTGTCGGCCCATGACTTCGATGATTCCGATGCGGCGATGACTTTCCGCCGTCGTGCGGATGCGCTGTACGCCTTGTGCACAAACGAAAACGGCTGTCGCGTATCCGGGAGTGACGTAATTGATGATTTCTTCGAGGGTGATTTCGTTCCGTCCGGGGAGTTTATTGTAGACCGGCTTGTCGGCTTCGGCGTCCGGTTCTAGAACCCATTCATTCGGCTCGTCGATGTAGTTGAGTCCCAGATCGTTGTCGATGGTTTTGGGGGCCAATACGCATGGAAAATAATCGGACAACGGCTGCATCCCGTTGATCGTGCCGTCACCGCCGATGCAGATGAGTCCTTCGATACCGATCCGTTCGAGCGAGCGGGCGATCTTCTTCAGTTCCTCGGTTTGTCCTTCGTCGATATACGTTCGCGACGCACCGATTAACGTTCCTCCCAGGCAGGGATCGAGTTCGGGAATGACCGTCCCCAGTGGATTCAGCCGAACGTGGGGAATCCGCGGGTCGAGCAACCCCGAAAACCCTTTCATGATCCCGATGACTTCCACGCCATGTTCGCAAGCTCGCTGTACGGCTCCGTAAATCGTGGCGTTCAAGGCTGGCGTATCGCCTCCAGCCGTCAGAATTCCTATCCTCTTCATCAGATCATCCTCTCTGATCGACCGGCCTCTTGGGAGAGGCAACGTTTTCACCGGTTGACGTTCGCACCAGAACCGCTTCGCGTCCCGTCTGCGAGGCGACAACGACGCTATATCGGGTGTGCGAATCATACCGGATCGGACTGAGGGAAACCAAGAGATAACGAACTGGCGACGCTCTGCGGTTCTGTACAAATCGCCTGACAACCTTAGCGCCGGGTGTTCAAGAATCTTTGCAGCGACGGCAGCATCCGAAGAATGTGGAGAACCGTTCTTACCGGTGCATTCCGAACTGAAACACCCCAATGGCTTCGGGTTATGTCGATGCGTTGGATTGATGCGGTAATGCCGTTGCTGATTATTTTTCCTATGGCGCGAGAGATGCTTATTGTACCGTTGATGACGACACGGCCTGTTACGCTGCCTGTGACACCTTTGCTGGGGCAAAGTGACTTCGCGGGAGCACCAGACCGGGTACATACCTTCAAGCCGCTTCCGACCGCGCGCATGCCTTCCTGGAAACGCTTGAAACCGTCTGCCTCGACTTCAGGGAGTTTTGTTGGCCGCAAGACTTCCAGCCCGGTGACGGTGTTGCAGACACCGCCGTCTGTCCCTGTCTCGGAAGAGTAAACATGCCTCTTCCCCGTGATCTTCTGCAATTCACACTCTCAGATTTTCTCTCACTCAAAAGGAACGTTAAGATGTTACACAAATTGTGGAATGATGAAGCTGGTTTTGTCGTCTCGGCCGAACTCGTCCTCGTGGCCACCATTCTGGTCATCGGCATGATCGTCGGATTGAGCGAAGTTCAACACGCCGTGGTCCAGGAACTCGGCGACGTCGGCGAAGCGATCGGTTCGCTCAATCAGAGTTACGGTTATACCGGATTTTCCGCCAACAAGAGCGGTTTGGCCGGTGGTGTGAAGTCTTTCACCGCCGGTTCGGTCTTCAACGATTTGACGGATGATTGCGACGGCAACCAGTGCGATCTGTCGTACAATCCTGCCACACCAGAAGCCCCGAAACCGTAACGAACGGTTAAAAATACTGACTTAATAATCAGTACGCTCAACGAATACCTCTGGAGCGAAGGTTCCAGGGGTGTTCTTGTTGGCCGCGCCAAGTGAAAAAGTCAACTATTCGGTACAATCCCTGTTTCAGTTTAGCGCGGCAGCGCCAAGATCGATTAACAATTCCGCAGAGTGACGAATTGACCTGTTGTTTTTGGCAACACGATTTGTCGCCGCGGTCCGGTTATAACGCCGATGATAGTTCTCGTTATGGCAAGATGTTGCGCAAAAAATGCGCGCCAGCCCTCGCTTTGGTGTGTTGCTTTTTCACCACCGACCGTCGCCATTTGGCATCACGGCACTACGAATGCGATAGCGGGTATTGTCATCAACGCCGTTACGACCCTCCGGTCACCGGCGTAATGACACGACTGTCGTTCTCCGAGAGGCCTGCGCCTCTCGGGAACCCCGCTGTATCGATCTGCAGATTTCCGGAAGTTTTGCGGCCGCCTGACTTCCAACCCGACGGCGCTGTTGTAGCCTTCGCCGCTCGTGGACGTTTGAGGAGAGTTAACATGTCTCTTCCCAAAATTGCCTGCAAGTAACACTCTCAGATTCTCTCTCACTATGAAAAAGGAACGTTAAAATGTTGTGCAAAATGTGGAATGACGAAGCTGGTTTCATTGTTTCCGCCGAACTCGTCCTCGTGGCCACCATCCTGGTCATCGGCATGATCGTCGGATTGAGCGAAATTCAGCACGCTGTGGTTCAGGAACTCGGCGACGTCGGCGAAGCGATCGGCTCGATCAATCAGAGCTATGGTTACACCGGATTTTCCGCCGATAAGAGCGGATTGAATCCCGACACGAAGTCCTTCACCGCCGGTTCGGCATTCGCCGACGTGACGGATGATTGCGACGGCAACCAGTGCGATCTGGCTTGTGATGAAGCCGCACCGGAAGACGACAAAGTCATTTGAATTCGAGAGGCATCTCGAAATTGAATGCGATCAAACACCCTCGTGGTTTCACCACGAGGGTGTCATTGACACATTGTTTGTGTCTCTCAGATTCTCTCTCACTTCTCACTAAAGGAACGTAAAATGTTATGCAAATTGTGGAATGATGAAGCAGGCTTCATCGTCTCTGCCGAACTCGTCCTGGTGGCCACCATCCTGGTCATCGGCATGATCGTCGGCTTGAGCGAAATTCAACACGCTGTTGTTCAGGAACTGGGCGACGTCGGTGAAGCGATTGGTTCGGTAAATCAGAGTTATGGATATACCGGCTTCTCTGCCGTTAAAGCAAAGGGACCGTCCTCCTTCACCAGCGGTTCGGTATTCACCGACAGTACAGATGATTGCGATGGCAACCAGTGCGACCTAGCTTGTGATCCCGCGGCACCGGAAGCTGCGAAGCCGTAATTTGAATTCGAGAGGCATCTCTTAATTCAATACGAAAGCACACACCCCTGAAATCAGACTTCAGGGGTGTGTGTCTTTGATGTATCGTGGAAATCGTCGAACATTGTCGCACGGGCGGAACACGCCCGGATAATCTCCGTGTTCGTCATCATTAATCGCCGATGCAGTACAACATTTCCTGGCGTCGGTCGCCCTGTTGTTCGGCCACACGCATATAAATGCGGTTGCCGCAAAACGTCGGCGTGGCGAAGACCTCGGTCCCAAGCTGGTTTTTCGCGACCAGTTCGAAATTCGCAGGGTCGGCTTTAAACACTGATGTCTCCCCCGCTTCGTCGGTGGCGAAGAGATATTCACCCACCATCACAGGTGACGCGCTGAATGTCCCTCCAAGGCGGCCTTTCCACAATTCTTTGCCCGTAGCGGCTTCCCAGCACATGGCGACCCCGGCGTCAGTCACACCATAAAGCGTTCCCTCGTGGATCAGCATCGAAGGAACATAAATGCGCACGTTGTTCTCCCAGACGACTTCGCCCGAGCCATCGGCACGAACTGCCGACATGTGATTCTTCGGATAACCGCCGCTCGTCAGAATGATCGTTCCGTCGGTAACCGTCGAGGTAACGCATTCGGTTGTTGCTCCGGCGACCTCCCATAATTTTTCGCCGGTCAACGGTGCAAAACTCGCGACCAGATCACACCCTGTCAGCAACACCTGATCACGACCGGCGACGTTGAGAATGACAGGCGAAGGGTAGTTCGGTGTCGCCGGACGTCCGTGCCGCCAGACGATCTCTCCCGAGGCACGATTCATAGCGGCAATCGCGCCCCCTCCCTCTCCTTTGTTGTCGGCGGTCACGATTACGAGCGCATCGTAAATCGCCGGCGACGAACCGTACCCCTGATGCACGAGATAATCGGTGATCTTCGTCTGCCAGAGGATCTTACCTTCGAGGTTGAGGGCGGTCGTGTAGGCTGCTCCCCGGTTCACGAAATTGATGAAAAGTCGTTCGCCGTCGCAGGCAATCGTGCTGGAGGCTTGAGACGATTTTTTGTTTCCCTTGCGTTCAATTCCGCCGTCGTGCACGACGGTCTGCCACAATTCTTTACCGGTCCGGCGATCGAAACAGAGAACAAGCTGCCGGTCGGCCTGTTCATCCGCCGTCGCGAGATACACATGATTTCCCACAACCGTTGGCGAACCGTGCCCCCTTCCGGGAACCGGAGACTTCCACACCACATTTTCGTCGGCGCTCCAGTGCAAGGGAGGCGTCTGATCGGATGCCGCGATACCGTTACGAGCCGGCCCGCGCCACCAGGGCCAATCGGTCGATTCGAATTGAACGGGATTCGGTTCCGGCTCTGCCGCAGGAAGATTCTCGACAACCACACCGGCGAACAGACAGACGGCAAGCAGGCATCGAACAGCGTTGTTCATAACGGTCTTTCTCAGAAGGAAATCAACGTAACGGGACCGTCTGTATTGTACTGAAGACGTCAAGACCTGTCGTCCATCTCAGCCGTGATTTTTAATTCTTTGCCCCATGAACAGAGAAGACAAGTGGCAGGTTGATCTCAACAATCGATTCGCGACCGAAGAGAGTAACTCCTATCGTAGCCTTCCTTTCAACGGGATTGATGTCTTTGACGATTCCTTCAAAGGATTCAAACGGGCCGCCATTGATCCGAACGTGATCGCCAATCGCCACTTCGCGTTTGCCGGTGATGTCGATTCGTGACTTTTCGTAGAAGTAAGTCCCCTGTTCGCCGACAACAAACCAGAGTAGCGCACCACAATGCGGACAGACGGCATCACCGGTCGGTTGCGAGGGGCTAATGCAAACATCGTTGCGGCAGATCGGGCAACGTTGCGGTAATCCTTCAGGCGTGCGCGAGGAGATGTTCATGACATCGCCGAAGTGTAGTTGTCGGGCATCATAAAAAAACGGGTGGACAAGCCACCCGTAACACACTACCAAGTTTGATCATCGATCATTTTCAACAGGCAGCGAAACCAGAAATACCCCCAACCGGAGTCGAAACACCCCCGTTTTCCAGCTTGGAAACCGCATTTTCTGAGGGAGACGACGCGCAATCCGACGCGCGCGTTGCACGAGACGACGCGCACGGCCCCTCGTGGGACTCCACATTCGACCCGGTCTTGCAACTGCTGATCGACCATTGGCCGCAACTCTCAGCCGAAACCCG
>JAQCEJ010000157.1 GCA_027618475.1 Planctomycetota bacterium | reverse complement strand
AGGTGTCCGCAGGACGGATGAGGGTGCACCGCCGGAATGTCGAATGCCGAAATCCGAATGACGAATCAAATCCGAATGACTGAATGACTGAATGTCCGAAGGAACGCCGTGAGGATACACACGGAACAATCACCTCAATCGGGGCACCCGGCGCGGGGTGGCCCGGACAGCTTTGTGCTTGTCATTACCCACAATTTTTATTCCGTTTTCGTTCTAACTCCATTCCGAATAGAACAGCATGTATCTTTTGATGGCCGCGCCAGATGGTTTGCCAGCCGGGTTCGCCGTCGTGTTTGCGGGCGAGGAAGCCGCCGAGCTTGGCCAGTTCGCGGAAGAACTGGTACACCGTCAAACTCGCCAGGTCGATGCGGGGCTTGAGCGCCTTGAGCACCTGCAGCCAATCGAAAGGAATGCGATGTTTGGCCTTCGTCTCCGGCTCGGTGCGGGCGATCGTTTTCAATTGCAGCAGCCGTACGCCGATCACGCTGGTCAAGGCCAACAGCGGTTCCAATCGCTGTGTCGTGCGTAAGGCGTGCCCTTCCATGTTGCAGCCGCTCTTGAGCACCTTGTGATACTCTTCGATCAGCCAGCGGCGTTCGTAATCTTCGATCACTTGCCACGCCTCTTCGAACGTCTCGACCGGCAAGTTCGTCAACAACACCCAGCAGATCGGTTTGACCCCTTTCGGCGCATCGATCTCGCGCACAATCACCACGTTCATCTCGATCGACGTGATGCCGCACTGTTTGACGTACGCGCTCTTGATGTGCGGTCGAGGAAACTGCACAGCCAGAGAGGCGACTTCGAGCTGCGCCCTTCGCGCGCGTTGTCCGGGGCGACTGCGCAAGGCCAACTCGTAGTGTCCCAGCACCGTCGCCGCTTCGAGCGCCTCTTTCAAAAAGACTTTGTTTCCCGAGGAATCGATCACGTTGCGGTTGAGTTTCGCGGCCCGCACCACCCAGTCGCAACGCGAGAGTTTGAGATGACAGAACGCTTCGAAATTGTCGCCGCCGCGGTCGAAGACGTGAATCCATTGTGCGCCTTCGGGAGGAGAGCCGACCGCGTCGACGAGCCGCCCCCACAGTTCGCTTTCGCGTATGCGTTTCAGCCGTTGCGTGCGTGTTTCTCTTTTGCTTACGATCGGTCGATAATGCACGAGCGCTCCCGCCGTCCCCCGCACGATGCCCGTGTCGCTCTCGACCATCAGGCAACTGTGAAGTTGCAGTCCCCGACCCTGGCCGTTGCCCAACTGGCTGAGCCCCTGCGTCGCTTTGTGCGTCCCCTGATCGTCGTCGGTCGTGTCGCTGATCAGCAGATAACGGCCGGGAGCCGTTTGCCGCGTCAACTCCCAATGCGGGCTCGCCACCTCCGCGAAGGAGACCCCCTTCGCGGCAAACAAGCGATAGGCGGCTTTGACGTCGGACCATGCAGCGTTCTGCTGAGGCAACGATTGCTCCGGCGATTCGAGCATGTGACCGGCCACCTTCAACAAGCGATTCGTCCGCCGTACATCTCCCAATCGGCAAGCCTGGAATTGTTCAGCGATCCAGTCGGCGTTCTCCTGCAGCATGGTTGCAACCTTCGTGCCTCAATATCCATGCTTCTTCGGGAACGTCCACTGCTGAACCTCCGAAGCAAAACCGGGCGACGTCGTGCAACCAAACGAAAACATTATACGCCATCACTCATGATCTCCTCGGTTCGTGAACACCCCGCTTTTACCCAACTGCAATCACAGCACTCCTTTCGATACAATCAATTTATCACTTGACGAACTTATTTGTGGGTAATGACGAGCAGCTTTGTGTCCGGGTCGCGCAGCGATAAGAGGGTCTTCGCGGTTCGCCTGCTTGCTCGCCATCCGAGTCGTGAAATGGCAAGAGACCATGGAACGACAATCGAAAGTCACCACGAGTCGCTTCATCAGTCTTCGTTTCTTCAAAAAGTCAATAACAGCCGAAGACCTCGTGTGCCTGCGACACTTGGGGCCACCCTGATTTCATCAGGGCCACCCTTGCTTTCGCTCAACGATTATAAAGTCACCCTCACTCTTCCCTCTCCCGGTCTATATATACAGGGAAAGGGTTGTGACGCCGCCGGTATGATGTTTGACAACTTCTATTCATTCAGGGGAAGGGAACGCCGGGGAGGGTTACTTTGTCAGACGAATCTTTGTCAGTCCGAGCCCGCCGGCGTTTTTGATTCTTGACCCCTGTTTGGCGATACCCACATCGATCGCGGTGAGTGGAAAATCGATTCTTTGGTTCTCATCGCCACCCCAGTGAATCAGATGCCGTTCCATTTTCGGCGGGCTTTCAAGAAACGACACGAGATTGATGCCGACCTCCTGAGGGCCTTCCCACGCGAGCAGCGTTTTCATCACGAGATGCTGTTCTCCGGACGCATCATGCACGATGACGAAGAAATTATTCTCGGAACCATCCCCGTCCACTTGCATGAACAGGCGCGTCGCGTTCGGCGACTGAACCGGCAGTCGGACGAAGTTGCTTTCGAACTCGTCGTCGGCGTTAAACTGATATTTCAAGACGCCTGTGTCTAAGACCGCATCGACGCTCAGTCGATCTTCCGTGGCTGGTTGGCTCTTCGTGCCCCGATCTTTGTAGATCAATGCGCGGGAGAATTCGTCGCGCGAAACGTTGAAGACGATGTGTTCCTCGACCGGTTCCAGTTCGGTGACGCGCAGATTTCTGATCTTCAGCAACCCTGCTTTGGGAAGCGACTTAAATCCGATTCGCGAACCTGGACGAAACGGAAATACCGATGTTCCTTTCTCTTCTCCGTCGAAAAACAGCGACACCACGCCGAAGTCGGCGACGAGCTTGATGGTGTGGAAACCGTTCGAGGTCACAATTCCAGGATCGCGGTGCTGAATGTAGTCGACGAGTTGCTCACCTTTCATTTCGAACGATTCCCAATACCCGTTCGTCATATAGAGCGTGGCGTAATCGTCGGGTTTGGTGAGAAAGGGGATGACCGACATCCAGTTCGACGGGAACGCGATCTCGAATTCGAGCGAGAAGCGTCCCCCCGGAGGCATTTTCAGCGTGATCAACCCGCCATCCTGGTTGACGAGCGCGGCGTCGTCGATAGACCAGTTTCCTGTATGGATCTCCCAGGCGTCGGAGATCGACTTTGCGTCGAACCGATCCGCAAACAGTAACGTGTCGTCGGCACGTGCGGCGATTTCACCGGCACAAACCAACAGAACCAACATCCCTACAAGTTTCCGATTTACCACGCTGTCCCTCTCGTTTATTTCGTGGTGAATTCAACGATCCGAATCTCACCGGGAGGAATCGTCAGCCCGATGGTTTCACCAGTTGATGAATCGTCCCACGTTTGATCGGTTAACCATTCTTTGGCCCGGACGTATCCGAATTTCGGACGGAGCACCACCCCGGCGACATCGTGGTCGCGAATGGCGGGTTTGAAGCCGGGATGCGCGATGGTCGTGCCGCGGTTGTTCATCAGCGTCACGACCCAGCCGATGTCGCTTCGATTGTACATCACCTTGACTTCGTTCCCGCGCACTGCGACGGGTGTGACTTCGTCGGCAATCATCGTTAATACTTCGGAAAATACGCCGTGCATTGTGGCCGGGTCGTCGGCGACATTCATCCAGACCGGCGTGCCCACGATCACTCCCCCTGTGCCAACGCGGTTGATGGTCGCGATCGGCCACTGGCGGTCGTCGTAGTTGTTCGCCAGGAACAGCGGTTCGGCTCCGTCGAGTGTGACTTTGTGGTATTTGTAGGCCCCCTGCTGGTAGACGTAAAAATCATGGGCGCGCAGAAACATCGAATCTTCGCCCAACTCACCGGTCTCGTTAATACCCGCCAGCGTCCACAATGCCGGAGTCATCTGCTCGCACGCGAGAAAGAGCAGTCCGCCGTTTTCGACAAAGTCTTTCAGCACGTCGGCGAGCCGATCATCGATGCGGACCGGCCCCGCCAACACGACGGCGCGGTAGCTGTCGATCGTCGACGCCGAGGCTTCGGTGGTGATCACATCAAACATCTCGCCGAACGGACCGGCGGCGTATTGGTCCCCTTCGTTCGGAAAAGCCGTGTTCATAACGGCTCGCATCTGATTATCGGCCGTCGTGTATGGCAGAGCCCCCACCGTGAGCGTCCGGCTGTATTTGAAGGCGAACCCGTGATGTTTATCGAACATCAGCGCGAGGGGAGTGTAGGGCGTACCGCGGTCGTGCTTTGTAACGACGTTGTCCCACAGATCGCTGCACAACGATGCGTAGGGTCCGGCATAGGTTTTCTCGTCCTGCAGTGCAAGGACGCGGGGCTCGGTATCATCGACGGTTCGTGGATCGTACGTCGAGACCATGCCTTGCGCGCTGTCCGATTCTTTCAATTGAAAGTTGGCGCCGGCCATGTAGGTCGTGAACAACGTGCGTCGTTGCTCTTGTAATGGGACGGCACTGTATGCGCCGTAAAGCCGGCCGTCGCGGAAACGGCGTTCATCGGGCGAGCGGGTGTACGTGAACGTGTTGTGACCGAAGTGCCCGCCGAATCCGGCAGCATACATGCCCCAGGGGGTTCCGTACTGTCGGGCGGCGCCGCGACAGAAGGCGATTTTGACGCTGTCGTTGGCGGCGTTCACGTAGGCGATCTCATTGCCGGTATACGAAGCCCCCTTTCGCGTTTCGTAATGGTTCAGACTGGTGGCATTCCAAGAGAGGATCGGCACGCCGGCATCCTGGTAGCGCTTGAACGCCAAATCGTAGGTTGCGTTCCACCACTCGGTGGCGGTGTCACGATCTTTCGGCAGAGGGAGATTCAGCAGCTTGATCGATTCGGTCAGTTCGGATGTGGCTTCGTCGCGACTGACGCCTCCCCAGCTCCATTCGCAATAATCGAGACAGAGAAACCGCGGCCCAAAGGCTTCTTGAGCCGCAACGACCAGTTTGAAGTAGTCGTCGATTTCCGACGGCGTTCGTCCGGGGTATTTGTACGGTTCCATGTAATGCCCGTACCCGAAAAACATGATGGGATTGGTCTTGTTGTGCAAGAGATTGTTAAAAATCTCGGGCTTCTTCAGCTCGTCATAGCTGACACGGACGATCGCCTGGTTCGCCCAGGGAATTTCGGAGAATGGCATGGGGCCGTCAGAACCTTCGACGGTGGAACTGAAGCTCGAGTAATACGTCGCCAGATGAAAGTCCCTCCCCGTGGGGAGACGTTTCACGTGCCACTGTGCGGGCGATTCGAAGAGGCGTTCCCGAAACAACGGCTCGTCTCGTCCCGTGGGTCGCACCTCGGCCGAGGTGACAGAGACGAGCATCAGCAGAAAACCACAGACCCACAAGAGAGAGATAACGGCGTGGTTCGATCGATCGTGATTCATCATTATTGGCTTTCTACGTCCGCCGGCATCATTCCCGGCGTTCGTGCAGGTGTTTGATCGGTTTGCGGTGAGCCATGTTCAAACTCCCGAGAGGAGCGAATGCAGGCCATCACCCGATCAAAATACCATAGAGACGCCGACTGATGCCAGTGGCCCGCAACACCAGAGGCATTGTACCTGCGGCACCGGTTGGCGAGCCGTTTTGTCGGGCATGCTCCCGCATGCCGTTCTGGGGTGGTATCATGATCGCAATGTGGCCCCGTTGGGCATGCTCCCGAATGCCTTCCATTTGATAATGACAACCTATCGCACCAGGATTTCGCACGAAGCTTTGTTTTCAGGATATCAGACATGATGTTTGTGTTGCGGTGTGTTGCGGTCTTCGCCGTTTCAAGTTCAATGGTTTTTGCTCAGGGGACGGTTGCTCCTGAAGAGGCTCCGCCGTCGGTGGCTCCCTCCGAAGCGGTGAAGCTGTTCGATGTGGCTGGTGAGATGGCGATTTCGCTTGTCGTCTCCGAGCCGGATGTCGCTCAGCCGTTGTCGATGACGTTTGATGATCGGGAGCGGCTGTGGGTGTTGCAGTATTTGCAGTTTCCGATTCCCGAAGGATTGAAAGCGGTCGAGATCGACAACTGGTTGCGGACGAAGTACGACCGCATTCCTGAACCGCCGCCGCGCGGTCCGAAAGGGAACGACCGCATCACGATCTACGAAGATGCCGACGGCGACGGAGGGATGGAAGTCGTCACGCATTTTCTCACCGACCTCAATCTCGCCTCGGGGATGGCGCTTGGCTACGACGGCGTGTTCGTCGTCCAGCCGCCTTACCTGTTGTTCTACGCCGATAAAGATCGCGACGACGTTCCCGACGGCGACCCTGAAGTGCTGCTGCAAGGGTTCGGTATGGAAGACGCTCACGCCTTTGCCAATTCGCTGACGTGGGGTCCGGATGGCTGGCTCTACGGCGTGCAGGGGAGCACCGCCACCGCCGAGATTCGGGGCATCGGTTTTCAGCAAGGGATCTGGCGGTATCATCCCCGCACGAAAGAGTTCGAACTTTTCGCCGAGGGGGGAGGGAACAGCTGGGGACTCGACTTCGACGAGTACGGCAACGCCTTCGCCGCCGGCAACACGGTCGAGCCGCTGGTGCATCACGTGCAGGGGGCGTATTACGTCAAAGGCTTCGGCAAGCATGGACCGCTGCATAATCCGCATGCGTACGGTTACTTTCAACCGGTGCTGCATCACGGATACACCGGCGACAGTTTGACGGGGGGTTATGTGCTCTATCGGGGCGGGGCGTTTCCACCGGAGTTCAACGGAGCCGTCCTCGCTCCGAACACCCGGCATAGCTGCATGAGATACAGCACGCTCGAAAAACGGGGATCGACGTTCGCCACACGGGCGGTCGGCGATTTTGTGACGACGAGCGATTTGTGGTTTCGCCCGGTCGATTCGATCGTCGGCCCCGACGGTGCTCTCTACATCGCCGACTGGTACGACTACAACATCTCGCATTCGTCGCCGAAGAACCGGACAGAGTGGTATCAGCCGAGCAAATCGGACGGCCGGATCTGGCGCGTCGCACCGCAAGGAACGCCTCGCATCGCACTTGGTGAGATCGACCTATCGTCGCTGACAAACGTCGAATTGATCGAACTGTATTCGCATCCGAACCATTGGTATCGTCGCGAAGCGCGGCGGATACTCGCCGAGCGGCGCGACGGACGTGCGACCCCCGAGTTGCTGCCGTTGCTCGACAGCAACGATGAAGTACAGGCATTGCAGGGCTTGTGGTCGATCTACGTCAGCGGCGGATTCGATGATTATCTGGCGGTGACGCTTCTCTATCATCCGCACGAGTATGTTCGCGCGTGGATGGTCCGGTTTCTCGGAGACGAGAAAAAAGTCTCGGACGACATCGCTTTGCATCTGATTCAACTCGCGGCCGACGAAGAGAGCGTTATCGTTCGCAGTCAGCTCGCCTGTTCGGCGAAGCGATTGCCGGCGAATGTCGGATTGAAAATCGTACGCGAGTTGTTGCTGCACAGTGAAGACGTCGACGATCCGCATGTGCCGTTGCTCATCTGGTGGGCGATCGAAGATAAGGCGATCTCTGATACCTGGCTGACGCTCGAATTGCTCTCGTCGCCCGAGCAATGGCGATTGCCGCTGGTGAAACAGTTCATCACCGAACGCCTCGCGCGGCGGTTTGCGGCGGACGATTCGAAAACCGGCTACGATGCCTGTGCGCGGCTGCTCGAACATGCTCCCGGCGATGCTGAGATCGATCAGGTGCTCACCGGCATGCAGGCCGCGTTTTCGGGCCGGCGGTTCGAGAGTATTCCCGGTCCGCTGGCGGCGACGTTGCCGCCGATTCTCGCCCGCAAGTCGGCCGATCCCGTGGCATTGCAGTTGGGATTGCGGATGAACGCCTCCGCCGACGCCGCCATCGCGTTCGTAAGCGATGCGACAAAGTCGGCCGACAATCGGGTGACGATCGTTCGCACGCTCGGCGAGACCCGTACCGGCGCTGCGATTCCCGTACTGCTCGAACTGGCGAGCGGCGACGAGAGCGGACCGGTGACATCGGCGGCGTTTGCGGCACTCCCCTCGTTCGATGACGAATCGATCGCCGACACCGTCTTGATGAAGTTGCCGATGCTCGCAGCCGATTCGCGCAGTCAGGCGATCGACGTGTTGTGCAGCCGTCTGGAGTGGACGCGCAAACTTCTTACCGCCGTCGCCGCGAAAGAGATCGATGTGAAGGAAGTGACGGTCGATCAGGTTCGTCGCATTCTGTCTCATGCCGACGACGACGTCCAAACGGCGGCGACCGATTTGTGGGGGCGCATTCAGGCGGCGACTCCGCTCAAAAAACAGGGTCGCATTCGGGCGATTCACGAAGCGCTCGGCCGTAAAGCGGGTGATCCCGCCGCCGGCCGATTGCTTTTCGAGAAAACGTGTGCGAACTGTCACAAGCTGCACGGCAAAGGGAACGCCGTCGGCCCCGATCTGACCGGTGCCGAGCGGAAAGATATCGCCAAACTCGTCGACAACATCGTCGACCCGAGCGCGGTGATTCGACCGGAGTTCATCACGCATGTTGCGGTGACGACCGATGGCCGCGTGCTGACGGGCCTGCTCGCCGACTCAACCCCCGAGACGATTACGCTGCTCGATGCGAAGAATATGCGGACGGTGCTCAATCGAGCCGACATCGACGAGTTGCAAGAGTCGCCGACGTCGATTATGCCCGAAAAGCTGCTCGATGAACTGACCGATCAGCAGATCCGCGATCTGCTGGCGTTTATCCGCACCGACGGATAACGTATCAGGGGGCGTTATTTCGCAATGCGATAGATGTCCCACCCGCCATTCTGTAACGAGACGAATGTCAGCGCGCCATCGGGGGACCATGTCGGAAAGTTATCGGGACCGGCGTGCTGCGTGATGTTCTTCGCCCCGCTCCCGTCGGCGTTCATCACGTAGATTTCGAGATTGCCGTCGCGATTTGATGTGAAGGCGATCTGTTTGCCGTCGGGAGACCAGGCGGGGTAATCATCGAGACCGGGGCTGGTTGTCAGGCGGGTGACGGTTCCCGTCGCGAGATCGTAGAGGGCGATTTCCAGATCGCCCCAACGATTGGTGGCGAAGGCGATCGATTGGCCGTCGGGCGAAAAACAGGGATGATCGTCGATCGCCGGGTCGCTCGTCAGGCGTTTCGGCTCGGCACCGGTGTCATCGTCGGACGAGGGAAACGACAACAGATACAACTCGGTGTTGGCATCGCGCGTCGACGTGCAGACGATCGTTTTGCCGTCAGGAGACCAACTCGGCCATTCTTCGTGCGACAATCTTCCCTCGGTAACGAACAACGGTTGCGGATTTTTCCCGTCGGCGTCGGCGAGATAGAGTTCCATGTCTCCCTGACCGGGGGAGAGCTTATCGTGTTCGTAGGCGATCCGCTTGCCGTCGGGTGAAAACACGGCGTTGAAGTGGAACGTCGTTTCGTCGATCAGTCGTTGATCGTTATTGCCATCCGGCGAGCAGTGATAAAGAAAAATCCCCTGTTCGTCGTGACGCGAAAAGAGAAGTTGTTTGCCGTCGGGAGACCATGCGGGACGCTGCTTGAAGTCACCGTCGGCGGTGATTGGCTTTTTGTTTTTAGTTAGCAGATCATCTTGCGCGCCGACGATGGTTGTCAGCGCGAGAAAGAGGATGCAAGAGGTGGTTGGGAGATGGGGCATATGGTTGGTTCGTTCGAGTCAGATAGATCGTGGCGAGCTTGTCTCTATCTTACCCCTCTCCCATCGGGAGAGGGTTCTGTCTTACACCTCTCCCCGTGGGAGAGGTCGGATGCGCTAGCATCCGGGTGAGGGGTGGATTGGACGTTGATTT
>JAQCEJ010000156.1 GCA_027618475.1 Planctomycetota bacterium | reverse complement strand
GGTGCGCCCCCGCCACCCTGAGTGGATGGGATATTGTGAAAAAGGCGATCGCCCTGGGGGATGGGGGGAGGCTAGGGACAACGGACGAAGCTTACGTACCGGTAAGTGACAGGGCCAGGTTTAAACCGTTGAAGAGGGCGTGGGCCAGTACGATGGTGGTGTAGTTGCGGTAGCGATCGTTGACGTATCCGAGAATCAACGCCAACGGGATCAACGGTATCGCATCGGGCCAGCCGTGGACAGCAGCGAAGAGGAGCGCCGTGAAGACGATGGCTACATGCCTCGGCCAGCGGGCTCGCAACCACCCCTGCAGGATGACCCGAAACATCAGTTCTTCCGAAAGCGGCGCCAGCACCACAGCGGCCAGGATCAGCCAGATCAGCGTCGCGCTCGTGGGATCGTCGCGGAGCAACTGTAAAAATTCATGCTGATTTTCTTCGTTGCGAAACGGCAACGTCGCCAGCAGCAAGGCATAGACCGGCGCGAGAATCAGCAGGAAGGTTTTCGATCCGAGTTCGACGTCGTCGTTGGCGGGAGGAAATCGGCCTCCCCATTCGGCGAGCGAACGTTGTCCCTTGTCGGTCAATAACCACACCATGAAGGCCCACAACGCGAAATTGAGCAGACAGCTCGTTTGGACGGCGTCCAACGTGGGAGGCAAGTCCGGCGACATTCCCAAGTCGGTGCGGATGCGTAACAGCAAGGTCAGCCCGATCCACGCAGCCGCGATGAACAGAGAGGGAGTATTGACTTCCCCCGGTACCCGACGAACGGTCTGTGCCGAATCGTCGTCCATTGCGTGCGGCGGGGCAGGGGAGTGTGATGCCGAATCGTCTAACGGAGTCGATTTCGGAGCTGCGTCGTCGTCGATCCCCTGCGGAGTGATCAAAAGGTCGCGTCGGCGAATCAGTGTCCTCCACTGCATGGCACTGCCGACGAGCAACAGGAGGCCGAAGGCGTTGAAGAACAAATCCTGTAAATTCCATTGCATGACCTGTCGGTCCTTGTCATCCAGGCATATCGTCAGCGACGAAAATCAGACCATAAAACGTAAAAACCGGCCGAGCCGATTTTCCCCGCGCTATCGAATCGCTATCATACGCGAGATCATTTTGCATGCGTACGAATCGAGTAGAACTGGTTTCATAACCCGGTTGGCGACAGACTCATCGTTCGAATGGCCCTGAAACACCCGGCCTCCAGAGGGTTATGAAACGGCATGTAGGCAGAATATCGAGTTCGATCGTCCCGAACAATAACAATCAAGGCCCTCGGAAAGTCGCTTATCGGCGGTAAATAACGCCGTGCCGCGACGGATGAAAGCATGACCGACGTCCTCGAAAATATCGTCGCACACAAACGACACGAAATCGCGGCGGCAAAACAGTGCCGATCTGAAGCCGAATTGAAGTCGCGTATGGCCGATGCGCCACCGGTTCGCGATTTTACCGGTTCCCTGCAAGATGCCTCGGGAATGGGGCTGATCGCCGAATTCAAGAAAGCCTCACCCTCGGCGGGGATCATTCGGGCAGAGGCCGACCCTCTTTCTGTCGCTACCATTTACGAGCAACATGGCGCCCATTGCATGAGCGTGCTGACCGACGAGCATTTTTTCGGCGGATCGCTCGACGACCTGATCGCCGTGCGGAACGCCGTTTCGCTCCCCGTGCTGCGGAAAGATTTTCTGCTCGATACCTACCAGGTCTACGAAGCCCGAGCCGCCGGAGCAGACGCGATTCTGTTAATCGCCGAATGCCTCGACGACTGTCGGCTGCGCGAATTATTTTTTCTCACCTACGAACTTGGTATGGATGCATTGATCGAAATTTACGATCCCGAGAATCTCGACCGTGTCTTGCGGCTTTCCCCCGAACTGCTCGGCATCAATAATCGCAATTTGAAAACGATGGTGACGTCGCTCGATCATACGACCGGTCTTGCCGGCCGCATTCCCAGCGAAACACTGCTGATCAGCGAAAGCGGCATCAAAACCCGCGACGACGTGTTGCGGCTGCAACATGCCGGCGCCCGCGGAATTCTCGTCGGTGAAACGCTCATGAAATCCTCGGACATCGGAGCCAAAATCGACGAACTTCTAGGACATTCTCCATCTTCATGAAAGGCCCGTTACGGATGAACGCCAAAGCCGAATCAACACAGGATGCCGTCACTTCGGACACACAGAAAAAACCTGTCGAACATGTTCTGGTGGTGCCGACACTCTTGTTTCACGAGATCGGTCATTTTCAGGGGTTCAGCCCCAAGACCGAGCAATACCTCGACATCCTGCTCGATCCGGCTGTCACCAGTTATCGGCCTCGAAACGAGATGGAAGACGATCCGAGTTTCAAGCAGCTGATTCCCTATTGTATTTTCCGCCATCAGGGTGAGATATTCTACTATCGACGCGGAAAGGCAGGGGATGAGGGTAGATTGCACAGTAAGCGGTCAATAGGTATTGGGGGGCATATATCAACCCTCGATCAAAACGGGGCCGATTCGGTCTATCGTGTAGGTATGCAACGCGAAATCGCCGAAGAAGTCGACATTTCGACCGGTTTCAAGGAGACGTGCATCGGACTGATCAACGATGACCTGACCGAGGTCGGGAAGGTCCATTTGGGAGTTGTCCACATTTTCGACCTGGATACGCCCAAAGTTCAACCCCGCGAAACGTCGATCTTAGAGACAGGGTTTGCCTCACCCGCACAATTGGCCCAAGACCTGGAGTCGTTCGAAACCTGGTCACAGATTTGCCTTAATCACCTGCTATCCGACTGATGCTCTTTGGCATTCAAAGCATCAGCATAGATAAAACAAACCATCGGCGGAGCCGATGGTGCGATAAACGACTTGCGGGTTTACCGTTCGACAAAGGAGTGTCTAATCATGCAGATTTCGTTTCGTGGGTTGCTGGTCGTGGGAACATTTTCGCTGCTGCTCGCGGCGATGGCGTATGCCGGTCACGTGCTGTCGGCAGCGGATGGAAAATCGGCGAAAGAGGGAACCACCAGCACGGTGGAAATCGGCCGCTTATTGAGCGCCATGGGAGTCCAGCCGAAGCTCGAAGATCAGCGTTTCGATTTCACGTTTAAGGCGACGCAAAACAAATCCGAAGAATGGGATCTGTCGATGTCGGTCGCCCTCAGCAACAACAAAGAATCGCTGTGGGTCATGGCCTGGCTCGATGAACTCCCCCGCTCGGCGTCGGAAGTTCCCCGCTCGGCCTTGCTGCAGTTGCTCTCCGATAACGATCATCTTGGCAACGGCAAATTCTTCGCCTACGTTTCCGCGAATCGCCGGTTTGTGTTGCAGACGGTGATTCCCGCGAAAGATTTGAACTCCGAGAAGCTTCGGGCTGTTCTTAAAGATTTAGGTTCGACGGTCGTGTTGACCTATCCGCACTGGAACGTCGACGCCTGGCGTCAGGAAGCGGCTGAAATCGCCGCTGCCGACCGCGAAGAGGCTGATGAAGAAGCCGAAGAAGAAGCCGAAGATGTGATCAGCGAATTCGCAAAATCGGTTTCCGATTCACCGTCGCCGCGCACGCGGTCGGCGATCAACGATCCGAAAATCGGCGGCACCATTCGGAAATAACACGCGGATTCTTCCGATCGGAGAAACGGCGTCTCCGCTTCGGTGACATCACAACGCGATAAAACAAAAAAAGCCTTTCCCGAATCTGGTGAGAAAATCACCAAGGGAAAGGCGTTTTATTGCGCGAGGTTGTTTTGTTGCGCAAGACTGTCGGTAGCGACTCATTCGTGCAACCGCAGAGAAGCACCAGAGAAATTGGTGGCAGACTCGTCGATTACAGTTCCTGGTCGATGCGATGCATCTCATCGAGAATAATCGGGTGCCACGTGGTATCCCGCTCATCCGATGGGGCAAAATTTTGTCGGGCCCAAGTACGCAGCCGCATCTCCTCGATCAGATCCAGATCCGTATCGACTTCCAACTCCATCAGCATTGGAGATTGCATGGGTACTTCCCCCCTTCTCTGTTTCGCATTCAAACCGGTTTTAAAAGATCATTCTGGCCGAGGAACCAGGTTTTTGTTTTCCCCTTCATCGACCAAACACCATAAAAAGTAGCAGAAAAAGAGGGTGGTCAGCAAGTCAATACTGCAAATTTTTGACTTTTCCCGGCTGATTTTTTCGACGGAAAAAAACGCCCCAAACCGCCTGACGACTTCGATCGCTGTGATTGCAGCGATACGTCGCGCTCTACCTGACTCCACAAGCAAAAATTGCCTGTTCGGAGCGATCGTCACTCGTTACGCTGGATACCCATTCGAATTGACACGATTTGATGCGTTCGCTCCCCCCGAAAGACTCGATGCTGATGAACACCTTCGATCAATTGGCCGCCTCACGCCGGGAATGGATCAGCCAGGTGCTGATCCCCTGGTGCCGCGCGGCGTCGCTGAAAGAACTTCGCAAAGCCGCCGACGAATGGCCCGACATCGCCGGCAAGGTGACAGCCGATGCCACGCTCTGGACATGGGCCTGGAGCCGGTTCCCGGTTCTGGTTCTCGACGACCTTCCGGGGGTCAACGAAACGTGGGAAGTGCATGTCCAACTTCAGGACGGTCGAGAGTTTGTCGGTTACCCGGACGGCAAACGGACAAAGCAGGGAAGTCTGGTCCTGTTGGGACGGGAAGTGACCCGTGATTCAAACGGTCCGAATGAGACAGCCTACATCGGGCCGCTTTCGATCGACGACATCGTTGCGGTCGAGCGATCCGAGCCGTGATCAAAGCGAGAAGCCGTAACGGGGCGTGATGTCTTTACTATCGATACCAGCATCCCGCCGAATGCCAGAAACGCCAGCAGCAGACCAAAACCTAGTCCGGTTCCATTTGATGTCGCGATCATCACGATCACGAATGCCGTGTGGCACAGACCATAGATCGGTAAACCGAGAAGCAGCCCGCGCGGGGCGTTCCATCGTCCGGCTGTTGATGCCCACGTTGCAAAACCTGCGAGGCAGGCGATACCAACAACAAACCAGTTCGGCACGGTGATCGCCATGAAGGTGACATTGCTATTCCAGGCGTTCGGCGAGGGGGGCGATACATTCATCGGCATGCCACCGAGGAATAGATTGCCAAACGGTAACGATTGCTTCAGCGTCACCCACGGCATGAACGAAGCCATGACCACGACCGCCGCGGCAATGAATACACCAATCGGCCAATCTTTGCGTGTGGACGAATCCATGAGCCATTCCCTCTTCGACAGGATGGGGTGAATTTTTGATCAACTCATCATATCAATGGGAAAATCGACCGTCGAGACCGAATCGTGTTCGACCACGCGGGATTGACATTCGGCGAAGCGGGAGCTTCGAAGACTTGCGATCCCACGTAGAGCATGGGATCGAGAACTTCTGATTCTTCCCTGCATCCTCATCTCTCGATTTCACCGTACGGCGAAACTGTGATGCAGTTTCACGCCGACGGTCGAGCCGATGGGCGAGGCGGGCCATTCGATGCCGACGGGGTCGATAATCAGCGTCACCGGGATATCGGCAGCATGCGCCACCGCATGGGCTTCGGCAACCTGTTTCGCTTGCGGCGGGATCGAACGAATTTCCCCGACCCGTTTCACGCCGCCGGAGAACGTCAGCGAAACGCGCGTCCCGGCTTCGAACTCGGCGATACGCCGTGAGGGAACCTGCACTTCGAGATAACGCCGATCCTGATCGAGCAACTCGACAACCGGTTCGCCGGCGGAGAGCAATTCCCCTTCCAGATGGCGGAACAATCCGACCGTGCCATGATGGCTGGCGGTCATTTTGCGGATCGTTCGCTGTTGTTCGAGGTGAGCGATGTCGGCCTGATGTTTTTCGATTTGCGTCGTCAAGCGATTGACACCCATCGCCGAGCGGATTTTTTCCGGAAGTTCGCTTTTCAAGGTTTCGAGTTCCTTCATGCGGTCTTCACAGATTTCGACCTGAGCGGCACAGACTTCGGTCGCGTTACGATACGATTCTTTCCGCAGCAGAAATTGCAGACGTTGCAGTTCTGCCGTTTCGGGGTCGACGAGCACCTGCGGGCCTTCGGCGATTTCTGCACCGATCTTGCTGACCGACGATTGCTGGCTGAGATAGTCTTCCCACGCCATGTCGTTCATGTTGTGGTCGTACTGTTGTTGCAGGTATTGCGACAACTTTAAGCGGGTCTCGAAGAGTTCGTCATCGAGAGCCTTGGTTCGCCAGGCGAGTTCGACATCGGTGCGGGCGCGGGCCTGATCGAGTTCTCCCTGAAGTCGATTGATTTCCCGCACTTTATCTTGCAACGACTTGTCGAGCCTTGCATCGCTGACCAGGCAGATGATCTCCCCCGGCTTCACGATGTCCCCTTCCTTCGCCAGAATCTTTTCGATCTGAACTTCGTGGGGGGCACTGACGATTCCCGTTTCGGCCTGCAGAACGCCGACCATTTTTTCGGATTCGTAGTGATTGACGACGAAGATCGTTCCGACGCCGGCGAGCAGGGCGATACCGACGCCAATGGTCGCGCGGAGAGAACCCTGCGAGGTGTGTGATACCGTGGGACTGGTCGCCAGAGAAAGCGGTGGAAGCACTACGTTCACCCCGTCATGTGCGAACCGTGGAAGAAACGACGCCGTCTCGGACGACGCGAAAAGCAAGACCTAATACAGAATCGGACATACGCCCATTGACGTTCACGTTAAAGCCTGCTGTTTAAGGAGATTGGCGACGGGCCGACCGCAGGGTTTACTCACGAGAACTCACCGTTTTTCCCCGTACGAGCGTTTCATTTTCAACGATCGGTTGATTTTGACAAAAACAACGATACAATAGAACACGTGTAAATATGAATTGAGGCGTCTGGAGGGGAATCATGATCATTGGCCACGATGATTTGCTCGATGAACTGGTCGAAGACGTTTTGAACGAAGCACAGGTGTTGCACCCGCCGATCGATCCGTTTCTGGTCGCCGCGCGGTATGGTATCACGATTGCCTACGATGGAACGCAGACAACACGGGGCCGGCATAAACAACTGGCGGGGAAGCCGGTGATTCTCGTGCGTCCCGACGAACGGAAAGAACGCAACTGCTGGGTGGTCGCACATGAACTGGGGGAAGTCTGGGCGACGGAATGGTTTCGTCGCAACGGTGCAATCCCGAACGAAGTCACGCCGGCTGATCGCGAGGAGTTTGCGAATCGATTTGCGTCGAGGCTCTTGCTCCCCAGCCGCTGGTTTTTTCTCGATGCCGAACTGACCGGCCGGCATTTTTGTCGATTGAAGACCCGCTACCGCACCGCAAGTTACGAACTGATCGGCTGGCGGATGCTCGACTTACCCCAGCCGACCGTGGTGACGTTGTGCGATCAGGGACGCATCGTCCGTCGGAGAAGTAATCGAACCCCCTCTTCGCCGGCCCTGTTTCCGATCGAAAAGGAAGCATGGCAGCACGCACACCGCGAAGCAGACGTCGCCCGACGAACCGCCAACGGCATCGTCGTCCAAGCATGGGCAATCCACGAACCCCATTGGAAACGGGAAATCCTCCACACGATTTTACCCGATGAGTTCTCGCAAGAATTTGATGTGGGTGAGGAATTCTGAGCGGATGAATGGTGTTTTGCCGGATCGTAGAGATTGAATGGAGTCCATCCGGTCAATTGTGGGTGGGTTGAGAGATGCAAGACGAATCGAAATTCGTCTCTATCGTTGTGACAGCATCTGGCTGGCGGGAGAGTGAATCAATACATCCGGAAGTTTTTTTCTCGACGTAACACATCATGTCGACCGAGAAAACGAGTGTTCGATTCAACGAAAAAAAATCCTCGCTGCCGAACGCGACAGCGAGGATTTTTTAATCAAAACTTACCCGACATGGATTCGAACCATGACTAACAGAACCAAAATCTGTTGTGCTGCCGTTACACTATCGGGTAGTGGGGTTGGAGTTACGTCGATTGGGATCGCCTGGTGGTGACACCCGGCGATGTGGGAATGTTCGCCCGGCAGGTGGCGGATTTTCTTCCCCTCGAAGCAGCGGAAGTCTATCGCATGCGCTTTCGGCTGGCAAGAGCGAGAATTCGGGAAATTTTTGTCGCTCGGCGGGTCTCTGTCAGCAGCCCGCTGAAAAATGATAGCACTGCCGGCCCGTCCGGCAGTGTGGTTGTGAGACATCGGAAAAACACGGGTGGACGAGCCACCCATGGCACACAAATTTTGATCATCCCGCATCTTCAACGGACGACTAAGCCGGTTCGACTGCGACCGGTTTCGTATATCTCTCGTCCCCTGCCGTCACCCGATTGATCAGCGGGCCACTGAAGCGGGGAGCTTCGATGCGGATTTTATCTCCCGGCTGGTATTTCCAGGTTCGTGTGCTGTAGCTCAGCTTGCTCGTGCCGAAGAAGTGCAGGTGAATGTCGCCGGGGTGGCGGTGTTGCGGATATTTGAAGTGGTGGTCTTCCATATTGGCGAGCGAATGGCACATCGCCTTTTCGCCGCTGAAGAGTTCGCCGCTGTCGTAAATTTCTTCGCCGTTCCGCCAGACGGTACAGCGGAGTGCGACATTCTGGAAATCAAACTCGGTGTTGAGTTCGGGGCCGACGGCACATGTTCTCAATTTCGACGGAGCCAGATACAGGTAATTGATTTTTTCGGTCGCGTGGTCAGACCATTCATTTCCCAGTGTGAAGCCGAGTCGGCACGGGACGCCGTTGTCGTCGATGATGTAGCAGCCGACGAGTTCGGGTTCTTCGCCGCCGTCGAGAGCAAATGCCGGGAGTTCGAGCGGAGCCTGTGTGCCGACGAGATTGAGCCCCGTCCCTTTGAAAAACCATTCGGGAGCGACGCCCCGCTCTCCGGAGGGGGGTTTGCCTCCTTCGATACCCATCTGAAACATTTTGGCCGAGTCGGTTTGCGGAGCAGCTGGTTTTTCAGCAGCGGATGAATTCGTTCCCTCTTGTCGGTGCATTTCGTCGCGGGATTTGACGCTGCCGGTGTGGGTCAATCCGGTGCCGGTGATGAGCACACGGTGTGGGTCGGCGTCATCGACCGGGGGATGCAGGAAAGGGGCCTCGCCGGCAAAAGGAGCTTCGAGCAATGCCTCGTACGACAGTGTCTTGATGCCCGGTTTGGCGAGGCATTCTTTGAGATAGGCGTTGAGCGAGGTCTTCTGTTCGCGGCTTATGCGAAAGGCATCGACGACGCGTTGGACGGCGGGCTCGACCGAAGTGAGATCGAGCACCTGATCGCCCGAGACGATGCCAAGACGACGTCCGACCTGGGGAATTTCAAATTGCACAACGCGCATGATAAGGGCTCGAATACGTGTGAGGGAATGAGTTTTTAACACTGTGTTCGATGGGGAGGCGGATGTCAATCGTTGTGGTGCTCGACTTCAAATCTTCGTCCCCTAAACCGATATTTTGACTTTCGTCCGGCCGTGTGATACAAGTCGTCGCGCGGAATGTCGATGAAAGTTACGAGCCCACGGACGTGGCAGGGGATTCATGAAAACATACGGAGTCATCCCGGCGCGATTGCAATCGACCCGATTACCGCGCAAGCTGTTACTCGCAGAAACGGGAAAACCGCTTTTGCAATATACATGGGAGCAATCGCGACAGAGTTCGGCTCTCGACGACGTATTGATTGCAACCGACAGTCCGGAAATTGCCGACGTCGCGCAACACTTTGGTGCCCGCTGCGAGTTGACGGGAGATCATCCCAGCGGGACCGACCGCATCGCCGAAGTGATTCGGCGTGCCTTGCCCGATGCCGAGTTGATCGTGAATATT
>JAQCEJ010000034.1 GCA_027618475.1 Planctomycetota bacterium | reverse complement strand
CCCGCTTGCAGCTCTTCGCCTTGGCGTACAACCTGGGCAACTTCCTGCGGCGACTGGCCCTGCCGAAACCAGTGCGGCACTGGTCACTGACGACGCTGCGGGAGAAGCTGATCAAGATCGGAGCTAAGGTCACTCGGCACGCGAAGTATGTGACGTTTCAACTGGCTGAAGTGGCCGTGACGCGAAACTTGTTCGCCGCGATCCTCGACCGCATTACGCGGCTGGCGCCGCCGCCGTTGGTCACATGACGTGACTCGGGGCGGATCAAAGAGTGGAACACGAGGTTCCCGACAGAGAAGGTCTGCGCAGAACCAGAGATAGACGCTGGAAAACGCTCCGGTTGGCACCCTGGCCTGGTTTTCGGCCGGATCCGGAGTCGGAAAACAGGCAAGAATTTGCCGTGCGCTCGACATGGGGGGGGCGCGATGTTAAAATGCGATCCATTGCGAGCCTGGAGTGTCTCCCGGCTCAACCCATATGGGAAATGTCGGATAACGATTCTCAGGCTTTATTCATGAACGCAACTGGCTTCGTTCGACAAAACGTATGAAGAACCACACGCTATTATCAGAACAGACTTGGTCCCCCCCAATTGTTCCTCTGGGAATAAAATGTAAAGATCAGTATCTTCCGTATTGAGATTTTAACAATTAAAAAAAACAAAAGTACAAGGAACCGCTGAATTTTGTCGTCGACTGGAAAAAGCAACAATATCTTTGTTGACATCACACAAGGCAAGTTCGTCGTATCGAGCGAATTTGCTGGTGAATTTTTACCCAAGATCAAATCGAGTCTGATGCTGCAAGATTTACACTCGGGGCCGACACTTGCCAGACTGGTAGCGTTCTCCAAATACGATGCTCATTTCGTAGATTTTTTCGCGAGTTCATTTAGACGTTCGCGGGCGGGGGCAAATCGGGGCTCCTGTGTTAAGCAGATGTTGTACTGTTCAACAGCCTCTTCGGTTCGATCCAGCTTCTCCAGGGTCATACCAAGATTAAAGTGATTTTCTATCATCTCAGGATTCAACCGAATCGCCATATCCAACGCTTCAATTGCGCCAGCATAGTCACCGTGCATAAGCAACGCGGCCCCCAGCATCGATTGCACCCGGTCGGCCCCCGGATCGAGTTCCATCGCACGCCTTAAATGCTGCACGGCTTCCGGAAGGTTGTTCAGTTTCAGCAGGCAACGCCCCAATTCGCCGTGCGCTGCGAAATAGTGATCATCTGCCGATAAGACCTCGCGCAATACCGGTTCCGCAAGGTCGTAACGTCCCACATCCATCATCGCATCGGCATCGTTCAGCTTGTAGAAATAGGGGAGCATCTCTTTCACATCGCGAAGCGGGCGATCGTCCTCACCAATCGACTCGCGGTACGACGCGTATCCCAGACCGCTCAGGGTACGGCGTTCCTGTTCGGTCAAGGCAACGTTGTCTGCCAGACGTTGATTCATGCGCTCTTCCCATGCCGCCAATTCGTCTTCCAACGCCTGGAGTTGGTCAGGAGCTTCCTCCGCCAGATTCTGTAACTCATGAGGATCGGCCTTCAGATCGTATAGCTCCGGCTGAGGACTGCGAATGTACTTCCATTGGGGGGTAATCAACGCCCGCTGCGGCGACCAGTGTCCCACGTGATACGGCTCGTCCGTCTCTGCATAACAGGGAAGCGCACTTATCGGCTCGCCTTCCAGCGCGGCCGATAAAGACCGCCCGCTAGCATTCGGAAGTGGCCGCAGTCCCAGACGATCCAGCAGTGTCGGTGCAAGATCAACCAGCGATACCGGCTCGGCAACTCGATGCCCGGGGCGACTCGACTCAAGCGATGTTATCAATAACGGCACCTGCAGCGTCGCGTCATAGACGGTCATGCTGTGAGTCAGTTCCCCATGTTCGCCGAGGCTCTCGCCATGATCGCCAACCACGACGATGATCGTGTGATCCAGATCACCAGATTTCTCAAGCGACGAGATCAATCGATCAATCTGCTCATCGACATAGGCAATCTCGGCATCGTAAGGACGCTCCACGAACTGGTCTCCGAACCGGTCTTCGTGGGCGAGGTAAGGATAGTGCGGATCGAACAGATGTACCCAACAGAAGAACGGCTTCCGGGTCCGCGAACGCAACCATGCAATCGAGGCATTCACGACAAAGCTTCCATCGCGATACTGGTGATGTCCCTCTAAACTCGGATCGGCCTGTGACAGATCGTCGTTATACGTTTCGAACCCCCGCTGCAAACCGAACTTGTGGTCCAGAACAAACGCGGCGACAAAGGCCCCGGTGTCGTAGCCGGCGGCCTGCAATTCGGTGGCCAGGGTAGGAATTCCCTGTGGCAAGGCTGCCTGGCCATTGTTGTGTAAGCCATGTTCGGGGGGATACAACCCCGTCAAAATTGACGCATGAGAGGGCAATGTCAGTGGGACAGGAGCATAAGCTCGTTCAAAGAGCACGCCCCGATCTGCCAACCGATCGAGCACCGGCGTCTTGGCGAGCGAATAGCCGTAGCACCCCAAATGGTCGGCACGTGTCGTATCCAGCGTGATCAGCAACACGTTTAAAGGGGGAGTGGAACGAAGATACCAAACGACGCCAACAGCCATCAAACCGAAGAGTAGGGAAAAAATCCGTATCCGAGTGCTGAGAGACATAACTGAACTCGTTGAGCGCGGGATCATTGTGTATCGGAAGGCAGTTCAGGCACGAACATCGCTGATCACAATGTTATACACGTTAAGAGTTCATTCAAGCCACTCGAAATTGCACCAACTGAATTCGTGAGAACACAGTCGAAAAACGGAATCCGGATTAACCTGGCGTGGTGCTGACTTTCAACTCCAATTTGGAATTGCCGCTCTGCGGAATTTCCAATTGATTCGTCGGTATTGATGGATCTGGTGGTACCGTCAAATGTGGCGGCAGTGTTTCGACCCGAATGATTCCGGGGTCTGCAGGTGCCCCTTCGCCGGGTTTGGGTCCAGCCGAACCATCGGGCAACCGCATTCTCGAGTAGACGACCGTGTATTTGCCGGCAGGGAGGCCGGGTTCATTCTGTTCGAGATCAGTGATGGTGAAAGCGCCGCTGGCGTCAGTCGTGCCAGTCCCTCCCCGTCGATTCTTGGACTTCTCGGGAATAAAGGTCACGTCTACTCCATCCAATGGCTTGCCATCGACGAGCAATGTCCCCCCTACAGGAACCAACGCCTCATTGGGAACACCTCCATCCCCGCACCCCACCACAAAACAAACTGACATCAATCCGGAGACAAACAGCAACGAGCGAAGAGACATTCCGGTGCTCCAATTCTTCGGTTCAAAATCTGGTGTCATACACGATTCAAAAAGCCAATCCACGACAATCGCAACAAAGGCCTGTTGAAAATTGTCCCGAATCCATAATAACGGATACGCGCGGACACAAATCCGCGCGTATCCAATTAAAAACTCAGTGTCCCCTCAAAGCCCGCAGCAGGGATTAGAATTCACCGATTGTTGCTCCGTCCTTGACATAGGACAAATAGCCCAGCACGGTCAGATTGGTGCTTTGGTTGAGAAACCGCACTGCACCATCCGCCATCGTGACATGGCAGCCACCGGCATGCGCCGAACTCGCATTGGCAGAATAGTTTACCAAGGTCTGAGTACCTGGCAGGAAGTTGTTAATGCCGCTAGTCATTCTGACACCTGTCCCTGCATGCTGAACACACGACCACGGTGAGATTTCGCCACTGCTGGCTAAGAAGACGGTCTCACAAATCATCGCCGTGTTACTGGTCCCATCCGCAATGTCACGAATACTACACCTGGAATTCCCGCCGAACACGGGCCGAGCCGTAATACCGATATTCGACCAAACACCTTGCATGTGAGTAGCATTCACGATGAAATGATACGACGAAAAGAAGTAAGGGCCACTTGTGCCACATCCATAATAGGTCCCATCGGTGTTTCCGAAGGGACTGGCGGAGTCGGATGGGCAAACATATGGCACCATCTGCTTCGCAGCAAGCGCAGCATTCGCAGGGTCTGGCGTGACGACAGGTGCAGAACCAGCGTTGTACTTTCCGAAAGGCAGACTAAAGTTCACCGTGTTGTACAAGTTGGTCTGGTCGATGAATGGAAGCAAAAAGACCAGTCCATTCAAATTCCTTGCCGAAGTCGGGGGTAAACCCAATTCACCGGTCTGCCCCATCCCATTCATTTCGCCGGGGGGAAAGACCAAGTGCGCATCGACGTAATTGTGAACCGCCAGCCCCATCTGCTTCAGATTATTCCGGCACTGGGTGCGGCGAGCCGCCTCACGCGCCTGCTGCACGGCGGGGAGCAAAAGGGCGATCAACACGGCGATGATCGCAATCACCACCAACAACTCAATCAGCGTAAACGCTCTTCGTTTCAATTGCCTGTTCATAGAACCTCCTCTGTAAAAAAACAAAAAATGGCAGAACTCGAAATAACAGAACGAATGCAACCCTGCCTGAAACTCAAAAACTGGAATTTATTAAAATATCCGCATCATCACATGCTGTTGCAAAGAGCCTGAACTGCCCGTGAGACGAGTACGAATTCGAAGTGAACAAAACGGAACGCCAACTCGCTAGCAATATTCTTATTTTGTTACCGGTAAGATGATAAAAACGGTAACGACCAGTAAAATGCTGGATTAAATAGATTTTGTTTACTACCACTCACAATATAGCCAGCCAAATTCCAAATTGAAAGTGGATAAATGAATATTTTCCGATAAATATATCTTCTTATCCGATCACGCCACGGACTTAGCAATACACCCCAGAACCAACTCAAAAGTCCATTAGATCATAGTTACACGCCACCCAGTGTCGACAATCGACATGCTAGTAATACACCCCGGAGCCACCCCCCAAGGGCCATCAGATCGTAGCTACACGCCGCCCAGCGTCGACAATCGACAAATTCTTTCCCGAACCTCAGATGCTCTGAAGTCGTACCCTAACGAATGACGACCAGGTTATTCCGGTGAACCACCTCCGCGTACGGAAGTGACCCTAAAACCTTCACAATGTCTGCGGACTTCTTGCGAACGATCTGCCGGGCGGCGGTGGCGGCGTAGTTGGAAAGGCCGCGTGCAAGTTCGTTGCCCAGTTCATCGCAGATTGAGACGACTTCTCCTTCAGTGAATTCGCCTTCGACTTTCATTATCCCGATCGGCAGTAACGATTTACCCGACTTGACGATCGCCGAGGTCGCTCCCTGATCGATGAAGAATTTACCCTTGGGTCTGACGGTGAAACCGATCCAGCGTTTCAGGGCGGACATCGACGTTCCCTTGCCTAAGAACATTGTGCCTACATCCTGCCCGTCAAGTATTCTCTGCAAGACATCGGGGATCGTTCCGTTGGCGATGACTGCGGGAACACCCACTGCAGTCGCCATACGCACGGCATCGAGTTTCGACGCCATTCCCCCCGTGCCGCGCGAACTTTTCTTTTCGCTGACCAGATCGAGCAACTGTTTATCCCAATGCTCAACGAACGATATAACCCTGCTCGACGACAGTGCGGGATCGCCATCGTACAAGCCATCGATCACCGAGAGAATCACCAGCAGCGGATTCGGCAAGAGATGGCTGACCATTGCGGCGAGTTGATCGTTGTCGCCGAATTTGATTTCGTCGATACTGACAGTGTCGTTCTCGTTGACAATGGGGATGACATTGTACTCAAAAAGCGTGTACAGCGTGTTCCGCATATTCAGATAACGCTGCCGGCGTTTGATGTCATTGGCGGTCAGTAACAGTTGTGCCGCATGATGGCCATGCTTGCGGAAGCAGAGATCATAGAGATGAATGAGATGCGCCTGTCCGGTCGCGGCGGCAGCCTGCAGGTGCGGCAAATCCTTCGGACGTTTCGAAAGTCCCAGCAGGCTCATCCCCGTGCCGATTGCACCACTGGAGACGAGAATCACCCGTTTGCCCGCAGTACGCAGTGCGATAATCTGTTCGCAAATGTTGGCAATACGCTCAGGATCAATTTGATCCGATGCGTCCGACAACACGTTCGTCCCGACCTTGACAATAAAAGTTTGTGCCTGATGAACGAGCTTCCGCCGAACTGACAGTGACGATGTATCCATGCCGCGAGACAACTTTTTTGAGTACGAGGATCCGACCTGAAGATGATTACCACAATTATGACATCCGACAGTGCAGTGTGCCCTGACGTTCACTCTCGCGATACGGGGTGAAGACACTACAAACAGTTTCATAACCCTCTGGACGGCGGATAATTCCGTACAATTTGGACGATTCTTCCGTCGCCAACCGGGTTATGAAACCAGTTCTAGAAATTACTCGAAAACCAAGTGGGGAGAAAAGAGCGAAACGACATTTCATCGGAATTTACCGCCGGTGAGGAGCTGATAATAACGTGATTATCCTCAAAGAGTCTGTCTTCTTTTTCGTTTTTCCGCGGTCGTAAGTCATTTGATCATGCGGCGTCTCTTGCTGATGGGGATTATCGTTTCGCTGTTTTCGCATTTCGCCGTTCATTTCCTCGGCACCTTCCCTGATGCCGTTGCGCAAAGCCCCGAAAAACCGGGAAAATTCAAGCCTCTTACGACACCGGTTGCGCTTTTGACGAGTCTTGTTTACAGGTCACGAAACAGGCTCGAAATCGCGCCAAATTGGGGTTTCGCAACCTCTCGCGCGCATTTTTCGCGATTTTTGCGCTAAAAATGCGCGCTTTCTACACGGTTTTACACATTCATAAACATCGATGCATTTTGAACGATCACGCCGACACAAAATGGTTTGAAAAACGTTGCGCGCAACCCAATCGTGTTTGCGCCTATCGAAAATCCCTTCTCCTCGATTCAGCAAAATAACGATTTAGAAGACGGGTCCTTCGAAACGGCATTGACAATCGTCAATTGAACCGAATCCGACTTGTGATTGGACTCGATGAGTTGGATGCTGGATCCAATTCCGTTAAGATACGATGAAGGAACGAGTGACGACGTCCCGGGCATCGCTTGAAGTTGAATTTTAGTTCGAGGTATCCGGTCGCCGTCTGCGCAATGACTTCATGGAATAGCGGTACGAATAAGCGTTATTCCTGCTCTGTACCACCAGTTCACCGATTGTTTGAGGGATCATCAATGTCGGAATTATATCACGAGTGTGGCGTCGCAGCGGTTTATCACATGCGCGAGGGGGGCGTCAGTCGCTTTGTCCCTCGGCAGAACCCCTTTGAGACGGCACGGCTGATCCCCGAATTGCTGATGAATATTCAGAACCGCGGACAACTTGCGGCGGGGATGACCTCATACAACCCTGACCGAAATCAGTTGATCGACACCCATAAGGATGTCGGAACCGTCACTGAAGTCTTCCATCGCAGTCACCCCGATATTTGCGAAAAACTGATGCAGAAATACGCCGGTACGGCAGCGATCGGGCACGTTCGCTACGCCACCTGCGGCAAGGACGACCGAAGCTATGCCCAGCCGTTCGAACGGCATCACATTCAAAAATCGAAATGGTTCAGCTTTGCATTTAACGGCCAGCTTGCGAATTACCAGAAACTGCGCGACGAAATTCTGTCGAGCAACGATTTTCATCTGGCTCGCGAGACCGACACCGAAATTCTGATGCACCTGATTTCTCAGGAAATTGCCGTGCGCGGTTCGAGTGACTTGTTCGACCTGCTGTTTCATTTGAATCAACGTCTGGACGGGGCATATAACATCGTTTTTCTCAATGCGATGGGAGACATGTTCGTTTCACGCGATCCGCTGGGCATTCGCCCGCTCTGTTATGCGGTTGAAGGACCGCTGTTCGCCGCGGCGAGCGAAAGCGTTGCGCTTTATAACATGGGGTTTTCCAGTGAATCGATTCAGGATCTTCCCCCAGGGTCTGCCGTCATCATTCAAAACAATAAACTGGAGATCAAACAATATGCCCCGAGCCCCAATCGGGCCCATTGTTTTTTTGAGTGGATTTATTTTGCAAACGTGGCGAGTCGACTCGACGATCGCAGCGTCTATCTGACGCGAAAGAGCCTTGGCGAAGAATTGGCGCGGATGGAAGACCAGGTCGACGAAGAGACGATCGTCGTTCCCGTCCCCGACACGGCGAAAGCTGCCGCCGCAAGTATGGCATATCAATTGAACGTTCCTTGTCTTGAAGGACTGATTCGCAACCGATATGTCGGACGAACATTTATCGAAGGAGGCAATCGGGCCGACAAAGCCCGTGCAAAGTACACGCCGCTTCCGGAAGTTCTTGCGGGGAAAAAAATACTCCTCGTCGAAGATACCATCGTCCGTTCGACCACGATGAAAGCACTGATCAGCCAAATCAAAGAACGGGGCAAGGCTCGAGAAGTACACGTTCGCGTTGCCTGTCCGCCGATTGTCGCTCCCTGCTTTTACGGGATCGACATGTCGACCGTGGATGAACTGTTCGCTCCGAAGTTTCTGAAAGGAGAAGCAATCACACCGGCGATCGAAGCACAAATGGCTGCTGCTCTGGGCGCTGACAGTTTGCGGTACCTTCCGATCGAATCGATTGCCCGTTGCGTAGGACTTGACCGCCAACAATTGTGTCAGGCCTGCATCGACGGCGACTATCCGACGGAGTCGGGACGTGAACTCTATCAGATTGCACTCGACATCTCGGTACGGGGCGATAAAAATACAGCCCGCACGTACGATCTCCCGGTCGCCACCGCGACGAGGACGTAACGGGCTCATTACGTCATCTGCCTCTTCGAACGAAACAGTCTCGGCCATGCTCCGCGAACACACAATCGAATTCCGCGTGCGCTACAGCGAAACCGATGCGATGGGTTTTCTGTATCATGGAAATTATGCCCCGTTTTTCGAAATGGGACGCACCGAATTATTTCGGGCACAAGGGGGCAATTATCGCGAGATGGAAGAGCGTGGTTACTTTTTCGTCGTCGCAAAACTCACCACCCAGTTTCATGCACCGGCCAAATACGACGATCTGCTGCAACTCAACACCCGCGTCACACGGCTCAGTCCCGCCAAACTCGAACATGAATACAAGCTCTACCGCGACGGGACATTGATTGCTTCTGCCAGCAGTGTGCTCGGTTGCCTCGACCGCGCCGGAAACATTCAACGCATTTCCGAAGTTCTCGGCCCGGCATGGGAAGAATTTTCGTCGTAATGCAATGCATACACCGCTGAGAATGCCGAGCTAATTATTTTTTAACCCTGCCGTGCGTCATCTCTGAACCGCCGGGGAAATGAACTTTTCTTCAAACCCTATTTGCATCGCGTCGCGAAACTGTTTGACAGCGTCGGCGACGATCGGCTGATCGCGACGTCCATCGCGGCATCCGGCCGTGCGAATACCGACAATATCGGGACAGAGCGATAACACTTCGGGCAAGATTTCGGCGCGCAAACTTCCTGCAACGCACCACAATTTACCCGATTGCCTGACAACTTCGCCGAGTTCAATGAGTTGAGAACTCTCGACGAAGTCAAACAGCGAGCTTCCATTCTTTGTAAAGGTGTCGATGAGGATTCCATCCCAGGAATCGTTCGACAAGAGCTCCGGAAGTCGATCTCGCACGTCGGTCAACGATGGCGATCCCGCCAGTTTTGCGTCTGCGTAGACCACAAGAATCCACCGGTAGTTCGATGACGCGCGTTGTCTCCACCTTGATTGTGCATCGGCGACTCGGGATTGCCAATTGTCATCACGTCCCAAACCAGCGGTACCCAGTTTCGCAAAGTTCCAACAGAGAGGGAGACGGAGTGCATCTGCAAACTCTGTTTCTTCGATAATTTCACCGAGCGCTGCACTACAGGGGATTGGAGATGCCAGCTTTTGCATTTCCGCAGTGATTGTATTCCACACACGGAGGTCGGCACGCCCTAACGATCCTCGCTTGGGGTCTTTCACATCGAGGATATCGCACCCCCCCTCGATCGCCGCCGCGACCTCGACGGCATCGCGCACACTGACAAGTAATCGTGGCGGACTTACATGCAAAGACCGCAGCTCATCCATGAATAACTTCCTATCGCGACCTCTCGCATAATTTAATGAGACGATCGAAACCCTACTCCCCGATCGACTGACTACTCGGACACGACATGTCGCACGGATCGCCCCGCGAGAAGCCCGGTCGGTACACCATCCTTGATCGCCGCTTTCCCGTTCACAAAAACGTGTACAACACCTTGCGAATGCTGGTGCGGCTTTTCGAAAGTCGCTATGTCGATGAATTGTTGTGGATCGAATACCACAATGTCGGCGACGTAGTCGGGTTTGATCCATCCACGATCGGTCAAACCGATGATCTTCGCGGGAAGGCTGGTTGCGCTGCGAAGAGCGTGTTCCAGCGAGATGACCTTCTCATGAAGGGCATAATGGCCGATCTTGCGGGGAAACGTCCCGTAACTGCGGGGATGGGGACGATCGGAACCGGGAATGTAGGCGCGCCCATCGGATGCCGTGGCAACCCAGGGAAGCGACATCACATGCCGAACATCATCTTCACTCATACCGAAGTTAACGATGGAGGCACCTCCGTTGCGGGTGATCTGCAGCACGATATCCAACGGTTCGGTCTTTTGTTCGTGAGCAATTTCAAAAACATTCTTGCCCACCCATTCCGGCCGTGCTGAATAGCGGGCCAGGAAAATCGGTGCACCATCCCCTTTACTCTTAAGAGATTCGGTGATTTCTGCGATCAGCCTCTCAGACGTCTCAGGATCATTTAATCGCTTCACCAGTGCGGGGTTTCCTCCTGCACGTGCCCATGCGGGGATCAATGTTGCTTCTAGCGACGTGCTGGAGGCCGTATAGGGGTATTGATCGGCCGAGACCTGTTCTCCCCGTTTCTGTGCGTCTTCGATGATTGTCGCTGCACGACGAACCAGTCCCCACGACTCTTGACCACTCGATTTGAAGTGTGAAATATGGACTGGCAATCGCGCGCTGCGTCCGATGTCGAGGGCTTCATTGACCGCGACCAGCAATTCCGGCCCTTCGCTACGAATGTGACTGACGTAAATACCGCCAGACTGCGAAACAACTTCCGCGATTCGGACGATCTCGTCGGTTGTCGCATAGGAGCTGGGAACATAGATGAGCCCGGTCGACATTCCCCAGGCGCCCTCCTGCATGGCCTTGGCGGCAAGCCTTTGCATTTCCAACAGCTCAACATCGGTCGGCGCTCGATTGGCCGTCGCCATTACGTCATTGCGGAGCGATCCCTGCGGCAACAAATGTAACACATTCGTTCCTGCTCCCTGCTCGTCGATTTTCTGATAATATTCACCGACATTCACAGGGCCCGACCCACAATTCCCCGTGACGATGGTTGTACATCCCTGAGTGAGGTAATTCAGGTTACTTCGCGTTGCTTCATCGAGAATCTGCCTGTCGCTATGGTTGTGCAAATCGATGAAGCCAGGTGCAATAATCAGCCCCTGACAATCGATTTCGACGTCGATACGTTCGACGGTCAACTCTCCAACAGCGACAATACGACCCGATTTGATCGCGACATCACCTTTACGGCCCGGTTTATCAGAACCGTCATAGATGATGCCGTTACGCAGTACGACATCGGCAGTCGCAAGGGATACATCGTCGGCAGAAACGGTTGGCGTCAGTAAGCCAAATTCGACTAAGCAGACGAATATGACAACGATCAGATGAACGGGAATTCGGAAATGTGAAATCGTCATCGAGAGCGGTTCCTCAGTGTCGCAATTTAAAGTTTCTGATAACGGCCCACAAAGTACCACACGTTAATAATTGTTTAACCAGAGATGAACAAGGGACCTGCCCTTCAATTCCATCCATATAACATAAGTCATATCACTACAATCTTTTATGGCATATTTCCTGCTAAATCCATCGCCCGTCAAAAATGCAAATCGCATCGACTTCAACTCTTGAAGAGTAAAGACGATCAATGTCCGTGCTCATCGAATACCGCCAGTTCGACATCCAGTACGATATAAATCCAAACATGGTAGAAAGTTGCTCTTCTCTTCCCATCACCGGATGCGTATGATATTCTCCACGATGGTGAATTCCCGCCTGTACTGCAGGGGGGATCGGTTTGAATACAATCCACGTCTGCATCATGGTTACGACATGGGTTATCGGAGGATAATCTCAATCTGAGACAACTGGCTACTTCGTCGGTAAAGGATCCAACTCTTTTGACAAACAGGGTTGAAGCAAAGATCGATTGAAGTCTTGGCCACGATGACGAGAATTACATAGTTTCCTCCGGCAATCCATCCCGCTTCCTTCCCCAGCGACTCACACCGACTGCGCTCGATCTGCCTTCCGACTTTACAACCCGTTCAATTTCTCTATTCAAGCAACAAATAATGCGCCGCAACGACATCCGTAACATCGCGATCATTGCTCACGTTGACCATGGCAAGACCTCTCTCGTCGATTGCATGCTCAGGCAAAGCGGCTTGTTCCGCGACACGCAATTGGTAGGAGACTGCATTCTCGACTCCAACGACCTGGAGCGTGAACGAGGCATCACAATTCTCGCCAAGAACATCGCTCTGATGTACAACGGAATCAAAATCAACATCATCGACACGCCGGGTCACGCCGACTTTGGTGGAGAAGTCGAACGGGTGCTCAAGATGGCCGACGGTGCTCTGGTGCTGGTAGATGCATTTGAAGGCCCACGTCCGCAGACCCGCTATGTTCTCAAAAAAGCTCTCGAGGCAGGATTGCAACCAATCGTTGTGATCAACAAGATCGACCGCCCCGATTGTCGTCCGCACGTTGTCCTCAGTGAAACCTTTGACCTGTTCGTCGAATTGGGAGCGGACGACAAGATTCTCGATTTTCCGTACATTTTCACCAGTGCGCGCGAAGGTTATGCCACTCACGACCCCAAAGTCGTTACGCCGACCATCGCACCTTTGCTCGATGTCGTGCTCGATAAAGTTCCCGGGCCTGAAGGAGATCCCGAAGCACCGCTGCAGATGATGGTCACCACACTCGAATGGTCCGACTACGTCGGGCGCATCGCCGTCGGGCGTATTGTCAGCGGCAAGGTCAAGACCGGCCAAAAGATCGTTGTCCTTAAAGCTGACGGAAGCAAGGTCGCCGGGCAGGTCGTGACGCTTGAGTCGTTCGCAAAATTGGGCCGTGTTGAAATCGACGAAGCGGCGGCGGGAGACGTTGTCGCGATCATCGGGTTACCCGATCCTAAAATCGGCGACACGATTGCCTCTCCTGAATTTCCGAATGCCTTACCGCGCATCAGTATCGACGAACCGACGTTGTCGATGCTGTTTACAATTAACGATTCGCCGTTATCGGGGCAGGACGGAAAATTCCTTACGAGCCGGCATCTCAGGCGTCGCCTGGAACGTGAAATGCAATCCAATGTGGCATTACGGGTTGAGGAAGCCGAAGAATACAAAGATGCGTTCACGGTTTCCGGACGCGGAATATTGCACTTGTCGATCCTGATCGAACAAATGCGTCGTGAAGGTTATGAACTCTCGGTCGGAAAGCCGCAGGTCATTCGCAAACGGATCGCCGGCAAAGTCTGTGAACCGTTTGAAATTCTCTCGATCGACGTTCCGACCGAGGTCGTCGGTTCGGTGATGGAACTGGTCTGTGCGCGCCGGGGTCAACTCGTTGACATGCAGTCGAGCCCCAACGGGTCGAGTCACCTCCGTTTCAGCATTCCCGCTCGAGGACTGATTGGCCTGCGAACCCGTCTGCTCAACGCCACTCGTGGCGAGGCGGTCATTCATCACCGCTTCGATTCGTACAATCCCTGTGAGGGAGAAGTTCCTCATCGGCTGAACGGCGTACTCGTCTCGCAAGAACATGGTCAAGCCGTCGGGTATGCCCTGTTCAAACTTCAGGAGCGTGCAGAGCTGTTTGTCGCACCGGGTGACGATGTTTACGAGGGAATGATCGTCGGTGAAAACTCGCGAGACAACGACCTCGTCGTCAACCCGATCAGAGAGAAGAAATTGACGAACATGCGTGCCTCGGGAAGCGACGAAAACATCCTGCTCAAACCCCCTCGTGCGATGAGCCTCGAAGCGGCCCTTGAATACATCGAAGACGACGAACTCGTCGAGGTCACGCCGAATATCATCCGTTTAAGAAAAGTTCACCGAACCGAAAACGAACGGAAGAAGTCGGGCCGGGTGAAAGAAACGGTCTGATTCGTGCTCACTCTTTGTCAGGTTCGACGAGTCCGGGATTCGTCCCCACATCGAGTTTTGGCGGACCGGCGGGGCTTTCATCTGAGGCCTGCACATTGACGAGATAATCGAGCAGATCGGCCATCTCATTGATGCCGATCAGTTTCTCGATTCCCTCGGGCATCAGCGATTTCCCCGTGTTAACCATCTCATCGATCTCATTTCGCAACAGCGTCAGATCTTTTTCCTTATCTTTGCGAATCGTGACGCTCGTCGCCGTCTCGGCAGCGATCATACCCGAGTAGCTGCGTCCCTGGAGATCAACAACGACGTATTGCATGTACTTCGGCAACACGTAATTGTTCGGGTCGAGAATATGCAGCAGAATCGCAGCTGGTTCACGGTTGGGGGATGAAACCAGATTTGGCCCGATCTCGGTACCTTTTTCACCAATCTTATGACAGACAGAACAATGCTTTTCGAAGAGTTGCGATCCGTTTTTTGTGTTCCCCTTTAGCGTCAACGCTTCCTGATATGTCGCAATCACGTCCTTGCGCGGATTATTCGCATCATCGGCAAATAACGATCTGGCTCGATTGGCAATTTCCGGGAGACGGTGATTCACCCAAAGCGATCGTTTGGCCGGTTCGATAATCGCAGAAGGAATGATTTGATTTTCAATTGCCGAGAGCAGCGAGAGTGTCCACAGTTCACGACTCGAAAGTTGATTGATGACAAATAATTTCAACTCGGCGGGATATTCCTCCCAATATTCAAGCAGAAAATCTCCCGTTTCGTCTCTGCCGTAACCGGAAAGCGATAGAATCGCCTGCTGACGCACTGCGACAGCATTTTCAGAATTCAACTGCGATTTCAGAATCGATTCGGATTTCTCGAACTCGAAACAACTCAACACGCGCAACGAACGCATACGTTTATCGTCCGCTTCTTCGGTATTCTGAGCTATCGCTGCATTTCTCGTAAACTCCTTCAATAGCAGTTCGTCCTTCGGCGTTGTCGGTGGGTCTGTCACCACATAGTATTCATTCGATCGGAGCATCCCCTCGCCCATTGTTAAAATGATATTCTGGCGAAAAGCGAGGTTCTCTTCCGAAGGTTTATGCTCCGCCACGGCAGTCAGAGCGCGATGGATTTCCTTGGAATCGTGACGAATGCCGATGACTTGTGACAATTGTTCGAGCATCGCCACACCATTGCCGGTTTTCCAGAAGGATTCATCAGCCAGCAACTCCGCGAACAGACTATCGGCAACCTCGGCGACAGAACTCATGACTGCTGTACGTGTCCAGTGATCGAGATCATCCTTTTTCGCCAAAACGGCCAGTGCCGCAATGGCTGCCGGATCTGTTGAGGCCCCCAACGTAAAAGCCAGCTGAAACCGAATTCGCGGATCAGGATCGTTCAGCAGATCGATCGTTCGCACTAGAACTGGTTTCGATTGATCGAGAAACGGTTCAGCTAAGCGTAAACCATGTTCGCGAATGTACGGTATCTCGTCGTTTAATGCCCGCAGCGCGTCGTCACTGTTAAGCGTATTCAATCCGTGCAGCGACCATAAGGCGTGTAATCGAGCTTGTGGCACGCGACTCTCGTTCAACAGTTTTCGGAGCGCAGGGACGGCAGAGGCATCCTGCCGTTCGTATAACAACCGGTGAGCCGTTTCGCGCCAGTAGCTGTTCGGGTTTTCCAGATACGTCACAAGCTCATCGGTCGACGCCTCGCCAAGCTTTGGCCGACCGGGATACTTGTAGCCGTCAGGTGCCATACGGTAAATCCGCCCATGTTCTCTTCCGCTCTTGAGGTTGAGGTGTTTGACCACATCAAGTGGAATGTGAATGGCTTCGAGAATTTCCCGGCTCATGTCGAGCACGTAGAGCGTGCCATCCGGTGCGTTCACAAAATTCACCGGGCGGAACCAGTTATCCGATGACCGTACGAATTCGGTGTTTTCATCGACACGCTGCGAATCGAACGTAACCCCGTTTGGAATAAGTACGCGGCGATGTACGAGGTTGTTTTGGGCATCTCCAACGAAAACATTGCCGTAAATCTCCTGCGGATAGCTAACTCCGCGATAGATTGTCACACCCGCTGCGGCATCGGCCACATGATGGCTCGCACCGGCGGAGTTCGGTGAACGTTCTCCGTGCGTGATCCGCCGTGCCGATCGAATTTCCCGCCAACGTTCCAGCGGGCTGATACGAAAAATCGGGACATTACCGCCGGCAATATTGTGAATCGCATTCGGAACAGGGAAATAGGGATTGCGTTCGAGATAATCCTGCGGCAGCACGATATGCAACAGGGGTTGCGATTCGCTGCACGTAAAGCGGTTGCCCCAGTCATCGAATGTGTTTCCAAATTGCACGGTCCCGCTGATCGCACTCAGTCGCTCGGTGACGGGGTCGAAGCGGAAATCACGCCCCGATAGATTCATCGGCGGGATTTCGGGATGCTCGACGTGCTGAATCGATCCCCCATTGACAGAGGTCGATCCATAAATCTGGTGATCGAGGCCGTAAACCAGGTTGTTGAGCATTCCCTGTTGATTCTGTGTTCCAAAACCGGTAAAGATTTTGCGTTTGATATCGGCTTTGAAGTCGCCGTCGGTATCTTTGAGATACCAGATGTCAGGGGGAGCTGCCACAAATACGCCCCCTTTCCATGGTGCGATTCCTGCAGCCCAGAGAAGTTCATCGGCGAAGAGATGCCCTTCATCGAAGGTGCCGTCGTCGTCGATGTCGCGGAGCATCCGCACGGTGCCGAGCGGTTTGCTACCCTCGGCGGGAAAGTAGGGGTAATCGCGCATTTCGGCGACATACAGATTTCCCGATTCATCAAATGCCGCGGCGATCGGGTCAACGACGAGCGGTTCATTGGCAACGAGTTCCATGTGAAATCCGGGGAGCATCTCGAATGTCTTAAGCGCTTCCTCAGGTGATTTCGGAGGCACCGGTTGTAGAAACGCTTTCAGTTCTTCGTCGGTGTGCTCGCGTTTGCTGACATCGATGGCAACATCATTGCTTTTTGCAAACGCATTCGATTCGAGATCGAATGCGTTCCAGTCTTCGAACGTCATCCCCTTGTCTCTACCTATTTCGGCGAGTATTTCTCGCGACCGATTGAAATAATCGAGAACCATTCCCCTCTCGGGAAAATCTCGCTGTTGGTGTCTGTCAATCTGACCGTCGAGTTTACCGATAATCGTATCGAGCGACTCGGCTTGGTACGGCATAAGATCGTTGCGGTAGACATAAACCGGATTCGTGTGTGCATCGGCATCGGGGCGACCGTCGGACGACGTCGAAAACACCCTCGCCGCAATCCAGGCAGAAGCCGACAACTCGAGGTCAAGCTCCTTTTTCGTCCATGATCCCAGTCGGTCAGATTCGTCGATCTCCCATACATCGTGGACATTGCCATTGATGATGAGTTGCAGTGTTTCGATAGGCGCGACGTCGGAACGGGCACAGAGATTGATGTGTACTTTTTGTGGTTCGTCTCCCTTGTGGGAAATGGTGCTACCGGGATGTTCGTCGTCGACGGTCAGCAGTAACACGGGACCAGTCGTCATGAAGCTCCGTCCCTCGGCATGGCCTTTCAGCCATTCACTCATCGACGGTGTTTCTGCCGAATAGACGTAGGTGCGACAATCTCCGAAGGCCCGGCACGCCGGATAATCGCTGGCACCACTGGCGGGAAATCGATATCCAATATTGAGAATGTTGTACCAGTCTTCGAGGCCGATAGGACGATACACACCGAATTGCAATAGTTCGACCCCGTTGACGGTTCGCTGAACGAAGTCGGCATAGATCGATTGCGAGTAGCCTCCATGGGCATACATCGCGTAACCGCCGTCGATTTGAGTTTGCCGTCCTACTTCACCGTAAAGGGGCCAATTGTCTGCATTCACATTCTGCCCTGGAAGCACGAGTTCATCGCGTTGAAATAAATTGAGATGTCCGTACGTGCCACTTCGGTATTCCTGTCCCGACATCATGACGTAGCCGTTACGTTCCACGATCGACTCACTCCCGAATCCGCGCATTTGCGGCATGTCCATACGATCCATCAGTCCGAAATAGGGACCAGCCGGCTCGTTGTAGGCTAATATGCTGCCGTAACGGACGTCTTCCGCTTCGAGGAGGTCGAAGATGAGTTGCTCGTCGTCTTCAGTCGAACGGGTGAGGTGTAGATGTGGGTCGCCCGAATAATAGCCAAACTCTCCTGCATCCAGGGTACGCCGCAACGTCAATTCCACTTCACAAGTCGACTCGGCATCGATTTCTGCTGTGAATTTCAACGGAGAGAACTCAAACCCTTTATAGACTTCAATGCGGGTTGATCCCGCAGGAACGACAACCTCGTCTTCACCGGTTGAATAGAAAAACCAGCCGTAGTAACGAATGGGGGCCTTCTCAGCGCGATTGGCACGATGCCCTTCGCCAGGCCAGTATCCGGTGAATCCATATTCGGAAAGACGATTCTTGGCCGGCTGGTAGAATTGACCGTCAGATCCGATGACGTTGATACGGCAACAGGTTGGTTCACCGGTCGATTCATCGTACACGCGAATTCGAACGCGGCCGGTGTTCTTGCCGCTTGCCACGGCGGGAAGACCAGCAGCATCGAAGCCAGCAGGCGTAAAAAGAATTTCATCTCCTGGCTTTACAACAAGCGAGGAGGATTCTTGCGCGGCGGCAGGATAAAACCACCCCCACAAGAGGAACAATCCCAAAGCACAGACTCTCCATGACATAACATCGTCTTTTGATCGTCGCCAATTCATATGCATGAAATCTTCCATCGAATCGGTCAAGGACTATTGAGTTGTGGATATCTCCGTTCCTTCAGTTTCCTGAACACCGCAAGAGTTTGCAACCATGTCGATTGGTTGTTGTCCCGTAACCACTTGAAGTAAACTGAATGCCGACAATCACCGTAATCGTGTGACACACGAGCGAACCCGCAATTCATAAGGAAAACATCATGAATTCTAGAACCCAACTCATGACATGGGGATTTCTCGCGTTGTTTCTATCGATGAATTCAACGATTTACGGTGATGACGCCAATACGGCATCGACGAAAACCAAACCGTCATCATTTCGACTGGTGTGGGAGAAAAACTTCCTCACGATTTCAGGAGATTCGATTCCCGGTGGGGAAATCACCGTCATGTATCTCGAAGCATACTGCCGTCCTGGTTCGACCGATCGCGACTGGAGAGAAACCACAATCGGCCACATGACCGAACTTGTCGACGCATCGGAAGATGGTAAAACGATTCGCCTCAAGTGCACTCTCAACGATGGTGTCATCGTGACGCACAAGATTACGGCCGTCACCGACGGTGTGCAGTTCGACCTGAAGGCAACGAATCCGACAAAAACGGCTTCATTAGCCGACTGGGCTCAGCCCTGCGTGCGCGTCGATCGCTTTACCGGACGCGATCAGAAAACATACCTTGAAAAACTTTTCGTCTTTCTCGACGATGAATTGACACGGATGCCAACGCCGAACTGGGCCACCAAAGCCCGTTATACTCCAGGTCAGGTATGGTGTCCTCAAGGTGTCAACCGCAACGATGTCAATCCCCGGCCGTTGAGTGACGACATCCCGTCGAATGGGTTGATCGGATGCTTTTCAAGCGACGAATCGATGATTCTCGCCAGTGCATGGCATCCTTATCAGGAATTATTTCAAGGCGTCGCCAACTGCGTACATGCCGACTTCCGCATCGGCGGACTCAAACCGGGAGAATCGAAGACAATCCGCGGCAAACTCTACATCGTTCCTGCCGACGTCGAGGCCCTGGTGAAGCTGTACGAGCAAGAATTTCCGGAACATCGAGCAGAGAATTAAATCAAGACGATTTAACGAGAGGCTTGCAGTGTCGGAATTCGGCTGAACGATTCGATCTGATAAAGCGGCTTACCCCGGCGATCCGTTTCGTGTTCGTCTACAAAACCTTCGATCTGAACCACTTCACCGGTATTTAGTTCCTGCAAACCTGGATGATCGACGAGGACGAGGCTTCCGCCGAAGTTGTCTTCTGCCGAGGGACGCAGATCATAAATGATGTTCCACGACTTGGTCTCTTCATCGTAATCGACAACCCCACGCAACCAGCGAAAGTTTTGCGAATCGTGCCCGAAGTGTGTATCGTTCAATGCTTGAGGGGATTGATCGACCGATAATGCCCCCGGGAACTCTTCTGTGGACGCCGTAACGACGGTTTCCGATGAAGCCTGTTGTCCCGATGCCTGTGTGATCATGCTGTTCGCAACTCGTCGAACCGGCTGTGCATAAGGATCGGGATCGAACGTTTCCGGAATTTGACCCGACACGAGTGCCGGACCGTTGGAGTACGTATCGAGACTCCCCTGTTCTTCGCTTGGATAAAAGGGAACCTTTTGATCGGGATTAGTCGCGGGCTCGGGGGATGACGACGCAGGCGAACTCGACTGCCAATCTTGCGCCGATGCATTCGGGTTAGTCGCTTGCGGAATGCTCCCAGGAACAGCAAAAGTGGTTGGTGGCCCCAACACAGCTCCTGAGGGTGAAGCCGCTGGATATTGTTGCGTCGGCGGCATCACATAACTGCCATTCGGCATTGTCGTTCCCGGGGGAACAGCATAGGGATTGCCGTAACCATAAGGAGTATAAGGGGAGCTGGAATAACATCCCGTCACGGACAAGCTAACGCCAGCCATGAGGATGAGTACAGTCCATTCCAGAGGTTTCATGTCGTGGTCCTTTCGCGGGGAGGATCGATATCGCTGAGATTGCGGGGAGAGAGAGTTAAGAAGAGATCGAACTTGGGAGTGGACTCAAGGAGCTGAGATCATTCCACCGCTGCGCACGAATGGTACACCGGCAGAATCTGCGGGATTGTACGAATCCGGCGATTTATGTCCAGAGCGGAAGCAGAAGAAGAACGGACGAACGACCCAGCATTGAAAATATTACACAACATTTCGAAAATCGGAAAAACATGATCCTTGGTTTTCAAATACAAAAAGAAGTATGAAGAGCGTTGAGCAATTTGAATTGTCCCAATCGTAGAACGACATTGCGATTATGGATATCATTGGTTGAAAGTGCGATTGAAAGCGAAGCCCGTCGGTCAATTTCCGATCGATAATGGGCGTGAATGTGTCCACTGACAGGAGTGGTCGGCATGACAAAGTCTGCACCAAAAACAAACCGCTGGGTGAAACCGGTCTTACTCTTGTCCCTGTTAGGGGGACTTTCAACGCTTCTCTACTTTCAGCGCAGGCAAATAGACCTCGAACGTCAGGAGATTGATGTCTCCAATCGTCAAAATGAAAGATCAAGGTTGTTAGAAACGATTCAACGTCGAAATCTACAACCGGATCCAATCTCTCCCATGACGGTAGAGCAACTGCAAGCAGCGATAAGTCGTCATAACCAGGATTTGACGTACCAGCTGAATGAACGACTGGAATGGCTCTACGACGAAGCAAACGACGCCCATAGCGAATTTGAGTTAGCATTTGGACCTTCGGGACGTCTCCGGGCGTTGGTAGTTCCCAATCCGAAGGCTACGACGACAGCCGAGTACAATGAACAATATGAACGCTACTGCGCGCGTGATATCGAATTATATCTGACTCATACGTCAGACCAGGGTGAATCCAAAGAACGGGGAGAAGCGTTCTTCCGTAAATCTCACGCCTGCAAATTTCAGAATAAGACCGCTCCAACGGCAAAGGAGATGGAACATCTCGCTGAAGAAATCTTGAGCAGTCCCACATCCGATCCGTTTTTGCGGGGACGCGCCCTGGAATGGATATACTCAGATAACGGTGACGAGTCATTAAAAGATCGTATCGAGAAGGAAGTTCTTGCATCACTCGCACAACTCCTGAATATGACTTATCCTCCGTTTGCAGAAGTGAGTTTGCGACACATACTCAAGCGACGAACCAGCAGTGACGATATCGTCAAAATTCAACGATTAGAGTCGTTGAACATGTCCATCGTGAAATGGATAAAAGACGAAGCTCCTGACGCCCAATGGCATCGTTGCATAACACGTCGCCTGTTTGAAATCACAGGCCATCCCTGCCCAGGGAATGTTATGTGGCATATCGCAAATGATCGAGAACTCCCTCGATATATCCAGCACGTTCTGGCCGGAGAGTATTACCTCGATTACGCCGGATATGCGCGCGGCACAAAGTATGCGAACGATGTCACACGTGACCAATGGTCAAAATTCAATAACTATAACGACTTGGCGAAGGTCCATCTGCGCCGCGCCTGGCTGCTTCGCCCAGACTATCCCTTTGCCGCATCGCTGATGATCAGGGCCACGATGGGAGGTTCCGACGAGAATCGCACAACCGCCGATTGGTTTCAAAAGTCAATCGATGCACAATTCGACTACGAATCGGCCTATAGCCAATATTTGTTATCGCTACTGCCACGCTGGAGAGGAAGTGAAGCCGCCATGTTGGCGTTCGGACAGGATTGTGTGGCGACCCGTCGCTTCGATACTTATGTTCCGTACAATGCACTTGAAGTCATTTACAAGCTTGAACATTTCGAGAAACATCCAAAGGATCGACTCTTCACCGATATACCGGCTGCCAAGTTGCTGCTCGATGACTTATGCCTGAACCGGGCAAACTGGCTGCGTGAAAATAACGATCCTGAGAAAATGTGTACGCCGCCGGCATTTCCCGCTCGCCCTATCGAATGGTACTTGGCCTATCAGCTACCTCGGGCCGCTCAACAGGCCGCCCTGACAGCACCAGACAATTACCAGCCACAATGGCCGCTGCATTTATACCACGACGGAGCATATGAAGTCGCAAAATTGAAAGCCATGACCGATACCACGCGCCTACCGATCGAACGTGTGGAACACACACTTCTTTTTGACAGGTCTATAACGCTGTCAGAAGAGGCACAAAACCAACTGAATGCAGATTGGTCAGTAATAAAAGAAAATACCGTAGATCCCAAAGCACAACCGTTCCTTAAACATATCGAAACGATGATCCAGCAGCGCAAAGATTTTTCACTCGGTCAATGGGTCGACCTGCTGAAGGGCCCGGAATCCTCCGGATGGGAGTTTTACGGCCAGGAAGTGTCCTACAATGAGTCAACCCAGCTTTGGACGGTTCGCGGCAACGATCAATTCCATCATCCCACCGGGGGAAGGCCGCTCATTGCGTTGCAGTTCCCTCTGGAAGTTGAAATGGATGCCACTGTCCCAGCGATGCCAAATCTTTCATTCAACGACCTCGTAAAAGGAATTGCCTGGTCTCCCCCGCGAATCGATAGGCGAGAAAAGGACAAAGAAATAAAACAGGAGCCCGCGTATTTCCTGTTCGGAATCACTTACGCCGACAGTATGGGTGTCATGGCGACATACCCACGTGATCGCAACTGGATAAATTATGGTCCAACAAATCAGCTTGAACCGGCACAGAAACTTCGACTGAAACTGTGGGAAACGGCTTGTGAGTTTCACGTCAATCAGTTCTCGTATTGTGGACCGCTTTGGGGCCCACTTGATCCGACATGGTTTCTAACGTTTGGAGAAATGGCTTCGAATAGCTATTACCACTCGAAGGACAATGGCGAGTTTTCACTGGGAAACGTCCGCGTCCGCAAATTGACAACGACCCCCATTCCTGACAAGTCTGTCAGAAAAAGTCAAAGAATTGCGTATTGGCAACAGCGGATTGATGAGGATTCTGCCGATTACCTCGCCATGCGTGAATTGGCGAAATGCTTGTTACATTCGGCACCAGAACGAACGGTTGAACTTTGCCGTCGCGTGTTGGAAGCCGAACCGGATAAAAACGGAATGCACTCTCTTCTGGCGGCAGGACTATTCATCTTAGGACAACGAGAGGAAGGGGAATCGGAATTAAAATTGGCGGAAAGCCTCGATCGATACGAAGCCGTGAATGCAATGGCGGCAGTCGAACGTGTTCTCACCGATTCAGAGGCCACGCCGGAAATGTTGGAGGGTGTTGAATACCTGGCGCGCACTCTAAAATACAACGGAGAAGAATGTCTTTCCCAAAAATACCAGGCGCGGCTGAAATTTGGTCAACATAACTATCAGCAGGCGGTCGACTTCATCCGGACGGCGCTGCCGCTTGCCGACGAAGAAGAGGCGGAAGAACTTCGACAATTACAGCAACAATATGAAACGGCTTTACAAGAATCTCTATCGGAGGAGAGAAAGTAACCTTGTTCGTAGCTGGCGTCGCCAGCAGTTCAAATCACTCCGTATTGATCGTTCGGCTTCATTACAAGCAGTTTCATAACCCTCTGGACGGCGGATAATTCCGGACAATTTGGATGATTATTCCGTCGCCAAACGGGTTATGAAACCAGTTCTAGACAATCGATCGCTTTTGAAATAATTACGGTCTCGCTGCGTCTCCACGTTTAATGAAATTGACTTTTCTGAATTTCTCCTCCGTTCGAGCACTGTAATCCATTTTGAGGCTCCATATTCGTATTCGATTTCAAAGGATTCTCCTTGATGACAAGCACGCGATGCGCATTCTGTGGACTACTGTCGTTCTTGTTCGCGGCAGCGATACCAACGGCCGGCATTATGAGTAACGATCGCCCCGGGCGAGAAATCACATTCGAAGAATACGTCATCAAATCTGACATGTCATATTCATTTGGCATCGATGCTGCAGATCTTGACGGCGACGGCGATCTTGACTTGACCGGTTGCGATACGCGCAACTTCAAACTCTATTGGTTCGAGAACAACGGCATTGGTGAGTTCACAGAACACCTCATTGAAGACGGCGATCGATTGCAAATCTTCGGAGATATCACCGGTGATGCCATCGCAAAGGCGACAGCGGGTGATGATGTCTCCAATCGATGGTTCAAAACACCTCGGCTCGAACGCCTGATGAACGGCGACGTCGACGGCGACGGATGTATCGACGTGGTCATTGTCGAGAATCTCTTTGGCAGCGTTTACTGGTACAAAAACAGTGGTACGCCGCGCGATGATTCTCTTTGGACAAAGTTCACGATCACAAATAGAGCGATCCCCGGAGCGTATGATGTCGCACTCGCCGATTTTGACGGTGACGGCGACAGCGATGTTGCCGTTTCGACGTGGAGACTGAGTAATAAATTCGTCTGGTTTGAAAACCCGGGAGATCCGGAAAATAGTGCCGAATGGAAATTACATCTGATGGAAGAAAACATCGCCGAACCACGAACCGTCCGCATCGCAGACTTCAACGGCGATGGCCTTCCTGATTTGCTCGGCACGGCGTTAACCGCCAATGTTGTGATGTGGTACGAGAATCCTGGTCATTCCGATGCGGCAAAATGGACCAGGCACAACATCGACGACATCTCACTGGAACCCGGCCATGGCATGCCGGCGGACATCGACTCCGACGGCGATTTCGACGTCGTAATGGCCCTTGGCATGGGACGTCAAAATGGCGAGAATGGCACGAGAGAGATCGTCTGGTACGAAAACGTGGGAAAACCGGGCGATGCCACGACATGGCGAAAACGCGTTATTGGTGATGATGTCGACGAAGCCTTTGAAGCAATTGCCGTCGATATCAATGGTGATGGTCATGTTGATGTTGCTGCAACGAGTTACGCCAGTCCGCACGGTGGTGTATTCTGGTACGAGAATTCTGGCGATGCGAACCCAAAATGGAATCGTCACGAAGTAAAGGCAAACTGGCCGCGGGCGAATCAAATCATCTCCGCAGATATTGACGCCGATGGCCGTCCCGATCTCATCTCGGGGTCGACAGGAAGTTCAAGCGAAATTCGCTGGTGGCGAAACATACCATGAAAGAGTGTTGCCCGTGCGCACGCCATTCGTTACGGTAAAGCCCGAAAAAAAGAGATGTCGCCGTATTTTTTAGGAAAGTTAACCATGCCGTCGATTGTTCACGTTTTGACTTTATTCATATTGGGTGTGTTCTGCGTAAGTACCAATGCTGCCGAGAACAATTCCGAAGAACCCATCGACATTGGATCCCGAAGAGAGTTGTTCGTCGACGAATACCTGATCGATCACTTCGAAGGTAAAGCAACGCAGAAATTGCATAGTCCGGTCGCCCGCGAGGTCGCATTTTTCTTCGACCAGCCGTGGGAAGGTAACGCGAGTGGGTACCCGACTGTACTCAAAGATGGCGATCGCTACAAAATGTGGTATCGCGGTCACCGCTATATCGTGACAGACAAAAAACTTGAACAGGCACAATCCGAAGTGGTCTGTTACGCCGAAAGCAGTGACGGTATTCATTGGACGAAACCAAACCTCGGACTCTGGCCCTGGAACGGATCAAAAGAAAACAACATCATTTGGATGGGTGCCCCCGAAGCGCATAACTTCGCACCATTCATCGACACCAACCCCGAATGTCCTGCCGATGCACGTTATAAAGCAATCGGCGGTACAATCACGAGCAAGGGACTTCTGGCCTTCAAATCGCCGGACGGCATTCACTGGACAAAGATGGCTGATGAGCCGGTCTTTACCAAAGGAGTATTCGATTCGCACAATACCTGCTTCTGGGATGCGGGCCGAGGCTGTTATACGATGTTTTTCCGTTACTTCAGCGAAGCGGAATTCAAAGGATTGCGGCTGATCGGGACGGCGTATTCACCCGATATGCTGACGTGGACCGATCCCCTTGAAGTGAAATACCCGAATTCGCCACCCCAGCAGATGTATACAAACCAGATTGCACCTTACATTCGTGCTCCGCACATTTTCATGGGTTTCCCGACACGTTACGTGGCACGACCGTTAACCGAACACGTGAAGAAACTCGACCCCGTTCCGCTCCGGACTTTGCTCACGAGCGTTTACGAGCGTGTCGGTACCGATCTCACTGATGGCCTGTTTATGGCGAGTCGTGATGGTGTGTCATTCCACCGCTGGGATGAGGCGTTTCTACGTCCCGGCCCTCAAAAGGAAGGCCGTTGGGTCTACGGCGACATGTACCAGAGTTACGGCTTATTTGAAACGTCTGCTGAAACATCCGGTGCTCCAGATGAACTCTCGATGCACTTTAATGAAGGCTCGTGGCGCGACGAAGAGCACCGTCTGAGACGGTACACGATTCGGTTGGACGGGTTCGTCTCGATAAATGCTCCCTACGCCGGCGGTGAAGTCATTACCCAACCGCTGATTTTCGATGGAAAAACTCTCGAAGTAAACTACGCGACCTCCGCTGCCGGAAGTCTGAAAATCGAACTTCAAGACACCAACGGCATTGCCTACCCCGGCTTCGCTTTGGCCGATGCCGATGAACAATACGGAGACTCGGTAGCACACTCGGTCACGTGGCAAAATCAATCCGATGTCAGTTCACTCTCGGGAAAACCAGTGCGGCTGAGAATCGTGCTGAGTGATGGTGATTTGTATTCATTCCGGTTTGTCCCCTGATGTTGGTATCGGAACCCGTGTTTGTCATGATGGGAAATCAACATCCCACCATTTTTTTTCTCCCAGTTGAGTCTGGTAAACTGATACGGGCGCGATGAGACTGCCGATCAGGCAAATACTTCCCCCTGCACCTGATCTGCTCAGAGAATTGTCGAAACTCAAGGTTGCTTTCCCAAAATACCGAAACCCTACCTCTGGAACGGCGGTAACAAACACGGGAAAAAATGGACAATCGCCCCGATCTGATACTGCACTTTCGACCACATCCCATCATTCAACCCCCCGTTTAGTCTTCGATCAAGCGGTCCAGCTTGCCAAATGGTAATGGAATCCCCTATCCTTCCAACTACGATGAATAATTGAGGTTGTCCCCAAAGTTTAGCAAAAGGCTGAATTGACTCGCTGCGAAAAATGTCGCATTAAGAATCGCGGGACAAAGCAGAATTCGCTTCATCGGTTACCGGCGACAGCTCGTCCCGAAATAGCCACTCAAAAGATTTAGAGGAGATGCCCGTGAACGGAGTTGTACGTTTTTGTGTGGTTGGCTTAATCGTCTTAAGTTCTGCGGTTTCTGCGTTCGCACAAAGCGCGCTTCCCACGATCACCACCATGATTTCAGGGGCCGACGAACTGAAAAGAGATCTCAAGTTCATGGTCGAATTGGGAAACGCCAAAGACAAGAAACAGTGGGAAAATCTCGAAGCGACGCTCGATACGTTTCTTCCTGGTATCGAATCAGAAAAACCGATCCGCATTGACCTCCTGTTGGACGACAAAAAACTCGGCTTCCGTTCACATTTCCCGATCAACGATATCAATGTCTTCCTGAAAGAGAATCTCGTAGCGTTTGGTATCAATTCTTCTCGCAAGGGACGGAATTACTGGCAAATTAAAGGCGCAGGTTTTTCTGGGTTCATGCGTTTTGACAACGGTTATGTTTCCATTGCCGAAAAGGCGGACGACGTCCCCGCAAAAGCTTCCGATCCTGCTGTTGCATTAGCCGCACTGACTGCGAAAAACTTCGATCTCGCCGCTCACGTGACGAATACCAAAAAAGATCCCGCTGATCTCCAGGCACGCCGCGATGCGTTTGCCGAGTTGCGTAAGGAATTCCTTGCGCTTCTCAAGCCACTCAAGAATGAAGGAGCTGAAGAGTTTGCCTTACGCAAACTTCTCTCAGAACATCAGTTCGACGAAGTCGAGCGTTTTGTGGTCGAATCAGAAGATTTGATTGTCGGATGGACAACCGACGTCGAAAAACAAGTCGCCGCCGTTGATTTCGATCTCACAGCGCTCGTTGGAACATCGCTCGATTTGAGCATTCAACAGCTCGCCGAGAAACGGGGATTGTTTCAGGAAATGACTCGCAGCGAAAACGCCATTATGAGTGTGAAGTCGAATTTCCCGATCGATCCGATGCGGCAGTCACACATTCTTGCCACATTGAATCAGGCTAAACCCGTCGGAGAAAAGCATATCGACGGCATCGAGGGACTGAGCGACTCGGGGAAGGCTGCCTCTAAAAAGGCTCTCGAACTATTCATCACACTGCTGACGGACGGAGCCAACATGGGAATCATCGATGCCTACGCCGAGGTGACTCCCGAAGATGATAAAAAGCATGGTCTGCTCGGCGGAATTCAGCTCCCGGAAAATGGGGCCGAGACGATCCGCGAAATTTTCGCACAGTTTCCTGAAATGAAAGAAGGAAATACTGTCGAATTTGACGTCGAGATGGTAGGGGATGTCGCGTTGCACAAAGCGCACATCGGTTTCAGCGGCATCGCAAGCCTCGAACAATGGCTCGGAAGCGACGTCGACGTCTGGTTCGCTACAGGACCAAAGACCGCCTGGATCGCTGAAGGGGCCGATGCTCAGGAACGACTGAAAGCTGCCATTCAACTCGTCCACGGTGTAACCACAAGCGAAGAGACAAAGACCGATGCAGAGGATGCCAAAACGGACGCAGATGCTGACGAACCGAAAGACGATGCCGAAAAACCAGCTGACGATCAGAAGGAAGAAGAGAGTGCCGATTCTCCACAAGAGATCAGCCCTGTCGTGCTCGACTTCTATCTACAGGTCAAACCGTGGATCGACCTGAACGCCGATAAATCAAAGGAATCGACGCACGAGAAGTTTCGAGAATTGATCGAGTCGTCTTTCGTCGCCGACGAAGATGTCGTTACCTTTACGATTGCCCGCGTTGAAAATCGAGCCGAAGCGAAGTTCCGCGCCCACCAGGGCTTCATGCGAATGATCGGCAAAGTCGTTGCCGAATTCTCAGCGCAGAATCTTCGATAATCAAATACGTGCCTCTATCCTGCGACATGCAATCTCGGAAACTGCCCGAGATCCGACTTTGGTTGTGAGTTTCTCTCCGCCGAAGTCTGTTCTTCGTTCCGCGAGAATCGCCGGATGAATTGATTGAACCTCAATGCTTGCGCCCTGGGACTGGTCGTAGAAAAGTGCGTGAATCGTCCCGATTGTATGTGATCGGTTTCCCAATCGACTCGTTCCGGGTATTCATCTCCTCGTAGCAGCACTTGACGATCACCACGAGCAAAGCTGTCTTGCAACAGCATTTCGGTCAATAACGTACGAACCGATTTTGTCGGTCCAATCCCGTCGCTCAGCCAATAATTTAAAACATCGCCGGCGGATTGAAAACCATAACCTGCGGCGACCGGCTTGCCGTCGACTCGCAGAACGGTCAGATCGGCCATTCCGAGTTGTGATGCTTTGGGGTGGATCTCTCTTAGAAAGGCCAGATCCTTGTGAGGCAGATCGGCTATCGCTTCGAATTGAGTCCACAAATCGATGCCGCTGATGGGATTTTGCCTGCGGCCCATACTCGACTCGTGCTGTCGACTGCGTACTTGCGATTGCGGTGTCGCATCGCGCTGCCGGATGAGTTCAATTTCTCCCTGACGGGAAACGTTTCGATACATGGCAGCAGCATGTTCCTTTAACGATGCCGGTCGATTCGCCCAGTATTCCCACCAGTCGGTGTCGCAATTGACGGTCGAAAGTGATTCCCAGTTTCTCTGACGAAACGCCAGTCCTGCTTGCCTCATTGAGTTTGACAGACGCGAATGATTGCCTCCGGTATCACGAATTTCACGAAGGTCGATGAAGTCCCAATCGGCCGGCGACCGCTGCAAGTGTCGTAAGGCCAGCATGATCGTCGCCGTCGGGTGGGGGCCGATCGGACGATCGATCGAACCCCAGCGACAATAGGGATAAGTCAACATCCTCAGCGTACCGACTCTGGTTTGAACCGGTCGAATGACGAGCGGGACTATCCCGAGAGTTTTTCCGTTAACCGACACGACCATCACTCGAAGCGAATTTTCCGGCAGAAAGTGATGCGCATACGCCGAAAACCAGGCATACGACGAACAGAACGATTTCGACGACGTTTGGTGCCAAAGTTCGTCCCAAGTGATGCGAAATTGTTCGAGCGATGTGTGATCGTGAATTTCGACGAGACCATTCATATTCCTGCTCCTGACATGGCGCGGGATCAATACGTTTCCGTTGCCACGTAAGTCATGCAAGAGAGATGCCAATCCGCAAATTGCCCGTTTCATTCGCTTTACGTACGTAAATTCTCCTGTACGTTGCGACAATGCCACACAACGGCAATGTCCGTTGCTAAACGGCAACGTCAACGAAACGTACTCACGTCAATTACGGTAATGATCCTTCAGCGGGTCACGGCATCAATCGGAGTCTCTACTTCTGATGTTCGGGGTGAAATCCCTTCACTTTAAGCGCGATCCGATACAAACTTTTGTCGACCGTGACGTAAAGCACGTTGGCTTCGTCTCCGATTCCAAATTCGACGTTGCTGGGAATACCGACCAGAGGATGGTCGGGATCACCCTCTTTCTGATTCGGCAGACCGGTCGGGATGAAGGCGACTTCCTTACCGGTGCTGTCGATGACCATTACGCCCGGCCTCTTAGGACTGCGTGCGGTGAGATAGATGTGACCATGCTCGTCAATGGTCATTCCGTCACATCCCGGAGTGTTCCCGAAATCGACGAGTGTTTTTCGCTTTCCGTCGACAAGCCCGTCATCATCGAGCGGAAACGCGTAAATTGTCATGATACCGAGTTTCGGATTCTTATCGGGTCCACCGATCTGGTCGGTCCCATTGTCGTGGTTGGCCACATACAATGTCTTTTCATCAGGACTGAGCGCGATTCCGTTCGGCTTGGTGACTTCGTGTGTGACCTCGTGCACCGTACCGTCGGTATCGATGCGGTAGACCGCTTTGTATTTCAGTTCCTGAAGTTCGGTTCCCAGGTAACGCGGGTCACTGAAATAAATGCGTCCTTTACTGTCGATGACAATATCGTTCGGGGCATTAAAGCGTTTTCCCATATAACTGTCGGCGACGGTCACCGATTTACCTGTCTCGATGTTCCAGCGTGAGACGCGACGCCCGCCGAGATCGGACCCTTCACAGGCGACGAGATACCCCTCCTTATCGAATGTCAACCCATTCGACTTGCCGCTGTCGTTCGTGAATACGGTCGTTTCATTCGTCTTGGGATCGTAGCGTAGAATCATTCCTTTATCTTCGCCGAAGGGAATATCCGAGAAATAGATGCTGCCATCAGGAGCCACCGCCGGCCCTTCCGTAAGCCCACCTTCAATCGGTGCAGAACGCGTAAACAACAACTCCCACGTCGCATCGGGTGAGACGATCAAATCCCCGGTCGGTTGGGGAAGTTTATCGTCGGAGATCGCGACACCTAGAACCTGCGACAACATCAGAAGCGACAGAACCATCACGCCGGGGAAGAATTGTGAATCTCGAACAACCTTATGGGGATAATTCATGGGTGTCTCCTGCAAAGCGGTATCAATACGATGATGGTAGAACCAACGCCAACAACCTGAGTGGCCGGATCATCCAGCCCTATCATGTAAACTTCAGCCTATCCATTTGCCGCTCGACTCTCAATCATGACGCGGGCTTAGATTGCCTGTGAGCCAGAAGATTTTGTGACGGACTGCTAAACTCGGCTCGCGACGACTGAAATCAGACGCATTACCCGGTAGAATCGGTCCTGTCTCGTCAGACCCACGAAACGATTCACCTGACACTGTAGAATGACGACTCGAATAGATCATGTCTTCCCAGTTCACAATTCGCCCATCGACGCCAGACAATCGCTATGCCATCGCCGAGTTGATTTACACGTCGATCAACGTCTGGTATTCGCGTCATGGTTTTCCGCCGATTTTTCAAGGTGGGCCGCACGTTACCGAAGTTTTTTTCGACGTCTACCAAGCCATCGATCCTGATTGTTGTTTTATCGCCGAAAACCCGCGCACGCAACAAATCATGGGGTCGTGCTTTTATCACCCGCGACCCGAACATGTCTCGCTCGGTATCATGACGGTCCATCCGAATTATCAGGGAGCGGGCGTCGGCAGCGGTCTGTTAAATGCAATTATCGAATTCACCGAAAAGCACAACTATAAATCTCTGCGGCTGACACAAAGTGCATGTAATCTCGATTCGTTTTCTCTCTATAACCGCGCGGGATTTGTGCCGCGGCATGCGTATCAGGATATGTTTCTCGCCGTTCCTGAATCGGGACTCCCCGTCACTTTGCGGGTTCAAGAATGCATTCGCCCCGCGCGTTTGGAAGACATCCAAGCGATGGTCGAACTCGAAAACGAGATCAGTGGCATCACCCGCGAGGTTGATTATCGCTACTGTCTCGAAAATGAAAATGGATTCTGGAAGACACATGTTGCCGTAAATGCAAACGGAGGGCTCGACGGCTTCCTGATATCCAGCGGGCACTCGGCGGTCAACATTCTCGGTCCGGGGGTCACGCGCGACGACGACACGGCTGCGGGATTATTGCTGACCGCACTTAACTGCTATCCCGGTCGCACTCCGGTCTTCCTGATTCCCGTCGAACGAGATCAACTGGTCCGTCAAATGTATGATTGGGGAGCACGAAACTGTGAATTGCATTTCTGTCAGGTTCGTGGTGAGTATCAACCGTTTCGCGGTGTGAACCTTCCCTCCTTCCTGCCTGAAACCGGATGATGATCAGTCACTGCGTTTTGTTGCAACACAACGAGTATGCATTACGGTGAAACCCTTCACAGTTCACGTTTATGACACGAGAGTATCAACAGAGGAACATCAATATGAGCATCGGCGTCGGTATGATTGGTTCGGGTTTTATGGGACTCACATACTCCGAGGTGGTGGCAAATCACCTGAAGGGAGCACATCTCGTAGCGATTACCGGAGGATCGAGGGCCCCTGATCTGGCAAAGGAATACAATGTCCCTTCAGAACCCTCCGCCGATGCGCTGCTGGCGCGGCCCGATATCGACGCCGTCGTTCTCGCCACCCCCGACCAGTTTCGAAAAGAATTGACGATCGCCGCGGCGAAGGCGAGAAAGCACGTCCTTGCTGAAAAACCCATGGCGGCGAATATCCGACAGTGTGACGAAATGATCGAAGCCTGTGACAAAGCCGGAGTGAACCTCGCGGTCGTGAAAACCGAACGTTTTCGCAAGCTGACTCAGAAAGCGAAGCAAATTGTCGACGAAGGAGGCATCGGACCTGTCTGGATGATGCGAACGATTTCGAGTTTTCCCCGACCGGTGACGGAAGAGATTTCGACGACGCGCCAGTGGATGTTCGACCCCAATAGTAGCGGTTTGTTCTTTGGTATCGCATCGCACAATGCCGACTTTCTGCGCTGGATGGCGAATTCCAACGCGACGAAAGTTTTTGCGAAAACACACACGTTTAGCGATTTACCCGGTCCCAATCACAGCGTCATGGCGCAAATTGAATTCGAGAGCGGGGCGATGGCCCATATGTGGATATCGTCGGAGTTTCCGGCGCCAAGTATTCCTTCGAGCGAAGTTCGATTTCAAGTCGTGGGACGCGACGGCATTCTCGACATCGAAAACTTCGAATTTCTCGACTTCGGTAAAGATGGCAAATGGGAGCGAATCTATACCCCCGAACGCTTTGATTATCTCAAAGAGCCGAAATCACCGATCCGGTTGTACCCGCACATTGGGGTCATTCAGGAGTTCGTCGACAGTATCGCTGAAAAGCGACAACCCAAGATCGGCGGAGCGGAAGGGCGCGCCGCTGTCGAAATTTGCGAAGCGTGCCTTATCAGTGCCGAACGGGGCGAAGCCGTAACGTTGCCTTTAGAGTCGTGAACAGAACTGATGCGCGTAAGTCAACGATGCTCGCTTAATTCATATCGACGGAAAGCACGGCGATGAATACTTGCCCTTTGACATGGCCGGAGCAGCGACGAAATCTGCTTTTATTTGCCTGTTGCACCGGACTGCAATATCTGTCTGCGCCGATTACGTATGTTGGAATTACGCAGGCGTCTCTCTTGAAGACGCTGCAGGCAACGACGGTGCAGTCCAACCTGCCGGCGACGGCCTACTTCGGAATGACGGCCGCTCCGGCGCTGCTCGCCTATCTGTTCCCACGCGTATGGCAGTTGAAACGAAATCTGGCCGTCTGTTACGGCATGAATGCGTTTTTTACGGCACTCATGGCACTGATTCTCTGGCTGCCGGCATGGGGAGTGATGCCCGAGGCGTCGTTCTGGCCGCGACTGCAGATTAATATGGTGATCATCCAGGCGGGGATCAACGGCATTGCCATGCCGGCGGCGATTGCGTTTTTGTGGGAGGTAATCGGACGCGGCTCGGAAGAGTCGAAGCGAGGATTGGCACTCAGTCTGGCTTTTGGTGCAGGGCCGTTTCTGGCTGTCGTTGGTTCGCTCATACAAGTTTATCTGCTCGGAGGAAACCTGTTTGGCTGGGAACCGCAAGGGTTTTCGCATCCGTGGAGCTACGTAACGCTTTATGGCATCACCGCACCGATGCTGGCATTCGCATCGTTTCTCGCAACACGTTTTATAGTGCCTCTACCCGCATCGGAGACCACTCCGATTCCGTGGAAGAAAGTCGCTCCGTTGTCGTTGGGTTTGTTTCTGGGATTCCTGGCGTTACTGCTCATGCAGTTTCGACTTGACCCCGCAGCGCTCGCCCGTAATGAGGTCGGTACGAATTTGATTCTCAGCGGGTATGCCGTTCCATTGACTTTGAATTTGGGATTCTGGAGCGTTCACATCGGAGTTCCGTTGATGCTGATCGCTGCGTTGTTCGTTCTCTACGACTATCGCGACATTCTGTCACAGCGAATTTTTCTATTGGCGACCATCGTGATCGTGCTGTTGTATGCAGGAAATACGATCGCCTCGAATATGAATCTTTACACCGGGCTGGTACTGGGGGAGGAACCCGAAAAATTCTCCGGAATTCAAAATACGTATCGCTTCAGTTTTAAGATGATAGCCGGGTTCTTTTATGGTTGGTTGCTGACGAAAACGAATCCGAAAGTCGGCTTGCTCGTCACCGGAGCCATTTTCACGCTGGCTCAGTTCTGGACAATCTTTGCCCCCGACAAATGGTTCATGATCGCCTTCGGCATCTACGGCGCGGGGGAACTCGTGGGGGCCTACGGACCGAATTATCTTTTGTCGGCGTCGAAACCAAACGAAATGCGACGGAACATGGCGTTCATGACAATGCTGATGGCCCCGGCCGCCCCGATCGGTTTTTTGTTCGGCGATATTGCACAGACAATACGTGAGGAGAACATCACCTGGGGGGGGATGACGTCATCGGAGTTCGGTTTCGTGATGAGCTTCGCCGTCTGCGCCGGTGTGATGATGCTGGGACTGTTAATCGCGTTAATCTTCTTGCCGTCACAACCGGGAAAAGTGGCTGGGATGCCGGAAGGCGAAACAGCGATACCGTCATAATGGATGACACCTATTTTCCAAGACGGAGATCCCGCTGGGCTAATTCCAAATCGTGATCTGCCATCATTCTGGCCAACTCGCGAAAACTGATGGTCGGTTCCCACTTCAGTACGCGCTTCGCTTTCGACGCATCGGCGCAGACGATGTCCACTTCAGCGGGACGAAAGTATTTCGGGTCGACGTCGACGTAGTCGTGCCAGTCGAGTTCGAGGTAACTGAAAACCTCATCGAGAAATTCTCGGATCGAATGTGTTTCCCCCGTGCCGATGACGTAATCGTCGGGTTTGTCGTGCTGAAGCATCAGCCACATCGCCCGCACATAATCACCGGCGAAGCCCCAGTCGCGGCTGGCGTCGAGATTGCCGAGCGACAGCCGTTCTTGCAGTCCGACTTTGATCCGCCCGGCGGCCCGCGTGATTTTTCGCGTCACGAAATTTTCGCCCCGACGGGGGGATTCGTGATTGAAGAGAATTCCACTGCATGCAAACATGCCGTAGGCTTCTCGGTAATTCATCGTCTGCAAGTGAGCATAGATTTTCGCGCAGGCATAGGGACTGCGCGGGTGAAATGGAGTTCGCTCGTTCTGGGGCGATTCTTCGACCTTGCCAAACATCTCGCTCGATGACGCCTGATAGAATTTAACGAAGCGTCCTGTTCGCTTCATATGGAGCCGGACCGCTTCGAGCAGACGCAGCGCTCCCAGGCCCGTTACATCACCGGTATAAACGGGAAGTTCGAACGAGAGCCCGACGTAGCTTTGAGCGGCGAGGTTATAGACTTCGTCGGGCTGAATCTCGTCGAGAAGTTGTATGAGATTGCTGCCGTCGGAGAGATCGCCGTAGTGCAGCCGGAGTCGAGCATCGCCGCTGCCGGGTGCCCGACAGGGAATGAGTCCGTGAACTTCATATCCCTGGCCGATGAGCCAGTCGGTAAGATACCACCCATCCTGCCCGGAGGCTCCTGTAATCAATGCAATCTGTGACACGTAACTTCTTCCCTTTTGTCTTGTGCGGTTGATAGTATGATAGACATTCTGCGGAGACGTCAATGAAGGTCTCCTATTTCAGAACGTGAAGTGTAAGGATCGCTGAAAATGACACCGATTACGCCGACGATACCAGAGTCGACGGAGAGTTCGGAGTCCATGCGTCCTACGCGAAGAGCGTATTTCGCGATCGTCTTGGTGGCCTGGTTAACAGGGATGGCGATTACTGGTCCGGTAGAATGGTTCCGTATTCGCCAGCTGGCGGCGTTACCTGCGGGCGTGACGGGGTGGTTTTTCGACTGGAATGTCGATACGACCCCGTATTTTCTGTTATTGATCGTCGCTCCGCTGATAGGGGTTTTGGCGCAGTGGCGCCCGCCGCCACCTAAACTGTCATCGACCCAAAAACCTCTGGTTTCTTCGCACGATGAACAAAAAAGAAAACCATTTGTCGGCGCAGTGAGTGTAGGAATCTTGTCGGTGCTGGTCAGTTGGTGGGTCGCCTGGCAGCCGCTGGGAGGGGAGCCGGTGAGCAGATTTGGCGACCTTCCGCCAGCATATCATGATGAATACAGTTATCTGTTTCAGGCTGAGACGTTTCTTGCCGGACGGACGTGGTTTCCAAGTTACGCGGAACATCCCGAAATATTTGATCAAGTCCACGTCCTCAATGATGGAAAATTTGCCAGTCGCTATTTTCCGGGGACAGGTATGTGGATCGCCCCGTTTCTGGCCATCGGCCATCCCCATTGGGGACATTGGCTTGCGGCGGGGCTCACCGCAGCATTCGTCTTTCTGGCAGGATGGGAACTTGGCGGGAGAGCGATCGCCTGGTGGGGGGGAATCCTGACAGCGTTCTCTCCCGGAATGGCGTTATTCAGCAATTTGCTGCTGTCGCATCATCCGACGCTGGTTGGCTTGTTCTTCTTCCTGTGGCAATACCTGCGAATGTTACGAACCGCAACCACAACGGCGACCTTGCTCGCCGGCTGCGGATTGAGTTTCGCCATGCTTTGCCGACCGATGACGGCTGCCGGGTTCGGGTTTCCATTCGGTGTGTGGTTTATCTGGTGGGTTTATCGTAATTCCCGATGGAAATTGATACCGGGAATGGGCCTTCCACTGCTGGCAGGGATGATCGTTATGCTGTCGTATAATCATTCGATCACCGGTCAATGGACCGAAACGCCGTATCAACTTTATACCGATACCTACACTCCCCGACACGTATATGGTTTCAACAACGTCGAACGGGGTGAACGAAATCTTGGGCCGAAAGTGTTAGCCAATTACGACAAGTGGGCAGAAAATCTCGATTGGACGTTGGCGCAAAAGAACGTCTACCATCGACTGCTTGCCAGCGGTCAATGGACATGGGGTCTCGTCCCTCTGGCGTTGTCATTTGTAGTTGTTGTGGGATTTGAATTCGCTCTTGGAAAAACGGGACGTCGCGATCCGAATGTCTGGTTAGTCGTAGCTGCGATCATCAGCCTGCATCTGGTGCACATCCCATACTGGTACGACGGGATCTTGCACTGGCATTACGTCTTCGAGACGGCACCATTATGGATGCTGATTGCCGCGGTGGCGATGATTCACGTCAGTGAATCGTCACGCCAGCTGGAAATCAACATGATCAGCATGAGCTGGAAAGCCATGTTTCTGGTGGCATGGCTCGTTAATTTCACTTCACTGTCACCGTTTTGGAATGTGTCAAAGATCGAAATGGGGGTAAACAACATTGGCTTTTCGCGTCTGAAATACGCCGCATTTCAGCAGGTCGTCGAACGCGGCGTGACGAAGAGGCCCGCCGTTATCTTCGTTCGCCCTGATGAAACCGATCGCCACATCGACTTCGTGACAAATACGCCACAATTGAATAGTCCGATATTGGTTGCCCGTTGGAAATCTGAATTTGCCCACGATCTTGATCGACTGGAAAAATATTTCCCGGGACGATCATTGTACTTGCTGGATGCCCAAACACTTCATTGGCGGGAACTTCGCTCAGGCGAATAACTGTTGTCATGACTAACAAAAAAGGTCCATCTCCGTACAGGAGATGAACCTCAATGTTTTTGAGACAGCCGAGACTCTTTGTACCGGCCATCTCCTCGATTTTCAGAGACTTCGGGAGTTCAATCCCGAAATACTCATTAGGCCGCAGCTGGCGGAGGAGGAGCGTCTTCGACGGCCGGAGCGGGTGCCGGTTCCGGAGAATCGTGTGCACCATCATCATGCGATCCACTACAACCGCAAGGCTTCGGCTCACAGCGAGTCTTCTTGCAGCACGGCTTCGGTTCGCAGCAGCGCTTAGGCTCGCAGCAGGTCTTCGGCTTGCAGCACGTTTTCGGCTGACAGCAGCGTTCACGACGCTCACGGCAGCAGCGTTCACGGGGCTCGCGACAGCAACGCTGACGTGGTTCACGGCAGCAGCGTTCACGGGGCTCACGGCAACAACGTTGACGGGGCTCACAGCAGTTGCCACCGCGATTGAACAACAGTCCGGCACTCGCATCTTGAGCGCTGAACACGATGGCCATCGCGGCCACACAGATCAAACCTAACACTTTTCGACTCATGTTGTCCTCCTCAGACAATAGAAACACAGAACTTATCCGCCAACACAATTTTGGCTCTGCCCCATATACGCTGGGGTGACAGACCATTTTTCGAATCTATTTATCAAACTGCCACTCAAGAAAAAACCAACTTTTCCGATTATCTGTTATACACTGCTAAAACGAGATAAACAATTTGCGTTGTCAAATCAATTTAAGGTGTTTGGTGGGATTGTAGCCATTTATGAATTCGCTTTTGAAGGCTGTGAGGTGGAAAAATCAGGTATTCACCCAAATTTTTCTGCCACGAACCCAGAGACTGTGTCCAGGATGGAATCACCAAATTGGGAGCAAATGACCAGATTGCGAGTTTTAACATGCAGGCTTCGCCATAAAGACGCCGCTTGCGATCATGCATCGCCTGATCATTACACGTGCAATTCAATCTCCCCTCGGCAGTATAGCCCTTAGCCCGGTTTGAACCTGAAGCCCCAGCAGGATTGCTTAGCCCTTAAGTCTCTCGCAATGCGTTTGGTTTCTGCCTCAGTACTGGACTTTCTCCCAGTTGCTCCCAGTTGCAAACTCGACGAAATCGATATTTTCTTCTTAATCAGTATAATCATGCGAAATTTCAATCACAACTCTGCAACACATATCCCGTCTCAAAAATGTAAACATAAGAACACATAACGCAAACGAAGGAAAATAACATGTCACGAGTCTGGAAGTTTGCGAATATCGAATTTCATCCCGGCGAACTGCCATTGATCATGGGAATTGTGAACGTCACTCCCGACAGCTTTTCGGATGGCGGACAATTTTTTGAGACCGAACTCGCCGTCCAGCATGCCCTGTCGCTAGTCGAACAAGGCGCACAAATCATCGATATTGGGGGAGAATCAACCCGCCCGGGAGCCGAGTCGGTTACCGTCGAGGACGAAATCCATCGAGTCATACCGGTGATTGAAGCCTTGGCGCGGCAATCATCGATCCCCATTTCTATCGATACGTACAAGGCAACGGTCGCACGACGTGCTCTTGACGCCGGAGCGACCATCGTCAATGACATTTCAGGACTTAATTTCGATAAGGAAATGCTCGCCGTCTGCCGCGATTCCGATGCTGGGGTCATCTGCATGCATATCCAGGGGACGCCACAGACGATGCAAAACGAACCGCGCTACAGCGATGTCGTTACTGAAATCTCAGGTTACTTCAAGCAGCGACTCGAAGAGCTCGTGAAATCAGGAATTGCTGCAGAGCGGATTGTGTTTGATCCCGGTATCGGATTTGGGAAAACGGCTTTACACAATCTGGAGATTCTGTCCCACATTTCCAGGTTTCACGAAGTCGGCCGTCCCGTTCTGATCGGTCATTCGCGAAAGCGTTTTCTTGCAAAAGTCATCGATCGCCAGGTCGACGAACGAACGTTTGCCTCAGTCGGGATCTCGATCGCACTGGCCGTACAGGGGACCGACATTCTGCGTGTCCACGATGTGACCGCTCACCGCGACGCCCTCATCGCCTGGCATACAGTTCGAAAGACGCAGCTTCATGAAGACTCCCATCCGCTTGGATGAGAGCATTCCCCCCTGCATCATGCGATCCCGTCATTCGTCCTTTACTGGTCGCATCATCAACGTCTCGCTGGCATCAACAGGGGATTTCCTCTCGAAAATCACTCGATAAACTTCCGTTGTCACCGGCAGGTCAAGTCCCCGTTTTTTCGCGTCGGCATAAACGCTGCGCGTCGTATTCACCCCTTCAGCGACCGACACCATTGTGGCTGCGATTTCTTCTTTCGTCTCCCCTTTGCCGAGTCGTTCTCCGACCAGTCGATTTCGGCTGTGCCGACTGGTGCAGGTGGCAATCAGGTCGCCAATACCTGCAAGTCCCGAAAATGTTTGTGGATTTGCTCCATGCAATGCCGCATAACGAGAGATCTCTGCGATACCTCTGGTAATTAACGCGGCTTTGGCATTATCGCCGAAGCCCTGACCGTCACAAATCCCCGCGGCAATGGCAAGCACGTTTTTGAGAGCCCCGGCGAGTTCAACGCCGATGAGATCGGGGTTGGTATAAACGCGAAACCGGTCGGTTGTAAATAACGACTGCACCCATCTGGCTAGTTCATTGTCCGGGGACGCGGCTACGACGCTTGCGGGAAGTCGCCGGGCAAATTCCTCAGCGTGACTGGGGCCGCTCAGCGCCACAATATCTCTTGATCCCAATTCGTCCTCGATGATCTGACTGGGGACCATAAAAGTCTCATTCTCTATCCCTTTGATCACGCTGATGATGGGACAATCAACCGGCAACCACGCCGCGAGATCGCTCAGTGCGTCCCTCAGATATTTCGTTGGGATCGATAGTACGACTCCCTGGGTTCCTGCAAGTGCTGCCTCGACGTCGGCCGTTATGTTGACTTTTTCGGGGATCATGATTCCCGGAAGGAGACGTTTGTTTTCCCGTGAGTTCGTCATTGCAAGGGCATATTCGGCGTTACGTACCCAGAGCGTAACATCCGTCTCAACCTGCTCAGCCAGAATAATCGAACAGGCCGTTGCCATTGCGCCGCCGCCCAAAATCGTAATTTTTGTTTTCATGAGCAACCGATGTTAAATGGTAGTAATCGTCTTGTGCGCAGTTCACCTTTGTCGTCCGTCATTACAACAAGATCGATCCCATCTGCCAACTGACGAGAGATCTCAACGCATTTCTCAACCGAATGACCTCGAAGCCGTTCAATTCTCTCGATTTGGAAAGTTTGCGAGAGGCATTGAGTTTTGACAATCGGTCGTGGCGTGATCTTGCATTCGGTGCCTCTCAAAATCGGACTAAACCATTTGTGGGGCATAACCGATTAACATTCACTCGTCGATCGTTGCTAATTTTGTCGGTTCTGTTTGACCGTCTTTGCGATTGCAACCTAGGGTCTTAATGGATCGGAAAAACCCTGGAGTAAAATTATGCCTTCACTGATTCAAAACACACCGAACGCATTTGTCGATCGACGGAACCACAGCGGTGAATCCCGTTCCGATGGGAGCGAACGCCGTCAGTTCAGCGATGCCCGCGAAAGTTTTCGCCCGGAAGTCAGCGAGCTGGCCGAAGCGATAGACCAGTACAAGCTGTGTCACCGCCGTAGGTTTATTACGTTTGACGAACTCTACAATGTGATTGCCTCGCTCGGCTATCACAAGTAACAGTGACGTTCGAACTTGTGATAAACCGTTCCGACGCCAGAGAATGTCGCGTCCACGTTCCATTCACACGCCCCGCCCTCATCTGCGGGGCGTCGTCGTTATTGGGACTCCCTGCTCTTCGTGCCGAAATCTGTCGTTATTCAATGCCAAATTTCCAATGCAGGTCATCCCGCGAATCTCAATTCGTGACTAGGAAACAACGCCACCCTCCGCTACAATACATGCACGCTGACTGATGTGACTTAACCTCTTCTTCGTCATCAAAAGTGGTGGAATGATATCTCCCTCGCTACGTCATTCGGTTGATCGCCATATAACGACGCCAATTTCGCGACGTCGATTGCTGGTTGCCTCTGGTGCCGGGCTCGTCGGACTGCCATTCGGCCTGAGGCCCTCCACAATACGAGCGGCCAACGCGAATCCCATCGGTGCGACCGCCAAATCGACCATTCTCTTCTTTCTCTCGGGCGGTGCTTCACAAATCGATACCTGGGATATGAAACCCGACGCCCCGGCCGAAATCCGCGGCGAATTTCAACCTATCACAACTTCGGCACCCGGCGTTCGTTTGTGCGAACATCTGCCGTTGCTCGCGCAACGGGCACATCATCTCGCGGTGATCAATTCGGTGGACGGAACCGATCCCACAAATTCGCATCTCGGATACTACCGCCACCTCACGGGACACGAACTCGATCCGCGCTCGATCTTTGTCGTGGGGGAGCGGCGTCAACAGCGCGACGATTGGCCGTTTATCGGATCGGTTGTCGCATCGAAGCTACCGCAGCGGGGGGCACTCCCCAATGCAATTTCATTCCCGTGGATACCAGAAAACCCGCCCGATATTCGCGCGGGGCAGTTCGCCGGAAAACTCGGACTCGAGCACGATCCGCTGTATGTCTTGGGAAATCACGATACACCCCTGTCGTTTCAAGCGCCGGCGCTCGTTCTCGAAGGAGACTTAACCGCCGAGAAACTGCAGCATCGCCGGTCGTTACTCCAACAGCTTGACGGCACTCGTCGCGAACTCGATGCGTATCGCGAAACGCAGACGTGGCAAACGCATCAAGAGCGGGCTTTTTCGCTGTTGGCATCGGTTAATACCTCGGATGCGTTCAATCTCGAAAAAGAACCGGTTGAACTCCGCGAGCGATATGGACAATCGGTCAACGGCATGAGCCTGCTGCTCGCCCGCCGGCTTGTCGAAGCCGAAGTGCCATTCATCACCATTTACTGGATGCAGGATCGCAAGCGTGGCAGCGAACTCAATTGTGCGAGCGCCGGCGGTTGGGATACACACGGTAATAATTTTGAATGCCTCAAGAAGATGCTGTTGCCGCAGTTCGATCAGGGCTTCTCGGCGTTGCTCGACGATTTGTCCGACCGAGGACTGCTCGATTCGACGATGATTCTGATCACCAGCGAAATGGGACGGCAGCCGAAGATCGGCGATCCGCGTTCGGGGGGCGCATCGGGGGCCGGACGTGATCACTGGACGTTCTGCCTCACCGACATTCTTGCCGGCGGAGGCATTCGCGGCGGCCAAACCTACGGTAGCAGCGACAAGCAAGGTGCATATCCATTAGAGCGCCGCGTCACGCCGGCCGATATCGCGAAGACCGTCTACCACACGATGGGGATCACCGATCTGTGGGCGAAAGATAATCAGGGCCGGCCGTATCACTTGCAGGAAGAAGGCGAGCCGTTGCTTGAGTTGCTGTAATGCCGTTATGAACAACGGTCTTTTGTCGCAATTCGCTACCGATACGTACGATTTTGCACCACTCCTCGTGATACGTATCCACTTATCTGCACTCATTGGTGCTCATCGGTGTCGACTTAACATTTCGCCCATCATGTCACAAGACTTGCCAACGTCGCGAATTGTATAGAACTAACCAACAGGTTACGTCAATTAACCTAGCTGCAGTTGCGATTCCACATCGTTCGGCATGGATCCTGCGAAACCTGACAAATGTACGAGGGTCAGCGGGCATTACCGAGGAACTCGAACATGAACGACAGGAGGACATGATGAACTGGGACCAGATCAAAGGAAAATGGAAACAGACCAAAGGTGTCGCTAAACAACAATGGGGCCAGCTCACTGACGACGATCTTGATGTCATTAACGGTAAACGAGATCAACTCGTCGGCAAAGTTCAGGAACTCTATGGTGTGGCCAGAGACGAAGCCGAAAAGCAGGTGAAAGATTTCGAATCCACCTGTCATTGCTGACGGCGCAGAAGGGAGACAACCTTTCGACAGCGCCATTCCATCGGGAATCGATTTCGTGGCGACTATGTGATTGAAATCATCGTGCGGGTCAGTACCAGATCAAAACCCAAACGGAGTACAAATCATGGATCGCATCGCAACCATAGTAGGAACCAGTTTACTCGGTCTGTGCATCGTCGTTGTCGTCGCCGACGTTTACGCTCAGCGAACGGCCCGGCAAGAACGAATCAACGGAAAAGAGACTGAAACCAATGCCGCCACATCACCTGATCGATCAGAAGCCGGTCAACTGGACGACAAAACGACCGGTGCCAATATTCGCGCCAGCCGCCTGATCGGGATGAGCATTCAGAACGCCCAGGGGGCGGAAGTCGGTGAAATCAATGATCTCGTCATCGATGCCGATGCGGGACACGTACGATACGCCGCTGTAACATATGGCGGCTTCCTCGGACTGGGCGATAAGATGTTCGCCGTTCCGTTCGAAGCCTTCACGGTTCAAAACGATCCTCAATATCCCGATCGGCATATCCTGATGCTCGACATGTCAAAAGAGCAGATGGAAGGTGCCATCGGGTTCGATGAAGAACATTGGCCCGATTTTTCCGACCCAACGTTTACCACCGAGGTCGACCATCGATACGGTGTAAAGCGTGATAAAGCACGAAAACGCGGATCTAAAGTGGACGTCAATATCGAGGGAAGAAACGGGATCCAGATCGACGTCGACTCACAGAAAAATGGGCAATAGCCCTAAACGTGCGTGTCCTGATCAATCACGGAGGTGTCACGGAGGAATTCCCGACTCAGTCGGAGGCAACGCCGTCGCAGCCTGTCGAATCGGCAGATTGCGGCGGCGTTCATTTTGTATTGGCCCGGAGGGCTGATCCCGTAACTTTCCTGTTGGCATTCCAAAATTCGTGAGCGTATGCAACCTGTCTCATGAATTTCGGACACTTGGAAGTTAGATTATGATGATCACTTTTATGGAGTGTCTGACATGCCCAAGGAATAAGGTCACGACCGTGCTTTTCAACTCAACGTCGCTCGGTTGGTCGTCGGCTTATCAACCATACAATCGCGTCGTAAGTCGTAATTGCCGGATAACGACAAGAACCAAATCGAGTACGCACCATGACAAAACATCGCATTTATACGATGAGCTTCGCAAGTCTCTATCCTCATTACGTCACAAAGGCCGAGAAGAAAGGACGCACGAAAGAGGAAGTCGATCATATTATTCACTGGTTGACAGGTTACACCCAGAAAAAACTGGAATCTCAACTTAAAAAGCAAACCGACGTCGAAACCTTCTTGGCAGAAGCGCCCCAGCTCAACCCGTCACGGACGTTAATTAAAGGTGTGATCTGCGGCGTCCGTATTGAAGAGATCCAAGAACCGACGATGCGGGAAATCCGTTATCTGGATAAGTTGATCGACGAATTGGCAAAGGGAAAGGCGATGGAAAAGATTTTACGGGAGTAGTTCGTCTTCAGGCGAACTACTGATTTCACCGGAGTCACGAAGAGATGAGAAGCGTGCCAAGTGCAGAGGCATTTAGCCTCCGAAATACTCGATGGTGATTATCACCCCAAGTGTCGTCATCACCAGGCCGGAAACGAAGGTTAAGGTTTTCAGCGTGCGGCTCATTCGCAACGGCGGAGGGAGGCGGACATGGTCGGTCCAGAGCATGACGAAACACCATAAACCGCACGTCGTCGCTCCGCTGATGATGCTGCCGAATGTCATTCGCTTGATGATCGTTCCGGCGACGTTTTCCGGAAGCCAGATCATCGTCAATCCTCCGATGAAACAATATGCGACGATGCCGCGACGCATCCAGGGGCGGCGTGCGGGAGTCGAATACTTCGGAGCGATCGCCCGAGCACTTTCGACGAACGTATGACGATAGACGTCGAATGCTCCGTAAAGCGTCCCGATGAAGGCGAGAAACACGCCGATGCGATAGACCCAGCGCAATTCGGGATGCAGCTTACTGAGAAACGTCTCTTGCTCATTGAGGAGATCGTTGTTGGCAGGGACGGCGTGATCGGAATGAAGCACCAGTGCCGCGAGAACAGCAAACAATAACGTGACGAGTATGACAAAAAAGAACGACGCCGTGGTATCGTACAAGGGGGCTCTTTCCCATTGACGACCACGGGCGATTGTCGTTGCAGACGCGGGATTATCTTGAGCTACGGCATCATCGAGCTGCCGACGCGAAACCGGTTCGCGTCCGGCGAGTCCCCATTTCTTTTCGCGGAGCATCCCGATATAGCCGATGTAGTCGTATGCTCCTCCGCCGACGGCTCCCAGATAGATTGAAATTTCGAGCCAGGGGCTGCGATCGCGAAATTCATGGGCGTATCGATCGGACGACGTGAGCCATTCGGGGTAAACCGGAGTTCGAGGAACGAAGAGTCCTGATAACAGACTCCACATATCGGGCCAGAAAACAACGACCGAAACGCCGACGCACAGCACAATCGCCGCGAGCACGACAGTCGAAACGCGTTCGAGCACCTGATACGACGAGCCGAGGGCCAATATCAGGCAGACCGTCAGCAGCGAACCGCTCCAGACGTTGATCCAGAATTCGAGATGATTCCACGGACCGATGTCGGGACCACTCGTCGACATGCCGGTCAGTCGATGTACAAATCCGCCGAGAATTTCGGGGATCCCTGAAAAGGCGATCGGCATGAGGACCACCGCGGGGACGGCGACGAGCAGCGGAAACCAGCCACGAGGACCGGGGAGGTCAACCCACGCCACCATCGGGTGTTCGCCGGTGAGAGTGATGTGCCGGGCAGCGGTGTAGACTTGAATCGCCTTGAACAATCCCGCGTAGAGAAAACACCAGAGCAGGCTGTAACCGAAAATCGCCCCCGATCGCGAGGCGTAAACAAGTTCGCCGCTGCCGATCGTCACCGACGCGATAATCACTCCCGGCCCGAGATACCGCAAGATGTGCCGCAGACTCGGTCGCGTGAGAATTTCGGGGGGCGGGGAATAAATCGGTTCGGACACTTAAACCTCCGTAACGATCGTTGAACTCAAGAGTTCACTCTAACGTGCACTTCCGTCGATTGCTATTCAGCTTTTAGACCGGTGATCACTCTTGAGCATGGGGTAAACTTGAGCTAAACTTAAAACAATCAACAACCGTTGATGTAATTGCCGATGAAAGTATCGGGGTACTTTATAATTTCGTTGTTAGATGGAACCTCAGATGATACCGATTTTGGGATCGAAACATCGCCTGTGTGACGGAATGACCCGCCGAACCGCCCTGCAAATTGGTGCGCTCGGGATGGGAGGCATTTCGCTTCCTCGGTTATTGCGCGCAGAACAGGCGGCAGGAATTCTTCAATCGAAAAAATCGGTCATCATGATCTACATGGTGGGCGCTCCTCCGCATCAGGACATGTATGATCTGAAGATGGACGCTCCCTCCGAAATTCGAGGCGAGTTCTTTCCCATCGATACCAACGTTCCGGGCATTCAAATCTGCGAACACATGCCGTACATGGCGAAGATCATGGATCGCTGTGTCCCGCTGCGATCGGTTTTTGGTTCACCGAACGGTGCACACGATTCGTTCATTTGTTACACGGGGCGATCGTTCGTCAATCAGCCGCCGGGAGGGTGGCCGGCAATCGGTTCGATTGCCTCAAAGGTGCTGGGGGCTGCGGATCCGTCGGTACCGCCGTTTATCGGTCTGGCTCCCGATGCCGGACATCCGCCGTACGGTTCACCGGGGCATCCCGGATTTCTGGGTGTTGGCCACGCCGCGTTTCGTCCGTCCGGTCCTGCTCAGGCCGACATGGTACTCAACGGTATTAGCGAAGACCGCTTGAAAGAACGTCGCAGCCTGCTGGGTTACCTCGATAACCTCCGTCGAGATATCGACGCCAGCGGCACTCTGGAGGGGCTCGATGCGATCAATGCGCAGGCACTCGATATTCTTACGTCGAGCCAGCTCGCCGACGCCTTCGACCTGTCGAAAGAAGACCCCGCCGTTCGCGAGCGATACGGCACGGGTGATCCCAAACGATACGGTGATGGAGCTCCGCGCAATCCCGAACATTTTCTGCTGGCCCGTCGACTGGTGGAAGCAGGTGCCCGTGTGGTGACGCTCAACTTCGGCCGCTGGGATTTTCACAGCAGCAACTTCAGTCAGGCCCGCGATACGCACCTTCCGATTTTCGATCGGGCGCTCGCCACTTTGATCGAAGAGATCTACGAACGCGGTATGGGAGACGACGTCGCCGTTGTCGCGTGGGGCGAATTCGGCCGCACGCCGCAGATCAATAAAGACGCCGGTCGCGACCACTGGCCGCAGGTCGGCGGCGGACTGATCGCCGGCGGCGGGTTCCGTACCGGTCAGGTGATCGGAGCGACCGATCGACTCGGTGCGACGATTGCCGACCGTCCGGTCCACTTTGCGGAAGTTCATGCGAGTCTGCATCGGTTCCTGGGTATCGACCCCGAACTCAAAATGAACGATCTGGCCGGCCGGCCACAGTATATCATCGAAGGGCACAAACCGTTACCGGAACTGGCGTGATTCTTGGTCGATCGATGTGATACGGGAAATTCACTTCCCGGATACGGCGTTCTCTGACAGGGCC
>JAQCEJ010000033.1 GCA_027618475.1 Planctomycetota bacterium | reverse complement strand
ATGTAAATCGACGCCACAGTAGAATAAATGCTGTTGTTGGTAGAACCTCATCATGGTCTCCTGTCGTGAGAGAGGAATCGCAAACCCGGCCTCCGTGGGGGCCACATACCCACATCTTACATCTGGGATGTAATACCACTCACGCTGAGGCCATGATGAGTATCAAAGCCATGAACGGGAGCCGCCGATGACGCCAGTTTTGAAATCAGAGTCTCTTGGCGGCGGCCCCGTTACCGCCGTCGTTAGGCGTCTAAACAGGATCAGCGACAAATGAAACCTCGCATAAGCATGATCACACTAGGGGTAAGCGACCTGGCCAAATCGGTGAAGTTCTACGAAGAAGGTCTTGGATTTCCCCGGATGGACTCTCCGCCAGAAGTCGCTTTCTTTACACTGAATGGAACGTGGCTTGGCTTGTATGGTCGTGACGCATTGGCCGAGGATGCAACGGTGTCTCCTGAAGGCCGCGGATTTGAATCGTTTGCGCTCGCCCACAACGTTGAATCTGAAGCGGAGGTTGATGCCGTCATGGATCAAGCGGTAAGAGCGGGTGCGGAACTGGTTAAACCGCCGCAGAAAGTATTCTGGGGCGGGTACAGTGGCTACTTTAAGGATCCAGAAGGGCACCTCTGGGAGGTAGCACACAATCCACTATTTTGGGTTGGTCCCAGTGACGCCTAACAAGCGAATGCATCAGCGAGGCGTTCTGCGGTCAGACCTCAGACTGACGTGATGGATGTTCGGAAGCCGTTTCTTGGCCGACAATCATCCGCTTCAAGACGGGACGAACGAATTATGAGAATGGCAACAACTCTTTGCTTGTGCTGGTTGACGGCCTCGCCGATTTTTGCGCAAGAGAACGCCGAGAACGATCCGCTCGTCGGCGACAAGCAGTTGAGCGAATGGAAACGACTGCTATCGGACAAGGATCCAGCCGTCCGCAGTCATGCCGCCAGCGATTTCAGCCGAATTGGTACCTCGAACGAGGATCTCCCCCGGCTCGTAGAAGAACTCTGGAACCAGAACGAGCATGTGCGCAACAGGGCCGCCTACCGCCTCGCCAAAATCGGTCCTGACGCCGTCCCCGTACTTTGTATCGCGATTCAGGACAGACTCGGCATCGTCCGCAGTGCGGCCTCGCTTGCCCTCGAACGAATCGGCGAGCCGGCCGAGCTACCCCTCATCGAGACGCTCGGGGAGACCCGCTCGTTAGCCCGCGCATCGGTCGCCCGCACTCTTCGCAACATCGGCCCATCGGCCAAGGCTGTCCCCGCTCTCATCCAGGCGCTCAACGAAGACGAATACTCCTATGCCCGCAGTGCAGCCGCTCAAGCCCTCGGCCGAGTCGGCCCGGAGGCCAAGCCCGCCGTTCCTGATCTCATCGAGGCGCTGCAAGACGACAAGGAGGAAGTTCGCATGTCGGCAATAGGTGCCCTTGGCAGCATTGGCCCTGACGCCCAGACCGCGCTGTCCCCCTTGAAGGAATTGCTCAAGAACTCGAATCCACGCGTCGGCAAGGCCGCTGCTGAGGCGGTCCGCAAGATCGAGCAGCCGTAGTGCCGTCTTGCTATTCACGAAGATTAACGCCGCATACAATCGTAATTGCGAACGTCGACAGGAAAATAGAAATTCGTCTCGGGCGTGGCAACAGAGTCGCATCACAAAATGATCGACGCCGACGTGGCTCGCACTTGCGTACCGTCAGAGTCGTTCGTATTGCTGATGACCTTCGCCTGATTCAAGTATTTTTCATCGGCCCGCTATGCGGGTCAACTTGGTCGTGATCATTCTGGGCAGCATATCCACACTTTACAATCGAGGCTCATCATCATGAGTGAATCAATTCATGAGACACCGCGCGGGTTCGAAATCAGGTCTTCCATCCCAGTCTTGCGAATGTTCGATGAAGCCAAGGCGAAAGCATTCTATCTGGACTATTTAGGGTTTGAGATAGACTGGGAATGTCGGTTTTCGCCGACGGCTCCATTGTATATGCAGATTCACTTGGGAGACGCCATGATTCATCTCAACGGGCATGCCAAGGAGGACGCGCCGATTTCCGAAGTCAATATTCCTGTGCTGGGATTACAGAATTATTGTGACTATCTGATCGCTAAAAATGCCGATTATCCGAAACCCGTTGCCGTGGACCCACGTTATCAGGGACGGAACACCGACTTGAATATCTGGGATCCGTTCGGCAATTATCTGGTATTTTGCTCCCAGAGGACCGAAGGATAGTTGTGTCGATGGGACTCATTCCAGCCAACCTTCCTATCACAAAAAATTGGGGAGTTTTGCCGAAGAATGTCAACGGGGCACTCCTGCAATATGTCAGATCATCTGAGCAAAAGAAATGAACGCCAAACAACGTGACGAACTCCTCAAGCTGCTGAAGGCTCGTTTCGAGAAAAACAAAGGCCGTCATCCGGGGCTTCACTGGGTCAGAATTCAGGCCAAACTCGAAGCGAATGCAGACGAGCTGATGTCGCTCGCCGAAATGGAACGAACCGGCGGCGAACCGGATGTTGTCGGCTTCGATAAAAAGAAGGGCGAATTCATTTTCTTTGATTGTTCGGCGGAAAGTCCCCCTGGCCGTCGCAGTCTTTGCTACGACAGGGAAGCACTCGATTCCAGAAAAGAACATAAGCCTAAAGGGGCAGCGCTGGATCTGGCCGCGGCGATGGGAATCAAGGTTTTGTCGGAATCCGAATATCGAGAATTGCAGACGCTGGGAGAATTCGATACGAAAACGTCGAGCTGGCTGAACACGCCGGCGGAGATTCGCTCACTTGGCGGTGCGATCTTTGCCGATCGTCGCTACGATCACGTTTTTGTGTATCACAACGGTGCCTCTTCTTACTACGCCGCACGGTGATTTCGTGGTTCGCTGAGGGTTTAAGCGGGTATTTTTCTGCAACCCGGATAAACAAGTCCGAAGAAACGTCGGCAGAGGAACACAGATGAAATGGCCTGTTCACGACAAGCAGTTTCATAACCCTCTGGACGACAGCATGTTCAGGACAATAAGGTCGTTTGTTCCTCCGCCAACCGGATTATGAAACCAGTTCTATGAAGCTTCCAATTCTGTTTCAAACCGTGATGCTGTTGACGGTCTCGAACGTCTTCATGACGTTCGCCTGGTACGCCCATCTACGGGAATTGAACACCAAACCGTGGATCGTGGCGGCCTTTGTCAGTTGGGGTATCGCTCTCTTCGAATATCTGTTTCAAGTCCCCGCAAACCGCATCGGATACACGCACTACAATGTCGGGCAACTCAAGATCATTCAGGAAGTCATTACTCTTTCGGTGTTCGTTCCGTTTTCGGTCTATTATCTTCGGCAGCCGTTGAAACTGGATTATCTCTGGGCTGCCATCTGCCTTCTCGGTGCCGTATTTTTTGTGTTTCGAGAAAAGATCGTTTCTGGTTAGGTGCCGGTTGAATCTGGTTGCCGGGTATTTTCGGCTGGGAAGATTCAGTTGTGTTCGACGGACAGTTTTCAGTCGTTTCAGGGGACCGTCAACTCAATGATTCGGATCATGCGATTTCCCAATTCGGTCAAGCGGGATCCTGACATCGAGTCGTGGATGATCGCACATGCGGATTCTCTGGGAGAGATCGCGAAGTCTTGGTTTGACGTGATCCGCGACTGCGGCAGCGACGTTCGAGAAATCTTGCATGACGGCCACCCGACCGCCTGTGTCGCTGACGCGGCATTCGCTTACGTGAATGCCTTCAAGGCGCATGTGAATGTCGGTTTTTTTCGGGGTGCCGATCTTCCCGATCCCGCCGGACTGCTGGAAGGAACGGGGAAGTTTATGCGTCACGTCAAACTTAGGCCGGACGTTGACATCGATTCCGCCGCTCTCCGCAGACTGATCGAAACGGCATATGCGGATATGAAAGAGTGTCTCGCAGCGGATTCATCGACTCAGGAGGGTGATTAAACCGGGTTTGCGTGCACGTCATCCTGTAACTTCCTTTACAGTGGCAGGTTGCAGCCACTCTGGATACCGTTTTCCGTTCCTCTTTCCCTCGATGTGACGAGATGAGACCACCCGGTGACAGACGTTGGATGGCGGTTGTGTATAATGGAATAGAGCGATGATCAACTTTCCTCCATACAGGCCCGACGTTTGGTAGTTTACTACCAGTGGTTTCATAACCCTCTGGACGATGGAATGGATAGGGCAATTCGAACGTTGACTTTGTCGCCAACCGGGTTATGAAACCAGTTCTAAGCATTAATCGTCAGTGAGGAGGAGGTCAGCGCACGGTTATCAATACGTCTTGCCAGAGGGAGGAAAAGCCATGAGGGAACGTGAAAGCCGCCAAACCGAGGCAACATTACGAGATGAACTCGAACAGCGACTTAAGGTATTTGAGGAATGCACGGAGACACCGTTTGTTCCTGGCGAATTGGAACAATGGCTGTCCGCCGAGCGCGAGGCGTTTCGTCAGCTCGTCCCGATTCTGAAGCAGTCATCTGTCGTGCATGTGGAGGAATTCGCCGAAATCGCTGACGAAGATCCCGAATTGCTGGTGCGTGTCGACGCCATGCGCGAAGAAGACGATTCGATTGCTGAATTCACCGACGAGGTCTCCCATCAACTGGATGCGTTTCCGGAAGCGATGATCGACGGCGGCGACGAAACCAAATTCAAAGATGACCTCGACCAGTTTGTCTCCGACGCGTTAGAACTGTTGATCCGCATTCGCAAGCAGGAAGTCACCGTCAGAACGTGGATGAGCGAAGCATTCAACCGCGACCGGGGAACGCAGGACTGACAATCGAAGTGGCGGTAGAATTGGAACTATCGGCTGGGGGTGTTCGCCTGCGTATGCTCGACCAGCCGGTCGAATAAGGTCTTTGCCCGTCCCGATGAAATCGTCTCGTCGACTCGCTGTGCCGCTTCTGTGAGTTCCCCTACTTCACCGGCCGCAAACAGAGCCGCGGCGGTATTCGCAACAACAATGTCGCGGCAAGGACCGGGTTGATTTTCCAGCACGCTGCGAATGCGATCGGCGCTTTCTTGGGGCGACGCGACTTGCAGGTCGCCAAGCGAGACGTCGTTCAAACCGAACGAACGGGCCGCCCACGTCGTTTGTTCGATCGTTCCTGCTCGAATGATGTTCACGGTTGTCTCGCCCCACAGACTGACTTCATCCAGTTCGCCATTGCCACAGACGATGACGGCTTGTCCACCAAGCTGCCGGAGAGCATTCGCGAGCAGGTCGGCGGTTTCGAGGCAATTGACGCCAATGAGCTGAAACTCGGCCGACGCCGGGTTGCACAACGGTCCGACGAAATTGAAGATCGTGCGATAACCCAGTTCCTTACGGATCGGGGCGGCGTGTTTCATCGCACCGTGAAACAGCGGTGCGAAGCAGAAGCCGATGCCGAGTTCGTCGATGCAATTGCCGACTTGTGCGGGAGTGAGATTAATGTTGACGCCCAGCGTTTCGAGCACGTCGGCCGATCCGCTCGAACTCGACACTCCGCGATTGCCATGCTTGGCAACCGGAATGCCGCACGCGGCGGCAACGAGGGCCGTCGCCGTGCTGATGTTGAACGTATGCAGGCGGTCGCCGCCGGTGCCGCACGTGTCGAGCAGATGCGTTCGCCTGGTGGGAATATGAGACATCCGTTCGCGCATCGCCTGCACGGTTCCGACAATATCGTCGACGGCTTCGCCTTTCATTCGTAATGCAGTGAGCAGCGCCGAAATCTGCGCGGGGGAGCATTCGCCATCCATCACCGAACCGATGCCGATACGAATGTCTTCGACGGTGACGGTATGGTTCTCGACGAGTTTGTGCAGCAGTTCTCGGATAATCTGGCTCATGATGTCTTTCTGGTTGTACTCCCTCGCCCTCTGGGAGAGGGCTGGGGTGAGGGGGCCTTCGAAATTGCATGAAGATGAGTCAGAGGAAGACCCTGTGCATTGTTTTGTTCTGACTCATCCCTCATCCGGCCTGCGGTCACCTTCTCCCGGAGGGAGAAGAGTTCACAAAAACCTCGGCTCTTCATCCGAAAACGGGTGAAGAGCCCTCAGCGTTTTTTTAGGAAGGGCATTGACCAGCGACTCGGCCATGCGGAAATCTTCGGCGGTTGTAATCTTGATGTTCATCGCGTGGCCGGGAACGATGGCGACCTTTTCTCCCAGACGCTCGACAAGCTGGGCTTCATCGGTTGCTTGAAAATCCCCCCGTTTGGCAAACGCCTCCATCAGCAATTCGCGTCGAAAAACCTGCGGCGTTTGAGCCATCCACAACTTGTCGCGTGGAACGGTCTCTTCGATAAGGTGATCGCTTCCCACCCGCTTGAGGGTGCTGGTGACCGGTACGGCAGGAATGGCGGCTCCGTGTTTCTCCGCCGCCGCAAACAGTTCGTCGATCCACTCGCCGACGATGAGTGGTCTGGCCGCATCGTGTACGGCGACGAATTCGGCGTCGGGTTTTACATGAGAGAGCGCCTTCTGCACGGTATCGGCTCGTTCGGCTCCCCCTGTGATGATGTCGATGTTCATGAATGCCAGGTTCGGACGGAATTTTTCCTTGAACCAATCGAGATCGTCGGGGTCGACCGCGATGATCGACTGAACGACATCGTCACGATTCGTGAATAACTCGGCGGAGCGAACCCACACCGGTCGGCCCGCGAGTTCGACGAACGGCTTTTTCTTGCGATGTTCCTGAAAACGGGAACTCTTCCCCGCCGCGGCGAGGATGACGGCAAATTTCGACATCATTTTCTCCTTCGTGAAATGATATCTGAAATGCGCACCGCAAGACAATCGTACGTGATACGAGAACGGGTTTCATATCCCGGTTGGCGAAGGAAGGATCATCCAAATTGCTTTGAATGACCCAGCGTTCAGAGGGTTATAAAACGGTTTGCAAGAGTTCGACGATTTCTCGCCGGTCACTATTGAGGTGCTTCGGGATCGGTGGGAGTCTCATCGGTTGCGGCATCATCCGTCGATGGGGCCGTCAGATTATATTTGGTAGCAACCGTTTGATAGATCACCGGGATGTACTTGTAACCGAGATACCCAATGCCACAGAGAACGGCAATGTAGAGGATGAAGCTGAAAGCTCCTAACGTACTCTGAATGAAGTTTTGCAGCATCCGCCAATATTTTCGACGTCCATACTGGCGGTCGAGTTTTTTGAATTCCTCGGCCAGACCATGAGACCGGGCCTCTGCTTTAGTCTTGACCACCTGCCCGCGCATTGCCGACTCGAATTCGGCGTAATGTGCCAGTGGGAGAAAATCGCCATTGGACGTGAGGCTGGCTCGCGCGCGGAGATCGACCAGCCCCGAGCGAACGGCCTGTTTGATCTGGGTGCTGGTCATTTTCGAAACCGTCACGCGACCTTCGCTGTTCGTATAACGAACAAACCAGAGTTGATTCGGTGTATCGAAGACGTGTTCCGAAACATCTTCGGCCGCATGCGACTTCGCGTGTCGCGATTTCGACGAGTGGGTCGGGGGCTGGGTGAGTCCTTGTGGAGCAATCGTGGGACTGCTGCGACGTCCGACAGTCGATGCACGCGAGGCCGCTTCGGCACCCGTCTCGGTAATGAACGTCAGCGAGGGGTTATCAAGGCCCAGGCTTTCGAGATCTTTGATGATTTCGGCGCAGGTGGCGTAACGGTGCTTGGGATCTTTGCTGATCATCTTGTCGATCATCAGATCGAGACGTTCGGGGATTTCAGAATTCAGGCGGCGTGCGGGAGTAAATTGCCCTTTTTCCTTGGCGATAATCAGTTCCATCGTATTTTCGCCGGTGAACGGCAACTTGCCGGTGAGAAAGTAATACAGCGTGCAACCCAGTGCGTAGATATCGGTCCGCAGGTCGACATGTTTGGCGTTGCGGGCCTGTTCGGGTGCCATATACAGCGGAGTTCCCATCCCAGTGCCGCTCTGGGTCATCGAGACGTCTTCGTCCATCGCTTTGGCAAGTCCCATGTCGGCGACTTTAAGAATGCCGTTACTGGTGACGAGCATATTATCGGGTTTGATGTCGCGGTGAATAAGACCGAGTTCGTGCGCATGCTGCAACGCTTCGGCACCGACGATCGTACAATGCAATGCGTCGCCGACCGAAAGCTGTCCGAGCTTGTCCATCCACTTCTGCATGCTCAGTCCGTCGATAAATTCGATGGCGACATAATGAACGCCGATCGCTTCGCCAACCGAATAGCAGCGTACGATATGCGGATGGTCGAGTTTGGCCATCGACCGGGCTTCACGATAAAACCGTTGAACAAAATCCGGTTTTTTAGCGAACTGCTTGGCCAGAACCTTAATGGCGACTTTGCGATCGAGTCCTACCTGAGTGGCGAGAAAGACCTCGCCCATGCCCCCCTGCCCCAGCTTCTTGATGAGCTTGAATTCACCAAGTTGATTCACTTTTTTCGGCGATTTTTTCGGCGGGGCCGATTTCTGTTGAGCCGGTTTCTGCGATGCGGATTCACCACTCCCTTGATTCGAAACCTCTGCCGACGAATCGGTGTCGGGGATAAATGTGGCATCCAAATCGTCTGACGAGGTATCGCTGGTGGAAACCTGCTTCCGAGAATCTGCGTTGGTCGAGCTGTCTGACGTCGGTTTGTTCATGGTTGTGCCCCGTTCGTTTCCCCAATGACGCTTCAAAAACCGATCTTAGAATTGACGTACCCGAATGGGATCAACTTGGGGGTTCACGACATATTATAAGCTCACCCGAGAGCCTCCCTATTATGTTCGATCAGAACAGATTTAGTAAACGTTATTTTTCAGATTCTCCGAAAATCTTGCCAATCCATCCCTCAAAAGCCCCAGATTCGCTGCATTAGGGAGGCAATAACACAACGGATCAATGAAAGCACATATGCACTTCGGCCCGCGATCTTCGTCTGTTTTTCGGGGATATAATGCAAAAAACGACCGTTTCTATCACCCATGGCTCGATTACGACGCATCTACCGCGAATGGCATTCCCGTCAGCCGTAAATGGGCTTCTGCATATTTTTCGCGGGTTCGGATCGCGATTTCGGGAGGCATCCGGGGAGGGGGGCTGTTTTTGTCCCACGTTGTCGTTTCCAGCCAATTCCTTACGAATTGCTTGTCGAAGCTGGGAGGAGAAACTCCTGTCCGGTACTCATCCACAGGCCAGAATCGCGAACTATCGGGAGTCAGTACTTCGTCTACTAATAATAACTCTCCTTCGTGAAAACCAAATTCGAACTTGGTATCGGCGATAATGATCCCTTTGGTCAGGGCATATTCCGACGCCGCCTGATAGATCTTGAGGCTTAACGCTTTCAACCGTTCCGACGTTTCGGCACCGACAATTTCAACCATTCGTTCGAAAGAGATGTTTTCGTCATGTCCGCTCTCTTCTTTCGTGGCAGGAGTGAATATCGGTTCGGGCAAGCGCTCGCTTTCCGTAAGCCCTGCCGGTAACGGTACGCCGCAAACCGATTGCGACTGGCGATACTCTTTCCAGCCGGAACCGGCGAGATAGCCGCGAACGACGCATTCGATCGGAACGACCTTCGCCTTTTTGACGACCATCACCCGCCCCAATAACGGCGCACGATCGACACTGTCAGGAAGTGCCACGCCATCGAGGGCTGTATCGAGCAAATGATGAGCCACACCAAGCCGATCGAACCACATCAGGCTGATACTGGTGAGAATCCTCCCCTTATCCGGAATACCGTCGGGCAAAATCCAATCGAATGCGCTGATGCGGTCGGTCGCCACGATCATCAGTCGATCGCCGAAATCATATACGTCGCGTACTTTTCCCCGACGGACGGGCATGCCCGGAATCTCCGTCGTCAACAAGGCGTTTGTCCCCGTCATTGCACTCCCTCTCGAATCGGTCCAGCGAACGAAATGCCACTCTGAATGTCTCGATGCGACAACCTGGCGAAAACAGGGGGCACTATATCAGCCGCAGTCGGAGCACTCAATCGACGACTCTTGACTGTTCATATCGGGCGGCGGGCAATACACTCCGTGGGAATGGCAGCGGAATGAAAGTGACCTGTTCGACTTTCTATTCACACAAGCTCTTTATTGTCCGCCCCTAGCGCGGCTCATTGCATTGAATTGATGGTTATGTCGGTACGCGAATCAACCGGTTTCCTGGCGCGCTGGGCAGATTTTCTTATCCTTCGATCGCGCAGCTTGTTGATCCTCACCGTCGCGCTCATCATTGTTGCCTGGCCAATATCCCAACGCCTGGTTTATCAGGAATCGATCGAGACGTTATATGCCCCCGACGATCCGCATCTGCTCGATTATCTCGAAAGCAAAGCGCTCTTCGGAGGCGACGAACTGGTGTTGGTGGCGTATTCCGATCCCGAACTTTTCACCATTGAAGGATACGAACGAAACCGTGCCTTCGCCCGACAGTTGGCGAAAGTTCCCGGCGTCGTGGGAGCGTCGACGCAATGTCTCGCCGATGCGATTGCGCCTGTCGATGCCAACTTCATTCAGAGATTACTGCTACGCACTAAGGATGAAGAATTAAAAGAACTCTTTCGCGGTGTGTTTCTCGGTCTCGAAGACGACGTCACCACCGCCGTCGTTTTGAGGCTGCATTCTGCCGACACCTCACCGGCGACGCGCACAGAAACATTCCAGCAAATCCACGAGGTCATCCGCGATTATTCCCCCGCTACGGAAAGCACCACGTCGCCGGTTATCGTCGGTGAACCGATGCTCGTTCACGAGACCTTTCGGTACGTACGAGAAGACGGCGAATTGCTGTTTCATGTATCGCTCGGCATTCTGGGCGCCGTGCTCCTGCTTTATTTTCGTAATCTTCGCTGGGTGCTGCTTCCGTTGCTTGTGGTCTGGGCGACCATTTTGTTTACCAAAGCCATTCTGGTGCTCTGCGGCGTCGAGCTCAGCATGGTGAGCACGCTGCTCAATTCGCTGGTCACCGTCATCTCGATTGCCACTGTAATGCACATTACGTTGCACTATCGCGAACTTCGTCGAATGTGCGATCAGCAACGATCATTTCGGATCACAACGATGGAGATGACCGGTCCCATCTTCTGGACGACCACGACCACGATGGCCGGCTTCGCCTCGTTGTTGTCGAGCCGTGTCGTTCCGGTTCAGAGTTTCGGTCTGACCATGAGTCTTGGTACGGTGATCGTTCTCGCGGCTGTGGTCGGACTGGTTCCTGCCGGCACACTGAAGGGAAAATGGCTTCCCGATCCTTATATTCCTCCCGTCGATACACGGCTCGACCGCATGCTCAACTGGTCGAGTCTGTTCGTCGGACGTCATCGAAAATCGTTGTTCTGGTTGATTACCGCCGTCGTGGTATTTTTTGCATTTGGTACTTTTCGCCTCGAGGTCGAAACCGATTTTTCGAAAAACTTTCGTGCGTCGAGCCCGATGGTCGCCGGACTCGAATTCGTCGAATCTCGCATGGGGGGAACGTCGTCATGGGAAGTCAACTTTCCTGCACCCGATCCCTTGACAGAAGACTATCTCGACCAGGTCCGCAAGTTTGCAGACGACTTGAAGACCATCGAAGTGAACGGCAAGCCGGGTCTGACGAAAGTTATCACGCTTTCCGATACGCTTGATATCATTCCCGTCGTGAATCCCTTTGGAAACCGACTGCGGGCCAAGCTCGAACGATTGCAGGAATATCAGCCCGAGTTACTCCCCGGATTATACAACGCAGAAAAAAATCGGATGCGCGTCATTCTGCGGTCGCTCGAACGACAACCCTCGGCACAAAAGCGATACCTGTTGGAAGAAGTTACCAGAACGTCGTCGAAATACTTCCCCGAACATAAAGTAACAGGGACATTTGTCTTATTTACGTTTCTGATTGAAAGCCTGCTGGGCGATCAGCTTATCAGTTTCAGCATCTCGGCGGCGGCGATTATGACGATGATGATGGTCGCCTTCCGCAGTGTTCGCATCGGCCTGCTCTCGTTAATTCCCAATGGATTTCCCATCGTACTCTTGATGGGGGGCCTCGGTTGGATCGGCTCGCCGATCAATATGGGAACGGCGATGATCGCCAGCGTTTCGATGGGGCTGACCGTCGATTCGAGCATCCATTACATCACAGGATATTTGCGTGCCCGTAAAAAGGGGCTTTCAATCGCCCAGGCATTGGATGAAACGCAGAGCAACGTCGGAGAGGCGCTGGTCTTCGCCACGTTTGCTCTTATCGCCGGCTTTTCGGTATTGACCATTTCACAGTTCATTCCACTCGTTTATTTCGGACTGCTGGTCAGCCTTGCCATGCTCGGCGGCCTGATTGGCAACCTCGTGTTGCTCCCCATCCTGCTACGCACATTGAAAGTGTAGTGAGAGACTCCCCCTGTGATGATGCCGGTGGACACATCCTGCGGCTCACTCCCATTCCGCAAGTCGATCCAACACGATATCAACGATCAGCGGGTGTAATCCCAACGGAGCACACACCACAAACTCATGTAGTGGATGTGCTTTCGCGAACTCTTCACGAAAGCGCTCTAAATCGGTCGTCACGTGCGCACCGGACGAGAGAAAATAGGGCAACATCAACACGCGATCCGCTCCGGAGGCGAGGCAGCGTTCGATTCCTTGCGGAATTGTCGGCTCGGCGAGTTCCAGGTAAGCGATATCGACATATTCATTGGGCCGACGCTCTCGAACCAGGTCAGCCAACATGACGAGATCGGCATTCGCCGACTCGCGCCGACTGCCGTGAGCGATGAGCAAGATTCCCGTTTTTTTTGTTGAATCATTCATTATGATTTATCGATTTCCCATCATATGTCGTCGGTCCGCTTTAGACGATCGCTTTTTCCTTCGCAGCGAGAACCTCTTCGGACTCTGCCCAGAGCAGATAGATTTGCTGTTTCAGTCTTTCACGCCGTCCCCCATGCCAGATCAGATGATCCGGTAGCAGTCCGATAACGTCGCTTGTCGATAGCGTTGAAGGATCATCCGGCGCAGCGACGTGCAACAACGAAAAACATTGACCAGGGGGTACAAAACGCTGGCACTCATATGCCATTCTCCCCATAGTCCAGCGGGCATTGATGTCCTGTATCGGTCGACTTCGAATCTCACCGGTGTCATCGCGGTATTTCATCGCATCGATTCCTATTGGACCAAAATACCCCGCGCGCTGCACCTCGCGAACCAATTGCATTCCGCTTTCGATTTCCGATTCCCATTCGACATGCCGACGGTCGCACCAGCGGCTGCCTCGATATTGGCCCCGCCCATCGGTGAGGAGTTCGGTACAACCGATGAATTGCGGCTCACCCGAAGTCGGAATGGAATACTGTAACCCTGCTTCAACCATTTTTTCGACCCACGGTTCAAAATACAATCGTTGTCCGCGTGCCAGTCGGCGAGACATCCAGTTCACATCACCGGTCGATACGAACGGTCCTGTTCCCAGAATCCGTTCGCGGGCGGACATACCGAATTCCGCTTTAATCACCCATCGCGTCTCCGGTCGGCAGACGTCGTGCAGGTGTTGACGCAATGAGTCGAGTTCCACAAATTCTTCCGCAGCGGGTAACGCCAGACCCCAAGCCCGTTCATGAGAAAACGAAAACCGGCGAGAGTTCACGCGCACGATGGCGTTTTCATCCGGCGCATGCATCAGGCAGCCGCGTTGCGAGCCCCATCGCTGCACGCTGCGCGACCATCCCCACGGGCAGAGATCCATTCCTCCCGGAATTCCCACGCGGGACGTAACGACTTGCACCCGCGCCAAACCTCTTTTCTGCATCGATTCACAGAAACCTGTATCGACCTCGGCGTCGATCACGATAGCGTCGCCATCATCGGCCAATGCGAACCAGAGAAACGACAACTCGACATTTCGACGCCACAAATGCAGCGGTAATGTGAAGCTATCCCCCTCACGAAGCTGATGTTCGAAATCGAAATTGCTCACGAAGAGCCGAGACATCGCACATCTCATCCTTACGAAGAAAGCGAAAAGGATTTCAAACCGAGAGTCGAATCCATTCCACAGGGAATGCAGACTTCCAGCTGAAATGGTATCATCCGACCGACCGAACTGCACTCACGACCGAAGGATTGCAGTACCAATCGAAGGATCGACTTACCCATCACGGACTCTCGACATGACGTCGCGTACGCACGACACCTCCGACCAGGAATCGATCGGCCTTTCAGCCGACGCCGTCTGGCTCCGCCGTCTTCGTCGATCGATCATCTCGTGGTACAGTCGCCATGGCCGCGACCTTCCCTGGCGCGATGAACGCGATGCCTACCGCGTCTGGATTCGCGAAATCATGCTGCAACAAACAACGGTGACGGCGGTCATTCCGTATTTGCAGCGATTCATGCAGCGGTTTCCTACATTAATCGAGTTAGCGCATGCGGATGAAGCCGAGGTACTGCACGCGTGGGAAGGGCTCGGTTATTACAGCCGGGCCAGAAATCTGCACCGCACCGCGCGACTGCTCCTATCCGAACATGATGGCGAGTTCCCGCGTGACGCCGAGGGACTGCAATCGCTTCCCGGAATCGGACGATACACGGCGGGTGCCATTGCTTCGTTCGCTTTCGGTGCTCGTGCTCCGATTGTAGAAGCCAACACGCTGAGGTTGTACACGCGGCTGCTCGGGTATCGACATTCGCCGAAAACCAGCCGAGGACAGACGATGCTCTGGGAGTTCGCCTCTCGTATCCTGCCCACACAAGCACCGGGACAATTCAATCAGGCGTTGATGGATTTGGGGGCGGTGGTCTGCACGGCAGAGAATCCATCATGCACATCCGGTTGCCCATTGACGTCGCAATGTCGTGCCTTCGCGACAGGAGAACAACATCTGATTCCGTTACAGGCCACTCGCCCGGCGATCGAATCGACGATCGAGGCCGCCGTCGTTGTTCGAGATGGCGATCGATTTCTCATTCACCAGCGTCCGCAGGGCGTACGCTGGGCGGGGCTTTGGGATTTTCCCCGTTACACACAGGGATCCGACCGTGTGCCCGATGAGTCTCTCTCTCCCCGCGAAATCAATCGACTTTGGAACGATGCCGAAAGAAGCTTTTCTGACGAATGGAATTTGAAGATCACATTCAATCGCAAGGTGACGGAAATCGTCCATCATGTCACACGTTACCGTATACGATTAGTGTGCTTCCTGGCCGACGTCACCGACCATCAGCGTCGATCGACTGTTGCTCCGGTCGAAAGTCGTGAACACGCCTGGGTTCGCGCCACTCACTTCGAAGAATACGCGATGCCTGTCAGCGGGCGCAAGCTCGCAAAACTCATTGCGTCTGAAATGTATTCTCCAAGCGAAGAAAGGGCTTCGCAACGAAAAAAGCGTTCGGCGTCAAAAAAAGCCGGCCGAGACCTGACGCGATCTTGAATCGCATGATACCATCTCGTTATCCCGTCCAAATCATTTCATCGACTGTGGGATAGTTTCATGTCCTGGAAAGCGAATCTCCTCAACCACTGTCAAACAAACCGGATTCTGCCCGTTGAAATCTGGGGAGAGACACTGGTCGTTATTCCCACCGGCGATGCCTCGGGATTCAGCGAAACCGAGTTCACCCACGAAAAACAGCTTCTCGAAACGCTGGTTCAGGATCCCCACCTCAAGCAAGTCATCGTCGATCTGTCGCACGCCGAGTATTTCGGCAACAACATCACAGCGGTTATTCTCGCACTGGTCGAGCAATGCCGCGTCGCCGGGAAAACGTGCGGCCTGTGTGCTGTTTCCGATGCGATGCAAGTTCCGCTGAGCGAGTTGCGAAATAGTTCGACGTGCCAATGGTTTGAGACACGCCGAAAGGCGGAACGAAAGCTCGTTCGGCTGACGGCGGGTGAGTTTGGACAACGATTGCTGCGGCGCCGCGATTTTCGATTATTCCTGATGTTAACGTTCGTCGGTCTGTTCGCCTGGTGGATGTCGACGCTGCGCACCCAGCAATCGAAACTGGTCGATCACTGTGACCGCCTCGAAAAAATCCTGCGTCACCATCGCAACATGCGTGATCTCGGCCACTTCAACGAAGACTGGGACGAAACTCTTGACGAGTTTCGATTGGACATCGATGCGATTCTAAAGGACATCGAGAACGATAAATCGGAAGCGGCTAACGAAGTTCGCGATGCGTGTGTCATCGACCTGATTCCTCTGCTCAGCAACCCGTGGCGAGGAGATTCCGAGCAATCCCGCGCAGACGTTTCCGCCGAAGAACACCTGAAAACAGCCCGGCGCATGCTCGAAGCGGCACCAGAGGATGAGGTCGATTAGCAGTATCGCCCCGCCGTCACCACTTTCCGACGTGAAAGCGTGACGATGAGCAGAGCCTCTGAACCGAATACGGGATACCTCCGGTTGCTCACAACCGGAGTTGCAAAGCAACAAGAGGACCGTAGTAGTAGATGACGACTGTCTCGTCGTTGCGGCGGATCCATTGGCATTTTGGGGGTGGACGCAGAGATGCTGACACCGGCTTCATTATTCGTCACTCCAGGCAACCTTACAGTCGGGCATCTTTTTGCGGAACCTCTCAACACCTTTCGCTGTCACTTTGGTGCCGTAAAGTGTCACTTGAGCCAACGTAAGGTCAGTGAGTTGTTCGATCCCGGCATCGGTAATCTGCGTATGTTCGAGATGCAGAGTCCGAAGTTTTGGTAGCTGCCTGAGATTCTCCTTGATTTGAATCAGTTGCGCATCGCCGAATTCTTGATCATAGAAATAAACGGTATGCACGCCATCCGGTCCATAGATCGGGACACCCATGTTATCGCCACCCGCATACAGCCAGGCTCCAACTCTCGAAAATGGCTCAGAGACTCTCTTATAGCGCGTGATTTGCGCGACAGGCCACCCGACGACGAATGCAACCGGTAGCAGAATCCACAATAGCCAGACGAAACGCATTCGGTTTGCCATTATCGTCAATCCTGAATTGAAGCGGCAGATCGGGTATCCCAGACACCCCCGCGTCTGGGTTGTGCAGCGACATGAAGCTGCTGATCGGTGTTCGATTATTATACTGTTTCCTTCAGAAAGCGAACTCGAAAATAATACGATTTTCTGTGTGTTCTGAGTGTGCAAAATTTGTGAGAGTGTTAGGAGAGTTCGCTTGTCGGTAGACAAGGGCTAGCGCTCCGCTTTGCATCGCGGCCAAACATTGAGAAGACGTGCGGCGCTCGTTCTATAGCATCGAGGGCGAGGGGTTGTGGACGACAGCGGTGGCGTCTTCGTCGGTGAGGGGGTCGGTCGATTGTTCCCAGGCATCGTGGCTGGCCAGGGCGCTGCCTTGTTCGTATTTGCCTCGCTGGTTGCCGAAGTCCTGGAGCGTTGCCCAGCCGACGTAGGCTCGTAATTGCGGTTCGGAGTCGAATGTCGCGACGAGTCGGCGGATGTTCTTTTTGAATCCATAGAGATAATGCATGTCGTCTCCTTTGAATTGTGATGTGATTAAAGTCGTTCGATGTTTGTTGATGTCTATTGTAAGGGCTAGCGCTCCGCGATGCGTCGCGGCTAAACGTTTTCCTCCCCAATCCCCAATCCCTCACTTCGCGACACGCGACCATTGTTCGTCGAGACGTTTTGCAGAAACGGGGATCGCTACGCCTAATGGCTGGGCGAAGAGGGAGACTCTGAATTCTTCGAGCATCCACCGGTAATAGTCGAGGCGGGGATCGAAGCCGTGGTGTTCGGTGAGTTTGGTGCGTTGCTGATGATAGAGCTGCAAACGCGGGGCGAGTTCGGCGAAGCTGCGGCGGTCCCGGTCCAATCCGCCGGCGTTCAATTTTTCCCAGCGGTATTTGATCGCGTTGAAATATCTGGGATATTGCGTCAGCCAGGGCCAGGGTGTCGACGTCAGAAAATCGGGCGTTGTTAAACTCGCGAGTTGTTCGCGCATATCATCGACGGCATAGGTGTGCGCGGGGAGCGGTTTGCGTTCCAATAGTTGTCGGGTTTGTCGATAGCCTTCGAAAATCGGCAATAACCACGGCGAGATTTCTTGTATAGCGATGCTGAGTCGGTTCGCAGCTTCTTTCATCCGGCGGTCGAATTCTCCTTTGATGCGCGGGATTTTTTTAGGGTCGTTCTTCTCATCACCGTACAGCGCGCGGTCGGCGAGCAGATCGGCGAGTTGTTCCCGCAGGGATAAATCCTTGATGCCGGTTGCCAGCAGCGCAACTTTATCGAACTTCGGTATCCATTGAATCTGCGTCTTGATCGGTCGCGGATGCGACAACACGAATAGCCGACGAATCGCGGCTCGGGTCTGCCGTTCGGCTTGCTCGGCGGAGTTCGCGAGTCGCAATGAGATCGATGTGCCGCGATCGATAAGCGTCGGGTAACCGGTCCAGACGATGCCGTTGCGTTCGAGGCGCACCTGCGGCGGGAGTTGGTCCCAGATCCATGTCGTGATGTCGTCTTTTTCCCACTCGGGCACGTGCATCGAACCGGTGGATTGAGGATGTTGACCTCCTCCCACCTGACGCCGCACGTCGTCGACTTCGCGACCGGCAGTGACGACTTTTCCCTGTTCATCGATAACTTTGACATTCATGCGCAAATGCCGGGGGAGTCTCTGTTCGTCGAATAATTCGGGAGGAACATGTTCGTTGAAGACTTCGCGAATGGCTTGCGAAAGCTGGGCGACCATCTCCCCTTCGCCGAAGCGAATTTTGCCGATGAGCTGTTTCGCGGTGTCGTTCACCGGGACGAACATGCGGCGGGTTTCTTTGGGAAGCGTTCGCAGCAGAGCGGCGATTTTTTCTTCAAGCAAACCGGGGACGAGCCAGCCGAGCCGCCGGCCGTCGAGCTGTGCGAGCGCTGCGCGCGGGACGGTGAGCGTCACACCGTCTTCCTCGGCCCCGGGTTCGAGATGATAATCGAGCGGCAATTTCATTTCAGAGATGCGCAGTACGTCGGGAAAGTTTTGTGCGGCAACGTCGTCGGTTCCCTCAGGAAGTAAATCCTCTTTCGACATACAGAGCACGAGAGGATTCTCGCGCTCTGCTTCCTTGCGCCAGAGATTGAGGGTCGCCACGTCGCAGACGTCTTTGGGAATGCGCTCGTCATAAAACTCGAAGCGGGCTTCGTCGCCGAGCCAGTAATCGAATTGCCGCGTTTTGGCTTGTTCCTGCGTGAGTTCTTCGAGTACGAGTTGATTGTGATCGAGAAACGCCGCCGTGATGTCGACTTCACCGGCAAGCAAACCGTCGCGAATAAAAATTTCCCGCGCGACGACGGCATCGATGGGAGCATAATTGACGCCACGCCGCGGGACGATTGTCAGACCGAACAGATTCACTTTTTCGTAGGCCATCGTGCAGCCCCGTTTGCGGTTCCAGTGGGGTTCGCTGTGCGACTTTTTAATGAGATGCGCGGCGAGCGGTTCGATCCATTCGGGTTGAATCTTCGCGACGGTACGCAGATACCGCTTGTGCGTTTCGACCATCTCGCCCGCGACGATCCACGCCGATTTTTTGCCGAAAAGCGACGACCCCGGCCAGATGCGGAACAATCCGCCACCGGCCGCCGTGTATTCGAAGTCTTCTCCCTTGAGTGCGATCCCCGAAAGCTGACCGGTGAGCAGGGCGCGATGAATCGCGGCGTAATCGTTCGCGCGCGGCGTCGGTTTGATGCGGAGTTCATCGAGAAGTTGCAGCAATTGCTGGTGCACGTCGATCCATTCGCGCATCCGCATCCATGACAGAAAATTCTGGAGGCAGGCTTTGCGTAATTGGCCGCCGGAAAGTTTTTCCTTGAGTTCGTGATACCAGTCCCACAACTTCAAATACGAGAGAAAATCGGAGTCTTCGTGGTCCCACTGGGCGTGGGCTTCGTCAGCCGCCTGCTGTTTGTCGATCGGCCGGTCGCGCGGGTCGGCGACTTCGAGCGCGGCGGCGATCACCAGCATCTCGTGCAAACAATGTTCATCTCGGGCGGCGAGCAACATGCGCCCGATGCGCGGGTCGACGGGCAACCGGCTGAGTTCTTTGCCGAGTTTCGTCAGTTTTCGTTGCTCGTCGACGGCACCGAGTTCGTAGAGGGTGTTGTAACCATCGTGAATCGTTCCGGCTTTCGGCGGATCGAGAAAAGGAAATTCTTCGATCGTCCCCAGCCCGAGCGCAAGCGTTTGCAGAATGACATGGGCAAGGTTCGTCCGTTGGATCTCCGGCGGGGTCTCGGCGTCGCGGACGAGATAATCCTCACGCGAATACAACCGGATACAGACACCGGGACCGACGCGACCGCAGCGTCCTGCCCGTTGATCTGCTGAGGCCTTCGACACCGCTTCGATCGGGAGACGCTGTGTCCGTGAGCGGGCAGAGTAACGGCTGATACGCGCGGTCCCGGTATCGATCACATAACGAATGTTGGGAACCGTGAGCGACGACTCGGCGACGTTGGTCGCGAGTACAATTTTGCGCCGGCCCTGCGTACTGAAGACGCGTTGCTGGTCTTTATCCGACAGCCGCGCATACAACGGCAGAATTTCGGTGCTGCGATCGGAATCCGGCCCCGATAACAAGCGGCCGCGCAAGGCTTTGGCCGTCGTATGAATGTCGCGTTCTGTCGGCAGGAAGACGAGCACGTCGCCCGGCCCGTACGTCGAGGCTTCATCGACGGCGTTCATCACGCCGTCGAGCCAATCGGGTTCGTCTCCTTCTTCGTCAATGAGCGGGCGATAGATCTGTTCGATCGGAAAGGTTCGTCCTGGAATAACGATTACGGGAACGTCCGCATCTTCTCGCATAAAATGCTCGCGAAACCGCTCGGCGTTGATCGTCGCCGACGTAATGATCAGTTTCAAATCGGGACGTCGGGGAAGCAGACGTTTTATGTAGCCGAGCAGAAAATCGATATTTAGCGACCGCTCATGCGCTTCGTCGAGAATAATCGTATCGTACCGGTCGAGAAAACGGTCGTGCTGCGTTTCGGCGAGCAGGATGCCGTCGGTCATCAATTTGATGTACGTCTCGGGTTTCGTCGCGTCGGTGAAACGGACTTTGAAACCGACGTGCTTGCCGACCGTCGTACCGAGCTCGTCGGCGAGCCGCGAAGCGATGGTCCGCGCGGCGATGCGTCGTGGTTGCGTGTGGCCGATAAACCCCGCGATGCCGCGTCCCATTTCGAGGCATATTTGCGGAAGTTGCGTCGACTTCCCCGAGCCGGTTTCGCCGCAGACGATCACAACCTGATGTTTCTCGATCGCCGCCGCGATTTCGGTTTTGTATTCGATAATCGGCAAATCGACGTCGCCGCGAAGCGCGGGCCGGTTGGCGGCTCGGCGGGCATGCAAATCGCAAGACTTTTCGACTTGATCGGCGAATCGTTGCAGTCGCTGCGCGATATCTCGCTTTTGTTTCAATGCCTGTTGCATGTCGCGAAGCTGTCGGCGCAGCCGAAAACGATCGGCCTGCATCACGTGTGCGAGGCGCGGTTCAAGAGTTTTCAAAGTAGCTGCTAAAGACTCAAGCATGACATCCGACGTTCTATTCTATTCACTGGAAAGAGCGTCTATAATAGCAACATGAAACCGAATCCGAATCATCAGGAAGTCGCCGAATTTCGCGAATTGCTGCGCGGTGCCGGTCTGCGCAGCACGGCGCCACGGTTGGCAGTGTTGCGGGTACTCGGCAAATCGAAGTCGCCGTTAACCCATGCAGAAATCGCCGACATGCTGGTTCCGCTGGGGTACGACAAGGCAACGGTTTTTCGAAACCTCAACGATCTCGCCGACGTCGACCTTGTCACTCGCACCGAACTTGGCGACCACGCCTGGCGATTCGAACTTCGCGACCCGAGCGACCCGACCAGCGGACGGCACCCCCATTTCGTCTGCGTCGACTGCGGAAGCGTGACGTGCTTGACGGACGTCGAATTCAACGACGCGACCAAACGCCGCGCCGCACAGATCGGGCAAGTGACGGAAATCCTGCTCAAAGGACACTGCACGAGTTGCCGGTGACGTCCCCGGTTAGTCGCGACGCAACACGGAGCGCTAACCGCAGAATCGATTCGTGAGTTCATTCATCGGGTTCGGCGGTCGCGGCGTCGTTGGAACGCTGCCTAAATTTCTTACGGCGATCAGCTCGGCGACGATGCTGATGGCGATCTCCGGGACCGTCTGCGAGCCGATGTCGAAACCGAGAGGGGCGTGTACTTTCGCCAGGGCATCCGCGGAGATCCCTTCCTTCAGCAGGTCTTCGAAGATCAACTTGATTTTCCGTTTGCTGCCGATCATGCCGACGTATCGCGCTTTCGATTCGGCAAGATGATAGAGCGCTTCTTCATCGTGCTGATGCCCTCGCGTGACGATGATGCACATCGTCTGCGAATCGATCTCTAAACCGCTGAGCGCCATGTCGATTTCGCCGACGATCAGCCGTTTGGCTTTGGGGAACCGATCGTGATTGCAGAACTGTTCGCGGTCGTCAACGACCCAGACGTCGAAATCGACATCCGCCGCCATCGCACCGACCTGTTGACCGACATGCCCGGCACCGACAATCAGCAACCGGCAACGTTCGAGCAACGGCAAATACGAGATCCCTTCGGTCACATACGGACGCGGACGATCGGTCAGTGGCTTGAGATGCTCTTTGAGACCTGCTGCGAGCGCACCGGCTCCCCTGTGAGCGATAACATTTCCTGTATTGTCGAGCAGAAATCGATCGGCCTCGCGTCCGCCGGTCGCCTTGGCTGCATCGATGATGACCGCTTCCGTCCACCCCTCCCCTTGCGAAACGAGTTCATGCATCAGTTGATAATAGATGATGTCGGCCCCCGGACGCAGCGGGTCGACGATCATTTTCATCCGTCCGCCGCAAATCAAGCCATCGTCCCAACCGTAATCGTTGTCGAGCTGAAAGGTCAACAACTCGCATTCTCCCTCGTCGAGAATCTGTAGCGCCTTTCGCTTCACCTCGGCTTCGACGCAGCCTCCGCCAAGCGTCCCAACTTGCGAACCGTCGGCGTAGACGAGCATCACGGCTCCCGCCTTTTGCGGCGTCGAACCGCGTGTTTCAACAAGAGCCGTGTAAGCGACCGGGCGCCCGGCTTTCAGAGAATCGATCAATTCGGTGAGAATCTGTCGCATTTATCTTTTTCTTTTAAAAAGTGAAGTCTTAGTGTTAAGAACTATTGTGAAGTCGCGGACATCCATCGTACCGCGAGACAGGCTTCCCGCCAACGGCACGATTGACAAACTCCGGTATCCCCTATCATTGTAGGGACCGGTCTATCCTCTGGGAAAGAATTCATGTCGTCCTCAGCCGAATCAATCAACGATCCAACGCAATCTGTGCTGCGAGCAGCTCGAATTCGACGTTGGCGCGTGCTGCTGCTGATCATCGGCTGTATTTTCGGTGTGTTATCTGCCGAAGTTCTACTGCGGCTGCTCGGCGTGAGTTACCCACTGCCGTATCAACCCGACGACGACTGCGGGACGGTTCTCGCTCCTGATTTTGCCGGATGGTTCACGCAGGAAGGCCGGGCGTATGTCACGACGAACAGCTATGGACTACGCGATCGCGAATATTCGATCCCAAAACCGCCGGAAACATTCCGCATTGCCGTGCTGGGAGATTCTTACGCCGAGGCGATGCAGGTCGACGCGAGCGAAACGTTCTGGTCGGTGATGGAACGGAAATTGACCGAGAACCCGCATTTCAAAGGACAAACCGTCGAGGTGATCAACTTCGGCGTTTCGGGTTACGGGACGGCACAAGAGTTGCAAATGTTGCGCTCACGGGTCTGGCAGTTCGAGCCCGATCTCGTACTGTTGGCATTCGTCACGGGCAACGACATCCGCAACAATTCTCAGGTTCTCGAACCCGATAACAATCGTCCGTTTTTCATGCTCGACAATGGCGATCTCAAACTCGACAGTTCGTTTCTGCAACATCCCGATCAAATAAAGGCCCGTCGGACGACGACCAGACTCAAAGTCAAGGCGATCAACGCCAGCCGAGTACTTCAACTCATCAATCATTGGAAGAACCATCGCGAAGTACCTGAGGTCAACGGCGCCGATCACCCCTTCGCCGAAGTGGGAATCGATGTCGGCTGTTACCTTCCTCCGACGGATCCCGATTGGACGCAGGCCTGGTCGATGACCGAACACCTCCTCGAAGCAATACACGCGGAAGTCGACGCACATGATGCCGCCTTCTGCGTGGTCACGTTGAGTAACGGCGTTCAGGTTCACCCCGACCCCCAGGTCCGGGATCACTTCAAAACACAATTTGAAATCGCCGACTTACTGTTTCCCGACCATCGCATTCGCGACTTCTGTAAACGCATCGGCATACACGTGCTCAATCTTGCCGAGCCGATGCAGAAACTTGCCGAGAAACAACACCGTTATTGGCACGGATTCGAGAATACACGCATGGGAACGGGACACTGGAATACCGACGGGCATCGTCAAGCGGGAGAACTCATGGCAGAGTATCTTGTAAGAGACGTTCTGAATCAGGTACGAGTAAGATTCCGGTGACGTAGCGTGGTCGCGTCGAGTGCACTATGGTAAAATTTTCAGAAGCACATCATCCCCATTACCGACACAGGAGACTTGCACATGCCGATACCTCGAACTCCCCTGGGACGAATGACTTGCTTCGCCGCGCTGCTGGCCTGGGGAACCTTCAGTCCTCTCTTCGCCGACGACGCCCCGCATATCGTATTCGTCACCGGCGATGATGAATACCGTTCAGAAATTTCGATGCCGATGATCGCCGAGATTCTCGAAACACATCATGGCATGAATTGCAGCGTCGTGTACGCGATCGATTCCGACAGTGGCGAAAAGAATCCGAAATTCAAAACGAATATTCAGGGGCTTGACGTTCTCGAAGAGGCCGACCTCGCCGTGTTCTTCATGCGATTTCGTGCGTTGCCCGACGATCAGTTTGAACAGATTATGAAATTCGTTCGCTCGGGCAAACCGATGATCGGCTTGCGGACGACGACGCACGCCTTTTTGTACGATCAGAGCAATCCACTCGCCAAATGGAACGACGATTTCGGCCGTTCGGTCTTCGGTCAAAAGTGGATCACACATCACGGACACACCTCTTCGACCGATGTCAACATCGTCGATGATCAGCAGGACCATCCGATCTTGCACGGCGTTGAGCCGAAATTTCATTGCACGTCGTGGCTGTATCACGTCGCGCCGCTAGTAGGAGACTGCACGACGCTGCTGCAAGGGGATAGCGTCGCTTCGGAGAAAAAGGGTGATCAGCTCGAACAGTTCCCACCGACGCAACCGGTCGCGTGGACTAAAGAGTACAACGACGCCAAGGTCTTCTTCACGACGCTAGGCCATCCCAAAGATTTCGAGGAAGAATCGATGCGCCGACTGATCGTCAACGCCGTCTATTGGGGTCTCGACTGTGAAGTCCCTGAAGAGGCAAACGTCGAAGTCGAGTACGAAGCCCCGCCGACGCACTAAATGCAATTTCATCGGTTAGCCGCGACGCAACGCGGAGCGCTTGCAACGACATAATAACGAATCAAGTTCAAATGACGAATGTTCTAATGTCGAAGCGATCAATAACGATTTGTTGGGGCATTCGATAATCGCTGGTTCTAAAGGGGAGGCATCATGCGTTTTATTATCACCTTTCTGCTTGCTTCGCTGATCGTGACAATCATGTCTACACACGGTATGCTCGCCGAAGATAAGAAGGACGAAGTCGGATTTAACCCGCTGTTCGCCAACGATAATCTCGACGGCTGGAAAGTGATGGGGAAACCCGAAGGCTTCACAATCACCGACGGCCTGCTGCGGTCGGAAGGTGCCAAAGGGGGCAACTGGATTCGCTACGAAACGCCGCTCGAAGATTTTTCACTTCGGCTGGAATGGAAAATCTCGAAGGAAGGGAACAGCGGCGTCTTTATCCGCGCGCTGGAAGAAGGGAATCCCTGGGAAACCGGTTATGAAGTGCAACTCTACGACGCTCCCGGACGCGAACCGCAATATGGCACTGGTTCGCTCTATGGCTACTTTGCCCCGAAGCCCGAGCCGAACCACGACCCCGACGTCTGGCATGAACTCGAAATCATCTGCAAAGGTCCACAGATCACGGTCATTGCCGATGGCGTAAAAGTGCTATACGTCGATCAAACCAGTTCCGAGAAGTCGAAAGACAAACCTCTCAAGGGATACATCGGCCTACAGGATTCGCATTCGACCGCAGGGCACTACATCGAGTACCGCCACGTGCGGGTGAAGACGCTTTGACAGCTTAATGACGGCCGGGTGGCTGGGGTGCCCATCAATTCACATGAAACGATAGATTCACGATTTCGCTGCCGACTGACGAATATTGAATTAGCGTCATGGCCCCAGTCTGCTTTAGAACGCTGATAATCGATCGACTGGGGCCAAAACATTTATTCTTATTTGATTGCAATTTGCGAATTCAATGTTCGAGTTTCATCAGCGATTTATAGGCGCCCCAGCCACCCGGCAAGTTATTTCACCACAAAGTTCACCATTCGCCCGGGGATGACAATACTCTTTACGATCGTCTTCCCTTCAATCTGTTTCGCGATGACTTCGTGATTTGTTGCAAGAATTTCCATCGTCTGTTTGTCGGCGTCGGCGGGAACTTTGACCGTTGCCCGCAACTTGCCGTTGACCTGCACAGGGATTTCGATCTCCGTTTCGACGAGTAGACTTTCGTCGTAATTCGGCCACGGTTCGTAGGCCAGCGTTTTCGAGTTCCCCAACGTCTGCCAGAGTTCTTCGGCGAGATGCGGCGCAAAGGGAGCAAGCAACAGCACGAAGCTGTTGAGCAACGCTTTCGGCTTCGCCTCTTGCGGGCCGAGTTCGTTCGTGAATTCCATCATCCGACTGATCGCCGTGTTGAACGACAGTTTTTCGATATCCTCGGTCACTGCTTTGATCGTCTTGTGCAGCAGGCGAAGTTGTTCTGACGTCGGTTCGACATCCTGCACCGTCGGGTTCAATTGCACGTCATCGGTGCGGTCGTCGACGATCAACCGCCAGACGCGGCCAAGAAAGCGATGCACCCCTTCGACGCCCTGCATGCTCCACGGTTTCGTCGCTTCGAGCGGTCCCATGAACATCTCGTAAAGGCGGAGCGAATCGGCCCCGTAGTCGGTCACGACCGTATCGGGATTGATGACATTGCCGCGAGATTTCGACATCTTGGATGAAAAGGCATGCACGCGAATGTTCGGATTATCGACGAGGACGAATGCTCCTCCGACTTTTTCAACATCGGTGGAGGGGCGTTTCACAGCATGCAACTTCACTTTTGACGACACGTGAAACCCATGCGTGCCGTCGTACTCGACGTCTTCAGCCGAAACCCACGAGTTTTCCGTCGATGGATCTTGAAATGCGATGAACTCCATCTCCCCAAGAATCATCCCCTGGTTGACCAATCGATGAAACGGTTCGACCGTGCTCACGTATCCGCGGTCGAACAGTACTTTATGCCAGAACCGCGCGTAAAGCAGGTGCAGCACGGCGTGCTCAGCACCGCCGATGTAGACGTCGACCGGTAGCCAGTATTTTTCGACGTCGGGGTCGATCAGCCGCTCACCATTTTTCGGATCGGCGAAGCGGAGATAGTACCAGCAACTCCCCGCCCACTGCGGCATGCTGTTGGTCTCGCGTTTGAGCTTTACGCCGTCGTCAGCGGTGCGATAGAGCCAGGTATCTCCCGCTTCTTCGAGCGGAGGATCGGGCCGGCCGTGCGGCTTGAATTCGAAGTTTTCGGGGAGTTTGATCGGCAGGTCTTCGGCGCGGTCAGTGCGCATCAGTCCCGTCGGTTTGCCGTCGGAATCGAGTTCGTGCCACAGAGGAAACGGTTCGCCCCAGAAGTGCTGTCGGCTGAATAGCCAGTCGCGCAGCCGGTAATTGACGGCAAGCCGGCCGATCCCTTTTTCGGTGAGGTCCGCCGTAATTTTGGTTTTGAATTCGGCCGTCGGCAGACCGTCGTATGGTCCCGAATGAATCGCCGTCCCTTGACCCGCGAACGGGTACAGCAATTCGCCGTCATCAGATTGAAGGGCAACGTCGCGTTCTTCTTTTGTTGGTTCGTATCCGTCAGGAAGTTCGACGACCTGCAGAATCGGAATCTTATATTTGACGGCGAACTCCCAGTCGCGAAGATCATGCGCGGGGACGGCCATAATCGCACCAGTGCCGTAGCTCATCAGCACGTAGTCGGCAATCCAGATCGGTACGTTCTGTCCGTTGATTGGGTTGATCGCAAAACTGCCAATGAACACGCCTGACTTGTCTTTCGCGAGATCGGTGCGGTCGAGGTCGCTCTTTGTCGCGGCCTGCTGACGATAGGCTTCGACCGCCGCTTTTTGTGGCGGCGTCGTCAGTCGATCGACAAAGGGATGTTCGGGTGCGAGCACCATGTAGGTGGCACCGTACAGCGTATCGGGACGTGTCGTGTAGATGCGAATGCAATTGTCAACAAGTCCGCTCGGAAAATCGGCTTTCGCCCGCTGGACACGCCATTTTTGAAACGCAGCCAACCCGTGTGAAGGATGGGATGCCCCCGGCTTATCGCCGAGTGCAAGCTGCGGAACAAAAAAATCGACCTCGGCTCCTTCACTGCGGCCGATCCAGTTTCGCTGCAGCAGTTTGATCGATTCGGACCAGTCTTAGGCGTAGAGATCAGACATCAGGCGATCGGCATACGAGGTGATCCGGAGCATCCACTGTCGCAGTGGCATGCGGACTACGGGATGCGAACCTCGTTCACTCTTGCCGTCGATGACTTCTTCGTTCGCGAGCACTGTGCCGAGTGCCGGACACCAATTCACCGGCGCTTCCTGTTGATAGGCGAGTCGATGTTTGTCCTGATAGCGTCGGACGGCTTCGGTTCCCTGCGATTTCACATCATCGGGGATCGGCAACTCGGCAATCGGTCGGCCTTTACCGGTTCGTTTCACGCCGTCTTGTCCGGTCCATTCGTACGCCGGGTCATACCAGGTGTCGAACAGTTCGAGAAAAATCCACTGCGTCCAGCGAAAATAATCGGGATCGGTCGTCGAGAACTCGCGGCTCCAGTCGTAGCTAAAGCCGAGCATCTTGAGCTGCCGGCGGAAGGTGTCGATGTTCTTGTATGTGGTGACGCGCGGATGCGTTCCCGTTTTGATGGCGTGCTGTTCGGCGGGGAGGCCGAAAGCATCCCATCCCATCGGATGCAGCACGTTTTTGCCTCTCATGCGATGGAACCGGCAAAGGATATCGGTCGCCGTGTAACCTTCAGGGTGTCCGACATGCAGGCCGTCGCCGGAAGGATACGGGAACATATCGAGCACATACATTTTCGGTTTGTCAGGGACCATTTCGGTCTTGAACGTCTGCTCGGCCTCCCAATGGGCTTGCCATTTGGTTTCGATGCGTTTGAAGTCGTAACGTGGCATGGTTCTGCGGCGATCTATGAAAGAATTCGGTTATTTGTGTTCGAGGTTATCCGGGGTGACACAATGGTATGAAGATAAGTTCACTTTTCATCGGCAATTGCGCGAGAGACATGATAGTCGACAAGGGACGCAAGTTTAAGTCTCGCCCTGGGGGGAATAGCGATTGCCTAAGAGTCTGTCTTCTCTTTCGTTTTCCCATGGAATCGGGCCGTTTGATCATGAGGCGTCTCCTGCTGATGAGGATCATCGTTTCGCTGGTTGACGGGTTTCGTTCATCATCTTTGGAATGACGACGGCCATTTCCGCTCCAGGCGAACGTTCGTTTCACGATACCACTTTCGGGAAGTGCCTGGAAACCTCTCCGATCGCGACGACGTTTCGCAAATTCGGATTCGCCGTTTATCACCCCCTGTACCATCCCTGACGTCGTTGCTCCGATCCTCAAAAATCGGGAATATCAGGCCCATTACCAGCGCCGGTTGCGCTCTCAACCACCAATGTTGATGAATGCAAAAAGCGACAAAAAGAGCTTACTTTTACTTGCAGTTTGACACATTCGTAAACATGGATGCATTTTCAACGATCACGCCGACGTAAAATGGTTTCAAAAATGTTGCGCGAAACCCAAACGTGTTGACGCATTTTACGGCTCCCTTCTCCCCTTGGGAGAAGGGAGCCGCAGGACCGATGAGGGTGCCTTTCACCAGCATGCCGAATGTCCGAAGGCAACGCGAGAGGGTGTGCCCGGCCGATCGAATGGATGGAATGAAATCTACGTCATCGATTTGGTATCATGGAACGGTCGATAACAGCGTCTTGTCGCCGTGTGACACATACGACGGAGCGTGTATGTCACCCCAAACCATGTGAAGGCATTGAAAATTGTCTTACAAGCCGTTTCATAACCCACTGGACGGCGGAGTTCTCGTCGTCATTTGAACGCTCATTCCGTCGCCAACCGGGTTATGAAACCAGTTCTAGGCATTCTGGGGTAAACTGTGACTGTTCACAAAATCAAGGATTCCGGGCACTGCGAGGCAAACCGGGTGATGAGAGAGTATTGGATGCACGCCGTCTTACATACAGTTGGTGCCATTGTAGTCGTGCCATACGTCGGTCTTGCCCTGTTCTTCCTATTAATCGGACAGGCTACAAGGGAAAACGGCTTGTGGGCCATTATCGAATTCGTGTGGAACAACATGGAACGGATACTTGGCTGGGGAATCTATGTTCCGCCCCTGCTTTGGGTTTGTTTGGTCGTGACGGGATTTGTTCCACAGCTTCAAAGAGCAAGTTCGTTGTGCCTGTGCCTTCTCGCCCTTGCCAGCATCCTTGTCGTTGTCGTCCTGTCCTCTACGCGCGTTGGGGTGGGCGAGCTGATCTTTCTACTCCCGTGCGTCGCCGTCGCCGCTACAAGTGCATGGCTAGCCTTTCGCGTGCGCGTCGGTGTGTAATGTGATCCTCGTTTCACTTGCGTCATGGTGGTTCGTTCCGCGCGTCAACGCGGCGAACAAATCGGTTAACTTGAGTTGGCTCATGATTTGGTTATCAACTTCGATTCCTTTGTTCACAATTCTCGGTGCGCAAAAGTCAACTCCTCTGGTCCGCCAATCCGGTTACCTCAGTCGTTAGCCACATGCCGCTGAGGCTTCACAACGAGAGAATCATTATACTTCTTGGAGATGGCCTTCCCTGAAAGAGTAGATGTTGTCCGCGGCACTTTGGGATGTTCACTATCTGCATGATTCAACTCATGCTCAACCGACTCGATTCAGAAAATCAAACGATTTAGAAGACGGGCACTTATGACGATGACTCACGAATGACCAAATCCCAGTGTCCCAACGGTCGATTTGGTACCCTGTTTGATCGTTCGGATTGGGGATTTCCTGTGCGATTAGGCATTCGTCATTCGCCTTTCATGGCAAGCCTCCTGCAAGCAGGTTATAATCGCAGGCCTATTTTCTTGTTCTCGGTCATTCATCGAAAGCATTACTCGTGTTCGCCGGTCCTATATTTTCTCGCGAAGCGCTCACCGCTCCGCGCCAGCTCAAGCATTTTTTACTTCGCAGCGGTTATCTCGCGGCTCTGATCGTGCTGATGTACACCGCCGGGCAAGCAACGTTCGGATTTCAGGAAATCCGCAATCTCAGCAGTCTGGCGGGGTTCGGCAGTCTCACCTTTCAGGTCTTTTCGCTGGTGCAGCTGTCGCTGGTCATTTTCTTCGCGCTCCTGCTTGCGGTCGGTAACGTCGCCCAGGAAAAAGACCGTAAGACGCTGATTTTGCTGCTGATGACCGACTTGCGAAATCACGAACTCGTCATCGGAAAACTCTCGGCAAGTCTGTTGTCGGTTCTGATGCTTGTCGTGTCTTCGTTTCCTATTTTTGCCATACTGTACTTTCTCGGCGGCGTGACATTTCCGCAAATCTGCTGGAGCATCGCGCTTTGCGCATCGGTCGCTCTGGCCGCCGGAAGCTGGGGAACGCTCGTCGCGTTTGCGCGAGAGAAGACGTTTCAGACGATTTCACTGGGCGTGTTGGGATTGGTTCTGTACCTCGGAATCGTCGAAGGACTCCTGGCCGTTGTTGGCGCTCAGTCGGCTGAAACGGCAAGATGGCTTCATGTGATGAATCCCTACCGGACCGTTCTCGATTTGATCAATCCATGGGATCAGGTACATGCGGAGGGTGTTAGCCATGTATCCGCTTCCGGTGCCGTTGGAATGATGCTCGGGATAACCGTGCTGCTTAATCTGATTTCGATCGCATACGTTCGCCGCTGGAATACCAGTCATGCCGTCTTCGAACAGGCGATGAAAAAAGAGGAAGAGCAATCTCAGATCACTCGCAAGAAGGTAAAAGTGATCTGGTCGAATCCGGTCATCTGGAGGGAAATCTGCACGCGGGCTTACGGCCGCAAGGTGATCGTTATCAAGCTGATCTACCTGTTGTTCGTCGCGTTCATGCTGTGGCAACTCTCGAGTACGTTCGGCGTATTGAACCCCTCCGGCAAGCTGGTTTCTCCGGCGGGAGTCGGCTTTATCGCCCTCGGGCTCATCAGCCTGATGCTCGTCAACGCGCAGGCCGTCACCGCGATCACCTCGGAACGGGACGGGCAAACTATGGAACTATTGCTCGTCACCGACATCACGGCGAAGGAATTCGTGTATGGCAAACTCGGTGGAATTCTGTATAACACCAAAGAGTTGACGCTTATTCCGCTCGGATGGATTGTTTATCTCGCCGCGGTCGGCGGAATGTCGGCAGAAAACGCTGTCTATACGATTATCGGTTATGTCATGCTGACGCTCTTCTCGGCGATGCTGGGCGTCCATTCGGGATTAACCTACGACAGTTCGCGGGCGGCGATCGCCAACAGTTTGGGGACGATGTTCTTTCTGTTCATCGGCATCTGCATATTTATGGTGCTGCTCGTCGAAGCGCGATCTTCGTTTTTCCTGCAATTGCAGAGTTTTCTTGTCTTCATTCTGATGGGAAGCATCGGTTTGTGGAAATCGCTGACATACAAGAACCCCTCTTCGGCGCTGACGTTTGCGGCAGGGCTGTTGCCCTTCCTGACGTTCTACGCCATTGCCGAATTCCTGCTCTCCGGCTCGCTAGGCGTCTGCCTGTGGATCACGCTGGCTTACGGTTTTACGACGTTAGCCATGTTGATACCCGCTATCAGTGAATTCGATTTCGCACTGGGGCGGACGACGTTGGATAATTGATAGTGGAGAATGGACAATGGAAATTTGCAAAGATGTGCAACTACCAGTCTATTCCCAGCATTAATGCATTGAGGCCGCTGCCGATACCGAGCAGCGCGACGCGGTCGCCTTTGACGACATGACCCTGTTCGATGCCGAGCGCGGCAGCGGTAGGTAACGCAGCGGCACCGGTGTTACCGAGAAAATCGACCGTGGGGAAATCGATTGCAGGATCGAGTTCCAGACGTTCGAACAACAGTTTGCGGTGCGCCCGACCGACCTGATGCGTGAACGCCTTGGTCACGTCGGCATTTTCCCAGTTGAGTGCCTCGCGGGTTTTCGCCCAGGTCTTCCCGGCGAGGTTGATGCCCGCGTGGAGCAAGGCTTCCGAGTCGGTCTGCATTCGCGGGCGATCATCGCCGTGCTTTTCGAACTCGACTCCACCTTCGCAGAGTTCATGGCTGGTCGTATCGCAGGCATACGCACCTCCAAGCAAACGATGTCCCGCCCGGCTCAACTGTCGATCGCATAAGACGATGGCTGCCGAGCCCGAACCGATCGTCAGCGATGCGAAATCGAGTTTGAATTGTTGTCGGGTGATCTTTTCGTCTTTCAGGACACTGGCAATCGTTCCTTCGACGAGACCGCGGCCATCTTCGGTACCGACAACGATGCCGGCGCGAATGTGACCGAGTTCGATCATGTCGGCGATCTGAACGACACCATTCAGCAGACCGAGGCAGGCATTACTGATATCCGCGAGATAGGCGTTCCCGCTGATGCCGAGTGCGTGATGAACGGCATTGGCGGTTGCCGGTTCGAGCTGATCGCGACAAACTGATCCATGAAATAAAGCACCGACATCACGGGGTTCGATTCCCGATGCTGTCAACGCTTTTTGAGCCGTGACGGCGCTGATGTCGCCGGGTCGAGTTCCTCGGGGGAAGAAACGCCGTTCTCGAATGCCGGTCATTAACTCTAGCCGGCCGGCAGGGAGTCCCAGACGCTCGTACACGGGGAGCAGTTGATGTTCGAGTTCGTCAGAAGTGACGACCTCGGGAGGCAACGTACACGCAATGGCCTCGACGCAAACGTGGTGATAACGCATGAGAGTCAGCAAGCAACGGATGAGAAAGAAAAGATGAAGGATGAGTCAGAATTAGACATTAGCCAAGGAAGGCCCCGCTGAATCATCCTTCATCCTTTCGCCTTCATCCTTTGATTCAGACGTTGGCGGCGCTCCCTCCGGTGCGGCTGGTTTGCAATTGCGTTTCCAGGTCGAAAACTTCCTGGAGGCTGCGTTGCCGTTTTTCGACAAGTTCGGGAGTCGGATCGTAGACGTCCAGCCGCAAGGAGCTTTTCACGTAGCGCAACCCTTGCAGAATGACTTCTCGCTGTTGTTCGTTCAGTTCCATCAGGTAGGTATCACTCATAGGTCGATAAAAACCTCGTTTGAAGATTTTATCTGGATAGGAACTTCAGATACACAGCGACATCCTGATGCTGTGGCAGCTTATGGGCTGCTCTGAAAACAAAACGGACCGCAATCACTTCTTGCCGAATGCGATAACTGACACCGTCCGAAGCGACCGATACAACGGTCGAATACAAGACGTTTGGCTCCGCCAAGTATATCGTTCTCCGCGCGCTTCCTCAACGGGACGGCTTAACGAATTTCGTCCCCCCATTCATCGGGTCATTTGCATCCAACCTTGTGAACGACTTCTTCCGCTCTCAGGCTTTGCGCAATCGTTATCACCCTGCCTTATCGCACCATGTCGTCACAAAACCCATAACCACAACACGTTACGATGTCGCCGAAGCACGTAACCGGCCCGACCTATAGGCGTCGGCAGTCGCTTTGGGAATCTCGGCTTCTGCCAAAATTACTTTCGCCCGATTTTCCTGCGTTAATGCCTGCATTTCCTGTTCTTCGGCGACAGCTCGTGCCCGACGCTCTTCAGCCTTGGCGCGGGCAATCCGCATATCGGCCTCAGCTTGATCTGCCATCAATCGCGCGCCAACATTGTCTCCCACATCGATGTCGGCGATATCGATAGACACGATCGCATAGGCCGTCTGTGAGTCGAGCCCCTTGTTCAGCACGGTCTTGGCAATCAATACGGGATTGGCAAGTACCTCTTTATGGCTGGTGCACGACCCGATTGCCGAGACGATACCTTCGCCGACGCGGGCAATAATTGTTTCTTCAGTTGCTCCGCCGATGAGTTGGGCGAGGTTGGTCCGCACGGTGACGCGGGCTCGCGCCTTGAGTTGAATGCCGTCTTTGGCAACACCATCGAGAGTATCGCGTCCAGTTTTACGCGCATCGGGACAATCGATGACTTTCGGATCGACGCTGGTTTGTACAGCCTCGATAATGTTTCGGCCGGCGAGATCGATGGCCGCCGCAGTATCCCAGTCCAGTTCAATTCGTGCCCGCTGGGCGGCAATCATAGCTTGCACGACTCGACGCACATTTCCACCGGCGAGAAAGTGAGCAGCGAGAGCCCCTGTCGAAATATCAGTCAGTCCCGCTTGCACTGCCATTACCTTGGTATCAACGATGACGTCGGGCTGAATTTTGCTCAACGACATCACCACAAGCTGAATCGGTCCGATTCGCGCTTTCGTGAAGTAGGCGCGAACCCAGAGTTTGAAATACTTGGCGAACAGCCCCAGAAATACCAGCAGCAAGAGTCCACCGAGCAGTAGCACAGCGTACCCGACAATTTTCAAAACGTCTTCCAATACCATGGAAAGTTCTCCACGATGAGATCAAGTTCGATGTGAGAGTGATTCTGATGTATTGTATATTATGCAGACCCGAAACCGCAATTTTCGTGCTAAGGAAACTTAAAGAATTTGAAACGCCCAGTACGCAGAGATTGCAGAGGATGAACACGAAAAATTCTCAATCGTTCTCACCCTTGCAACATCGATCTGAAGCTTCGGCGTTAACTTCGTTTCCCTTCTCTTCTCATATTTTGCGAATAAAATTCGCCGCGTAACTGCGGATCTCGCGACCATTAAGAACGTGAAAAATACGGAGTTGTTGAATCATCTGCTGGCTGAAACGGTTAATCGGGACATGTACGATTTTTTTGCGGAAACGGGACGCCATGCGTTTCCAGGCCAACCCCGGCGGTCCAGAACTCAAGAGAGCAATATGCCGTTCGCGGCTATGGAGGCAGGCTCCTGCAATCAGACGTTCTTCGAGCGTATTCGCAAAGTCAAGGCGAGGATCGTGCCAGATGTCGGGAATATCGCGCGGGGGGAAAAGGAAGACGCTGCCCCCATACACTGCCTGTCCGATGCCGGGGCCGACCATTTCGTCTCCGAAATTCGATGCGAAAAAGGCGAGCGTCGATTCGTCGTGATGCTCTGCCTGCCATGTCATGCGCCAGGGATAATCGCGTGGGTCGGCGGGAGAATCGAATAACATCACCACGCAATCGAGTCCGCCGCGCGTCGGCGGACAGACTTTGACGTACAAATCGCCCGTATACCACTTCCGCAGCGTTTCGCGAATATCGAGCCCATCCATGATGCTCGTCTGAAATTTTTCGGTCCGAACGAGATCGGCCCCCAGCAGATTGAGAGCCTGATCTTTGACATGGGTACGAAATTTCTCGATCACCGAATCTTCCGGCGGCCAACTGCATTGACGATACGGATTCCATCGCATCTGCCAGCGATCTTTTTGCCACTTCGCCGGACGGGGTTTGAGTTCGCACTTCCGCCACGAGACCGGCGGGCCGGGCAGACGATTGTAAAGTTTGACCACTTCCCCGTCCGGAGAAAGTCGACCCGCACCGATTCCCATTTCGAGTTTGGGCAAATTGATACTGTAATCGTACGGGTATTCGCGTGCGGTCTCCGCCAGGTGAATGGCGAACTGATCCCCCATTAACTGTTGGGCGGCAACCACCAGAGTATACAGATCCGGCGTCATCCGCCGTTCGACCAGCGAGAGATTGCGCACGTACTTGAGGTACTGCGACAACAACAGGGGAGAAATCTTAAGTGCCTGATGCTTTAGTTCCTTTTCGTAGCGAACGCGGGTCTCGAGCAACAAATCCTTGATACCGTCGATCGATAGATTCTCGTCGCTGTCCAGATCCTCTCGTGCCTGCTCGTACTTGCCCGTAATGAATGGGAGCTCCCCGGTGAAAAACATCAGCGATGACGAGCGCACTTCGTACAACTCCGCGGCATGCACATCATCGGGTTCGATCTCGCGCTGTACGTCGCTGAGGTAGGCGTTCTTGATCCACGGCCAGTCGGCGATCGAACAGACGAAAACAATCGACTCGAATCGTTTTTCGAGTTGACGGAGCTGCTGCGTCATCCAGTCGATACGGTCTTGGGGTTGTCCTTCCGGTGGTTTCGGCAATGACGGCAAGACAGCCGCCGAGAATTGTTCGAGCGAGATTTTTTTGAGTGCGTACGGATCGGGCAAGACCGGCGAATACGAGCGAAACCGTTCGGACTCCAGATCGATAAAAGCTCGCGGTATCCGCTCTTGAATCGCAAATCGAATGGCAGCAATGACGGGCTGACAAGGATCGATCGGCACGTAACTGCACGATTTCTGTCCGTTCATTTCGTCGGTAGAAAAATCGGCATCGATGTCGCCATCGTGAAAGTGTTCTTCGCCACTCGCAGAAAACAGGGGAGTTTCCTCTTGCATCACTGCAGTCATCGCCGGAAAAATCTGTATCCCATGTTCGACATCGTTCTGAAATGACGGAGGAAGAGGGACGGCAAGACAATCGCAGCGATGCGACAATAGCAACCGCCGCACTTCAACGGCAACGTCGCCGCTACCATGAATCACCGGAAGCACGGCAATACGAGGACTCAGACGTAAGAATTCGTGGATCATACATTCTTCTTCAAAGACACCCTTATTCGGCCTGCGGTCGACATCTCCCAAAGAGAGACGGATGAGGACGCATTACCGTTCGGGCTTGTTGGTTCGCTATTCGTCGTCTTCATCGTCGTCAATCGAATCAAATTCATCGTCATCCATATCGTCATCGTCGTCGTCGATTTCCTGGCCGAAGTCGGGATGTAACGGGTCTTCGGGGTTGAAGAAAAAGTCCCCCAGTCCCATCGAGACAACGTCGCCACCGAGCGTTCGCGTTCTCTGTTCGGAAAGACGATTGAGGTCGAGGGCTTCCTCACCCAGGCAATTGACCAGCGATTCGCGCCAGGCAGCGTCTTTGCTCAGGGGATGCTCCGAATCTCCGTGCAGGCGTTTGAGCGCATAACGCAGCATGTTGATGCCGTCGCGCGTCGAGAAATTCAATTTGAGTTCGTGCGCCTGTTGCAGAAATTCGACGGTGAGATCGAGCATCTCCAGATCGGAAAACGGCAGATGATAGCGCAATATCGCCCGTTCGTCTTCGCGATTGGGATGACCGAGCGTGAGCGTCGGCTGCAAACGGCTGAGAATGTAATCGGGTATCTCGAACGTCGATTCGTCGTCGTTCATCGTGACGGCACAACGAAAATCAGGGTGCGCGGGAATCGATATTCCTGCGACGATCGATTCGACATACCGGCGATGGTCGAGCAGCGGTGCGAGACTCGCCCACGACTTCTCGTTCATGCGGTTCCCTTCATCAAGAACGCAGATGCCCCCCTGAATCATCGCCGTCACCAATGGGGAGGCATGGTAAGCGATCTTTCCCTTTTCAGAAATCACCGGCGTGACCAGTAAATCTTCGGGACGGGTATCGGCGGTACATTGGTAAATATAAAGCGATTGCTGCCGCACGCGGGCTCCCGAGATGGCGAGGGTTGTTTTTCCGATGCCCGGAGTCCCAACCAGACGCGGCGTGAGAGGCATATCCTTAGGATCAAGAACCAGCCAGCAGGCCAGCAGTTGCTTGAGAATCTCGTGCTGTCCGATCCAGTTCCCCTCGGAACGATCGGGCCCAGCCATATGCAGCAAAACGCCGTCAATTTCGTGTGTCACAGACATTATTTTGAGTGTGTCTTCCTGTCCTGAGTATGGAACGAGATGCAGATGCAAAGACGATTGATATCGCGAGATCTGCATCGACGTTTTCATCGCCCCATACTGCGATTTCTGCGTTTTAAAAGTGTCCTGGATATCGACGGACGAAACTCCGATCGTGGCGTACTCGTCTATCGAAAATCTCGAAAAACGATTATATGTGCGACACTGTTCCTGATGGTAACTCCTCCATCGTACTCAATAACCAGACTTTATTATACGCACTGCTGACGAATCACATATCGAATTCAAAGGTTCCGTTGCATCAGGGGCCCTGTCGAGGGAAGAACGAAACAGCCGCGAATCAGCGTTTCCAAGACGAACGCCGAATGACCAGCGGCATTCGCAGCAAAGGAAGGTTGGCATAGCTATGATATCCGATACGAATACAGCAGAAAAACCCGATGAACGTAACCGCTGGCTCGCCGAAGATCGATATCTGCTGGAAGGACCACGCTCGCGGACGGCCGAGTTTTTCCGCGTCCTTCGCATTATGCGAGAATTTATTCGGGGGTTTCGTGCCTTGCATTTTCTTGGCCCCTGTGTAACGGCATTCGGGTCAGCGCGATTCACCGAAGATCATCAATATTACAAACTTGCCCAGCGCATGGGGGCGGAGATTGCCAAACTCGGGTTCACCGTCATCACCGGCGGCGGGCCGGGAATTATGGAAGCCGCGAACCGCGGGGCGAAAGACGTCGGCGGCCGGTCGATCGGCTGCAACATCGTGCTCCCGAAAGAGCAACAGCCGAACCCGTATCTCGACAAGTTTGTAAACTTCAACTACTTCTTTGTGCGGAAGGTGATGCTCGTCAAATACTCACAGGCGTTTCTGATTTTCCCCGGTGGCTTCGGTACACTCGACGAAGCCTTTGAAGCGGTGACATTGATTCAAACGCGAAAAATCTTCGACTTTCCCATTGTCTTTATGGGGAAGGAGTATTGGCAGCCGTTATTCGACTTCATGCAGAACACGCTGCTGAAGGAACAGACCATCGATGCGCACGATCTTGATCTCGTCACGTTGACGGATGATGTCGAAGAAGCGCTGGTCCGTATGGATCTCTGCCCGTCAAAACCATGCATTCAGGGAAAAGCGGGGTTCGATTCGCGAGCATGGAATTTCCCCACGCCGAAACCGATTCAGTTGAGAGGGTGATCTCAATCCCTTAACCGCTCACCCGCTCCTGATACAACCTCGCAATATCCGCCACCGTGACGGTGATCGTTCGGGTGAAGCCGGTGTGCGAACGGTCATACGCGACCTTTGCGGCTTTGTCGGGCTCGGCGTGTAAGGCCTGTGACAGCCAGCGGCGATCGGCCTCGGATAGATTTCCAACGTCTTTGTCCCACTGCGTGCGGGTTTCCATCACCAGCGCATCGACGCGGGGATCGTATTTTTCGTGGTCGGCCATGTTGTGGTCCCAAATCAAAGGTTGATGGCGGAAGGAACAGGTCTGAACCGGAGGTCCGGGCGTGCGATTTCGCCTCAGTATAGAGGTTTACCCCCGCGACGGTCGAGCAAACCGGCTTAAGTTTTTTGATCGAATGTCAGCCGCGCCTGTGAAATCAAACCGCGTTGATCGATACATTCGGCACAATCGTCTCAATTTTAGAAATCGGCAATCTTTGAACGAACCGCAAGACGAGTATTCGTGGCGGGCTGTCGCGACATGCTTTAAGGATTCTAGCGATTCCGATTTTCTTGTCATGAGGAGTAAGCCGATTCTTGTCTCAGCACCTGATATAGGGGGCGTACGGTTTATGCCCATATCGCTCGATGTCTGGACGACAAGGGGTTTGACGCCATGTATTTCCCAAAGTCACGAAAACTGATACTCACGGCGGGACTGCTGGCGCTAAGCACGTTTTCCGGCTGCTCGATGAACAGAAGCTACCTGCACTGTCCTTCGTTCGCCCGTTCGTGGAGATCAACCAAAAGTTACGCATCGGAACCGCAGCCCGCAACGGAGGCTCCGATCCGCTCCAACTCGTCCGCACCGGTTGCGCCGGAGGTCTTTCTGGAAGACGTTCCCAACGTCACACCGCCCGACTCATCAAAACCGATGGGACCACAGATCCCTCCCAAACCGATCTCCGTTCCGAAACCCGGAACATTCAATGCGCCCCGAACTGACGCTGCGGAATTGCCCTCTGTCGACGAATTCGGCGATGAACGATCGCCGGGAGATGACTACCAGAATTTCCCCGTCCCTGTGGAAGTTCCTGCGGACGAACTCGATGATGTACCTGCTGAGACACCGATTCCCGAGGGCCTGCAAAGTTCTGTTGAGAATCCATCGATATTAAAACGGATTCAAGACAGCATTCCCCGAATTCAAGTGCGTTCCGTGAGGAAGGTTCCGACGCGTGCCGCGCCGGTGAGTCGATCTGTGCCATCACCGGCGTCCCGGGACGTCTCGGCGACAACACCTGCGATGACTCCAAGTCCCGATCCCATCAGTTATCTTCCTCCATCGCGACAGAAGCAGCTCGCGCAGCCGAGTGACAGAGGCAACCGTGATAAAATTCTTACCGATGCCTACTCGTCGCAATTGATCACGATCCCCGGCCGTGGAAAGACGAGAACGGTATCGTCACAAGATGATGATTCTCTTCTCGGTAACGAACAGGATTCGGAATTCGAGTTCGAATTCGATACACCACCGGAGCCGGTTATCGTACCCGATCAATGGCCCTATCGCCGTTAACAACTGCGACCATCGATGGTCCGGCTGAATCTCGTATCATGGGGGATCATACCCTCCTCGATGAAACGGATGACAGCGAAGAATACGGGCCACGCCGCGAACGCTGCCGGAAATCGCGCCGTGCTTTTTCACCGCCTCGATAAAGTAGTTGCTGCACGAAGGATAAAACCGGCATTGTCCTCCGAAGATCGGACTGAGAATTAACTGATACAGTTTGACCAGCAAAATAAGTCCCCAGGCAGGAATGGATATTAACATCCGGCAAACCGAACGTGGGCGCATGGATTCCGTCGACGCGGCAAGTTGATTCGCATCGCAAATTTCATCGTGCCCGGGGAGTTTGGATGGCACGCTCTCCTCCACAGTCTTCATGGGGAATCAGTTCTTGAGTTGACGGGCCGCTTTCCCCACCAGTGATACCAGCGATTCGCGGAAATCGTCAACGCCGGCATCGACGCCGACACGTGGGATGAGAATCAAATCATATCCAATCGGTAGCTCGTGTTGCGACAACCGAAACGCCTCTCGAAGCAGGCGTTTGATTCGAAATCGCTTGACGGCCGAGCCTTGCTTTCTCGACACGCTCAGTCCGATGCGGGTCTGGTTGAGACCATTGACGGCGGCGAATACAAGCAGCCTAGAATCGCTGAACCGCCGCTTAAGAGCATAAACGCGGTCAAAGTCGTGACTCGAACGCAATCGCTGCTGTCTGGAAAACGTGTACTGCAAGACGGTGTCTCATGGAGTTTGATATTCAAGGCGTAGAACCGGGGAGATCGTCGTCGTCGGTCCCTCCGGTATGATCGTCGTCGTTGTCGGACGTCGGTCGCTTGCTGCGCATATACCACAAAGGATCGGGATGCGGAACCGGTCGCAAGGGGTGTTTTGCCACACGGCGGACACGCCGTCCCCAGATCAGCAACCCTGCAAACGCCAATATGATGACCATCAACGTCAACACCAGCAGCACGAGAACCGCATCCACGTCTCGTTTTTGTGCCAGATGAGGCTTTGACTTCGTCTTGTCGACCTCTGTCGCTTTAATTTCTTCGACAGATACAAATGTCGGGCTCTCGTCGGCAAAGGCTTTACTTAGAGAACCGAATCGTAAGAACACCAGACACCATCCGCACGAGAACAGAACGTAACTCAGCAATGCCATCACGTGGGTTTGGCGATGGGAACGTCCGATGTGTTCTGCCGATTCGGGCCGTGGGGAGAACATCGCGTCACCAAAGTCCCGCACGAGGTTGGTCTTCCTTTAGTTCAGATACCTTCCGGTAAAGATCACGGAGGGCATCACTGGTCGTTTTGGGGACGACGATCTTGATCACACAATACTGGTCTCCCTGTTGCCCCGTCTCGGGATCGATCAAGCCCTTGCTGCGCAGGCGAAGTTTTGTGCCACTCGAAGTCCCCGGAGGGATGGTCAGGGTGAAGTCACCTTCGGTGAGAGTTGGGACATCGACTTTGGCTCCCAGTGTTGCTTCTGCGGGTGAAATCGGCCGATCGAGGAGCACGTTGGCTTTTTCCACTCGGAAATAAGGGTGAGGGGCAATGCGGACGGTGAGTAGCAAATCTCCCGGTCCGCCACCGATGCCACCCGGTTCCCCCTGGCCTGTCAACCGGATGACTTGCCCCGTCGTAACACCTTTTCGAATCTTGACCGATAGCCGCTCGACACCTGAGCTCCGGTGAACTTTGATATCTTGCATTCCTCCCTGAGCAGCAACGAGCAGCGGGATCTCGATTTCGGTCCGCACGTCGGCCCCTCGATCAGGTCGTCTTGTCTCACGTCGCGACGATCTCCGCTTGGCTCCTCCCCCTCCGCCGAAGATGCTGCTAAAGTCGAAGCCTTCCGTCGCATCGCCCACATTGCCGTGACCGAAGATATCTTCCAGATCAATCGGTCCACCGCCGCCGGGCCCCGACCAGGTATAGGTCTGGCGGGGACCGCGTCCCCCCTTTCCAGAACCGGAGTTCGAGAAATTGGCTCCGAACTCATCGTACATTTTTCGTTTATCGGCATCTCCTAAAACCGCATACGCTTCCTGGATCTCCTTGAATTTTTCCGAGGCCTGTTTATCGTTGGGACACATATCGGGGTGATACTTACGGGCCAGCTTGCGATACGATTTCTTGATTTCGTCGGCTGACGACTGCCGAGAAACCTCTAAAACCTTGTAAAAATCGGGTTCGGACATGCCGCTGCTTTCTCTGAAAACCTTCTAACGTAATACTCTGTGTTTCATTCTAGGGTCAGTCGGTGAATGGATTCAAGCAGAAGCCCGAACGTTCGAAGCCGACTTGGGTCAATCGGACGATGATTGCCCCTGTTGTAAGGCCTGACGGGCCGAAACGACGAGCTGTTCCGCTTCTTGCACCGTCGAAGCCCGCGCCGTAAGGTGCCCCATTTTTCGACCTGGTCGAGCCTCCTGTTTACCATAGAGATGGAGTTTGACCTCTCGATAACGGCAAACAGCCTCCCAGTCGGGAACGGCAGGCTGCCAGAGATCTCCCAATAGATTGGCCATCGCCGCGGGTTGAAGCTGGCGGGACGATCCCAACGGCAGACCGCAGATCGCGCGCACCTGTTGTTCGAACTGACAGGTGACATGGGCATCGATCGTCAAATGTCCCGAATTATGCGGACGGGGTGCCAGTTCATTGATGAGGAGTTTCCCGTCCTGCGCTACGAAGAATTCAACGCACAGCACTCCGACAACGTTCCACTGCTCACAGATCGCGCGGGCAATTTCAATCGCTTCGCGGGCGACAGATTCATCGACATTCGCCGGACAGCGTGAAATATCAAGGATATGACGACGGTGCGAATTTTCGACCGGACCGTACGCCACGAAGTCACCTTGCGTGCTACGAGCGGCGACGACCGAGATTTCACACGAAAAATCGATGAATGCTTCGAGAATCGCCTCATCGGTGTGAAGTGACTCCCATGCCGTTTGTGCTGCGTCGATCGAATCGATACGGGCCTGTCCTTTTCCGTCATAGCCCCAACTTGCTGTTTTCAACACCGCCGGAGTACCAAGTTTTTGCAGTCCGGATAGTAATTCATTGAAATTGTGCACCGGATAAAATGGCGTAACCGGCAGGCCGATACCGGCGAGAGCACTTTTTTCACGCAGCCGGTGCTGTGTCAGATGCAGGATCGCCCCATCCGGTCGTACCGGCGTCCATTTCGCTGCTGCTTCGGTCGTCGCCGACGGTACGTTCTCGAATTCGAACGTCAGCACGTCGACCGATTGTGCGAATTTTGCAATCGCCGCGAGATCGTCGTAACTTCCCTGAACTTCAACGTCGGCAACCTGCCCGGTGGGGGTATCCCACTCGGGAGAAAAGACGTGGACGCGGTAACCCAACCGCCGGGCGGCGATGGCAAACATCCGTCCGAGTTGGCCGCTCCCCAACACGCCGAGCGATTTACCGGGAGGAATGACCGCACTCATAACTGGGAATCTTTCAGCACGCGGTCGGTTTGCTCGCGTTGATACGTGTGCAGTCGATCGCGAATGTCGCTGTTGGATATCCCCAGAATGCGTGCAGCGAGCAACGCACCGTTTTTCGCTCCCGCTTCGCCAATTGCCAGGGTGCCTACGGGAATCCCCCCCGGCATCTGCACAATTGACAGCAGTGAATCGAGCCCTTGAAGCGCCCGGCTTTGAACCGGTACTCCCAACACCGGTAATGTCGTCAACGACGCTACCATTCCCGGCAAATGAGCCGCTCCCCCTGCACCGGCGATAATAACGGCCAAACCCCGCTGCTCGGCTGTGCGTGCGTATTCCACCATCCTCTCCGGCGTTCGGTGTGCCGAAACGACCTGCTTTTCATACGGAATCTTTAACTCATCCAGCATCTCCGCGGCATGCTTCATCGTCTCCCAATCGGAGCGAGAGCCCATAATTATACCAACGAGCGGTACTTGCGCGTCAGTCTTCGAATTCGACGTTCTTGTTTTCGGCATGTCTGACCTGACTCTCTTTACACCGATATGCCTTTGCGCCGCAGCGCATTCGCTGAGTGCCGTAAATACAACACGATCTCAATTGAACTTGAGATATCGACTTTCCACACTCTGCGGCAGATGTGAAATACAGCCCTATGGGATCCATCATATCGGGTGACGCATTGCGACTCCACAATAGAACGGGTTTCAAGACCCGGTTCTTGACGGAATTCAAGTTTGGATTGTGCTGTAAACATCGACGTTCGACTCGAATGAAACTGTTTATAGACACACTTTCCTCAATCGGGAATAATGAGATCATGAAGATCCCCCATACTCTTATTGTCGATTTCCCCAGTTGCTTTCGACGCTGTGGCGTTCTACTTGCGGCTATTGTTCTCGTCATGGCCCTTGTTCGTTCCGCCGATGCCCAAGATCGCCCCGCCGTGAATATGTCGTTCGGGCAGCACATCTCGTTTGATGTCGATCAGGAAGCTGTTCGCAAACTGGAGGTCGTGAAGGATTATCTCGCCGATAAACAGTGGAATCAGGCGATCGAACTGGTGCAGAACATCGCAGAGAATCATCAACATTCGCTCGTACCGATTGCATCAGGACGTTACGTCAACGCAGGCTATCTTTGCCAGGGGATGTTGTCGGAATTTCCGCCCGAAGGTCGAGTTATCCTGCAAAAGCGGCTCGATCCACAGGCTCAACTCTGGTTTAAAGACTGGGAAGTCCATCACAATCCCGAACACATCCGGAAGATTGTCGAGCAGGCGTTCAGCAGCCAGTTCGGCGATCTGTCATTATGGACGCTCGGCGAACAGGCGTGGGAACAAGGAGATTATCACATCGCCCGGTCGTGGTGGGCTCAATTGCTCCCGCTGGAATCGACTCCCGCGTTTCTGTCTGAGAACAGCGACTTCCGTTTTCCCAATCCGCGATATCCTCCCGCCGAAGTGTTGGCCCGCATCGTATTGTGCCGCGTGTTTGAGGGAGAATTCCTACAATCGAAATTCGAACGTGAGGAGTTTCGCCGTCTGTTTCCCCATGCCGAGGGAACTCTCGCGGGAATCAACGGCAGTCTAGCCGATCGCATCGATGCGATCGCCGAAGAGTTTTCCCACTGGGAAAAATCGCCCCCTGCTAAATCGATTACGACGTTTGCCGGGACGGCGCAACGGGATTATATCTCAAACGACTGGACAGAACTCGGCGTTCCCTTATGGCAGATCGACCTGCCTGATGTCCCCGAGCCGTTGCTCAACCGATCGACGTCAGCCCTGTCGAACAGGCCGCTTGCTACATTTCCCGTTGGTTATGTCATACCTTCCGCCGATGCGGATCATCTCGCGAAACACGATGCCCTTGTCTTTCTCAACGACGCCGAACACATTCGCGGCGTGCAGCTCTCGAGCGGCGATCCAGCGTGGCCGACCGCCGTCGATGACAACGATATTCTCTTTCCCGAAACGTCGACCGACGTCTCATGGCTTCCCGAATTTCCTTCCCGAGGTTCGCCTCGATTCACGCTGACGATAAATAACGGAAAACTGTTCGCCAGGCTCGGAACGCCGATCACCAGTCGCAGTCCGCATGAAGCCCGCTCCTGGCAGACCGACATCGTCTGCCTCGATCTGGCAGATGGAGAAGGCCGGCTTCTCTGGAAGATTTCTTCGCAGGAACTCGCTCCGCGGCAATCAGGCTGGATGTTCGAAGGCTCGCCGATTGCGCATAACGATCGAGTGTTCGTTGCTGTCAGGCAAGGTGCTCCGGAGAATCAGATCGGCATCGCTTGCCTCTCCAGCGAATCGGGCACTTTGCTCTGGATGACGCCAGTCTGTGCCGCGATTCGCAATGACGAGACGGACCTCAATCTGATCACATCTTTATTGTTGACATACGATGACGGGCGACTATTTCTCTGTACCGACATCGGGGCGCTTGCAGCGGTTGACGCCGGCACCGGTATGGTTCGCTGGGTGAGCATGTATCCACAGAGCCGCGACGTGAGGACTTCGCCGCGACTGCCACATCGTTTACAGGGGCTAACAGTACCGTTGGCCTATCATGGAAAGATCATCGTCGCCCCCCGCGACAGCGACGTCATTTCGGCATGGGACAGTCGCACGGGAAAACGAATCTGGAGTCGGCAACTTCCCGATCACATCATCCACCTCATCGGTGCACACGGTGAAACCCTGATTGCCAGCGGACGTTCGCTCTGGGGACTCGAAGTGAACTCGGGACGTGTTGCCTGGCATGTCGGTTTTCAGGATTCACCGGGACACGGCTTCGGCCGCGGACTGCTCACGCCGCGAGAAGTACTCTGGCCGACGCGCGATGAACTGATTCTAGTCGATCACCGGACCGGACGATTGACACAGCGGTATCCGCTTCGCGCTCGTTTCGGAGTCGGCGGTGGCAATCTTTTTGCCATGGATAATTGCCTGCTGATCGCCGAATCCAACCGTCTTGTCTGCTTCGGCCCACGAGAATTGGGTCGCCCGGCAATACCAGCTGAGAATGCATTATCGTACAATCGACGCGGCCTTGTGCCATCGCTGTTTTTGAAAACATCGACTCCCTGATAGAATTGAACACATGAAAGTCCTACTCGCAAATCCTCGTGGCTTCTGCGCCGGCGTTAATATGGCAATTGAATGTCTCGACGAGGCGATTCTCCGGTTCGGGTCAAACATATACGTGTACCACGAAATCGTGCACAACCAGCATGTCGTCAATCGCTTTCAGAATCAGGGAGTCACGTTCGTCAATTCGCTCGACGAAGTCCCGATCGGATCGATCTTGCTCTTCAGCGCTCACGGTGTCTCGCCTGAAGTTCGCGCTCATGCCCGCTCGCGTAAGTTGAAAGCGATCGACGCCACCTGCCCTCTCGTCACCAAAGTTCACTTAGAGGCGATTCGATACGCACAGCAGAATTACAACATCATTCTTATTGGGCATGAAGGACACGATGAAGTGATCGGTACGATGGGGGAAGCGCCACAAAGCATCACGCTCGTCGAAACACCCGAAGACGTCGATTCGCTTTCATTCACGCCTGACGACAAAATAGCCTATCTCACTCAAACGACGCTCAGCATCGAAGAGGCCGGTCGAGTGATCGATCGCCTAAAGACTCGTTTTCCTCAAATTGTATCACCGCCGAAGGACGATATCTGCTATGCAACAACGAATCGCCAGGAAGCCGTGTCAAAGCTCGCCGCCAATGCGGACGTGGTAATCATTCTCGGCAGCCAGAACAGTTCGAACAGCAAACGCCTGATGGAACTCGGAAGTGCGATCGGCCGGCCGGCGTATCTCGTCGACGGTGCCCACGAGCTCAAGACGGAATGGTTCGCCAACGCGAAAACCGTTCTCGTCAGTGCCGGCGCGAGCGCTCCAGAAATCGTAGTGCAGGAATGCGTCGACCTCTTACGCAACCAATTCAACGCCGAAGTGGAAGAAGTTGTCATTCGCGAAGAACATGTAAATTTCCCATTACCGAAGGAACTCCGCGTGCTGGCGAATGCGCAATGAATCCCTCGTTTTCCAGCCTTTCGTCGGTCGACCGTTCGAGTCATCGTTCGCGAAACATTAGAATTCCAAAGTGAAGTTCACGTCATGAAATACGCGTTGATGATGTTCGTTCTCGTAATCTCGTCGCTCGCGGCACACGCCGATGACGAGATCAACTTACATTACGCGGCCGAATTCGTGTTCCCGTATCATGATCAGCACAATCATGCTCCGGGGATTGTCGAATGCCCGAATGGCGACTTGCTTGTTTCGTGGTATCGCGGGTCGGGAGAACGCCAGGCCGATGACGTCGCTGTGTACGGGTCGCGGCGACGTCATGGTTCGATCAAGTGGAGCAAACCCTTCCTCATGGTCGATACCCCGGGGTTTCCCGATGGCAATACCACGATGATGATCGACTCGAAAAATCGCTTGTGGTTGTTCTGGCCGGTCATCATTGCCAACACCTGGGAATCGTGTTTGACGCAATACCTGGTCGCCGACGAATATCGCGCCGATGGTTCGCCTCGCTGGACGTCACGTGGTACGATTTTTCTTAAGCCCGACGACTTTACTACGGCAGCCGTCGAATCGCTTGACAAAATTCTCGCCGAACGAACTGACCTGACGATCGACGCCACGTCTGCAATCGAGAAACTCCGTGAACGGCTTTCGGACAAACTCTATCAACGGCTAGGTTGGCAACCGCGCTGCAAGCCGACGGTTCTTCCCAGCGGACGGATTCTGTTGCCGCTGTATTCCGATACGTACTCGATCTCGCTGATAGCGATCAGCGATGATCAGGGGGAATCGTGGTTCGCCAGTCGACCGCTGATCGGATTCGGTAACATCCAGCCGACTCTCCTGCGGCGCGATGACGGCACGCTCGTCGCATACATGCGCGAGAACGGACCGCTCGACCGTATTCGCATCAGCGAATCTGCGGACGACGGCATGACATGGAGTTCCGTCGGCATGACCGACTTTCCCAATCCTGGATCGGGGCTCGACGGCCTGCGGCTGACGTCGGGAGAGTGGCTTCTCATTTATAACGACACAACGAAAGGCCGTAACAGCCTGGCGTTGTCTCTCTCAAACGATGAAGGCCGAACATGGAAGTGGATACGACATCTCGAGCGACACAAGCAGGGGCAATACCACTACCCGGCGATCATTCAGGGAGCCGATAAAAACGTACACGCCGTATACAGCTACTTCGTCGAACAAGGCAAAACGATGAAGCATGCCGAGTTTTCAGTCGATTGGATCAAGGTCGGCGACGAGGAACAGTAAGACGGTTATCGTTAACCAAGGCCGAAAAGTTGATCGTCGCTCTCGATCGATTCAACCTGACCGATGGCCGTGTACGCGTGCCGCTCGACGGGCACTCCGTCGTCGAAGCGGATGTTGGGGTTTCCCGGCATTGGGTGCGCGGGATGAATCGCCCTGACGGGCATCGGCTCGAGTGGTACAAATCGCTTCCCGGGATTGATATCGTCCCGCTGATTGAGCTCGTCATCCTTTCGTTGCATCTCTTCAAGCACGATGGGATGCCATTTGTCCTGGCGCCGAATGGCAGGAACGTAGTTTTCTCGTGCCCAGCGACGGAGACGCAGGGCCAGCGCTCACTAACTTCCTGAGCCGGTGAGGGTTTGGAGCAGAAAGTCGTTGTTCCATCCG